>JANOQS010000172.1:0-23104 GCA_031414975.1 Methylibium sp. | reverse complement strand
CACGGCGGCGGCGGTGGCCGCCGGCCTGGGGCCGCTGGGCGTGGGCACCGACGGGGCAGGATCGGTGCGCATCCCGGCCGCGTTCTGTGGCAACTTCGGTTTGAAGCCGAGTTTCGGCCGGGTGCCGGCGCATCCGCTGTCGCCGTTCGGTTCGGTGGCGCACATCGGCCCGCACACGCTGAGCGTGCGCGACGCGGCGCTGATGCTCAACGTGCTGAAACAACCCGATGCACGCGACTGGACCTCGCTGCAGCCCGACGCTGCCGATTACCTGGCGGGCCTGGACGACGGCGTGCGCGGCTGGAAGATTGCCTACTCGCCGACCTTGGGTTACGCCCGCAACGTCGATCCCGAGATCGCCGCCGCGGTGCAGGCCGGCGCGCGGCAGTTCGAGGCGCTGGGCGCGCACGTCGAACAGGTCGACCCGGGCTTCGAAGACCCGCTGGAAATCACCACCGGCTTGTGGTTCCTGGGCTCGTGGACGGTCTGGAACGCGCTCACACCCGAGCAGCAGGAACTCGTCGACCCGGACTTCCGTGCGCAGGCCTCGCTGGGCTCGACCCAGAGCGCGCTCGACATTCAGAAGCTCAACGCCCGACGCGGCGCGCTGGGGGCGCAGATGCGCCAGTTCATGCAACGCTTCGACCTGCTGATCACACCCTCGGTCGCCGTGCCGGCGTTCGAAGCCCGCGCGGCCGGGCACACACCGATGAGCCCGCAAGCCATGCTCGGCTGGACGCCCTTCTCCTATCCGTTCAACCTGACCCAGCAGCCGGCCTGCTCCGTTCCTTGTGGACTGACACGCGCGGGGCTGCCGATGGGCCTGCAGATCGTCGGCCCGATGTTCAGTGATGCACGCGTGCTGCGGGCCGCGCGCGCCTGGGAAAGCGCGCGGCCGATCACGCGCCCGACCGCCATCATCGAGCGCTGGAACAAGTAGGCACAGTCGCTGCCACTGCACCACGAAATCATGTCGTCTTCGCGACAGATCGGCGCCGCACCTGGGGCGACCACGAACGTGGGGATGCGCGCGCACATAATGCCGGGGATGATGCGGTTGCGACGCCGCGGTGCGGCGTGTCAAGGAGCGTGGTGAATGGATTCGTGGAACATGGCTTCATGGGCGATCGCCATCGTCATGGGGCTGCTGGGCCTGGCTGTCGGGCGTTTGTGGGCGTTCCTGCGTTCATCCGGCGCGCGACAAAAGCGCACCGGGAAACTGACCACGCTGCAGGCCGACCTGAACGCGCAGAGGCTGCAATACAGCCAACTTGAAGGCGAACTGCATGCGCAGCGAGCCCGAAATTTTGCGCTCGAACGCGAGCTCGAAGCGATGGAGAGCGATTGGGCCCAGTCCAGCCCCACGCCGTTCTCGTTCGACGCGCAGACCTTCCAGATCGAACGTTCACTGATGGCCGACGCCGGAGCGCCGCAGCATGACGCAGTCCGCATCGCCGTTTTGGAACGCCAGGTGCAGGACCTGCAGGACCTGCTCGCCAAGGTATCTTCGCGCGCTCGCACGCAGCGCAGTCGCTCGCCCCAGGCACGTCCGGCACCCGCAGCGCGGGCGACGCTGATCCAGGAGGCAACGAACCTCGCGGTCGAGCCGGGAAGCTAAACCGGCGCACCGGCGCCCGCTGCCGCGCTGAACCCGTCGTTGCCCTCGCTGGCATCGATGGCGCCCCTCGCGGCCGAAAGTCGGGGCGACAAATGTCACATCCTGGCGGCCCCCACGCGACGGATCGAAGCGATTTCATGCACGGTGCTGCGCCGCCCTTGCGCATGCCCTGGAAGCCGCCAAACACCCCCGTGACAATGCCGACACAAGGGCGGAACCAACCGCCAGGGAGCGACGGCACATGAAGAAGCGGGTGATCTTGGTGGCGTGGCTGTTGGGCTTGGCAGTGATTGCCTGGACCTGCAGCGGCCAACCGGGCACCCCCCGCTCGGGAATGATGCACGGAGCAGACAACATGGATCGCACTTTGGCCCGTATCGGGATCAATGTGCCGACGATGAAGGGAACTGCCTGATGCCGGTGATTGAAGAAGTTTCATGGTTCACGCTGGGCGCGCTGGGTTTGGCCTGCGTACTGATCGGAGCCTTGGCTCGGCACCTGTGGGGCTGGCAGGTCGAACGCGCCGCTGCGAGCCGCGTTGCGGCGCTGTGCGACCAACTCGACGCGAAGGACAGAACGCTTCACGGCCTGCGTGCTGAACTGCAACAGGAACAGGCGCGCGCCGGTGCGCTGCAGGCGGCCCTGGACGCCCGCCACGCCGTTTCGGCTCTGCATGTGGAAGAGAACGAGGATCCGGCGTTCTTTCGCCGCCTGCTGCGGGCGCTCTGAGCGCCCGGCGCGTCGAATCGGATCAGTTTCGAAGGAGTTGCTAAGTGTTTTCAGATTCCGAACCTCTTTGGCCCTATGTGTTTCTGGCCGTGGGTTGGAGCGCCACCTGCGCCTACATGCTGCTGCGCGCGCGCAAGACCGGCAAGCCGCTGGGGCCCTCCCACGGCGCCGACTCCGAATCGACCCAGACGTCTGAGTCGGCACATTGGGAGCGCGACACGCAGGCTGGGCGCATGTAGCTCCGAGGCGACAATACCCGCTCATGCACTTGTGGCCACGAGCAGCCCACACGCTTCGCACCCTGCTCTGCCTTGCGTTTGCATCGCAGGTTCACGCCATTCAGGTGCGCGAAATCGACGGCCAGTCCGTCAACCCCTCCAACGGGAACACCACCGCCGGCAAGATCGGGCTGATGCGTTGCCGTGACGCTGACGACGGCCGACGGGTGGCGTGACGCGTAACGACGAGGTGTTCGACGACGGTTCGCGAACGGCGGTCGGGCGCTGGCCGCAGCCTTTGCGCGGGCCCTTGGCAGAAGCGGTCGCGAAGTCGACCGGGCCCTCTAATCTGCGCCTCGGCGCCCCGCTAACATGCCGCGACGCCACCAGCCAGCGCCGCTTCGGGCCGCGCATCACGCTACATGTTCGACTACATCATCGTCGGCGCCGGCTCGGCCGGCTGCGTGCTCGCCGCACGCCTGAGCGAGGACAAGGACGTGCGCGTCTGCCTGCTCGAAGCCGGCCCACCCGACCGCAGCGTGCTGATCCACTGCCCCGCAGGCCTGGCGCTGATGGCCCAGACCAGCCAGGCCAACTGGGCCTTCGAAACCGTGCCGCAAGCCGGCCTGAACGGCCGCTGCGGCTACCAGCCGCGCGGCAAGGTGCTGGGGGGTTCGAGCTCGATCAACGCGATGATCTACGCCCGCGGCCACCGCGCCGACTACGACCACTGGGCCGCGCAGGGCAACCCCGGCTGGGCCTTCGACGACGTGCTGCCGTACTACAAGCGGGCCGAACACAACGAGCGCGGCGCCGATGCGTTTCACGCCACCGGCGGTCCCTTGAACGTGATGGACCTTCGCAGCCCGAACCGCTTCGGGCCGATCTTTGTTCAGGCGGGTGTGCAGGCCGGCTACGCCGAGAACCGCGACTTCAACGGGCCGCAGCAGGAAGGCGTGGGCCTGTACCAGGTGACGCACAAGGCCGGCGAACGTTTCAGCGCCGCCAAGGCCTACCTGACGCCGAACCTGGGGCGCGCCAACCTGGAAGTGATCACCGGCGCACACACCACGCGCATCGTGATGGAAGGCCGGCGCGCGGCCGGCGTCGAATTCCGCGTCGGCGGCGAAATCCGCCGCGTCGAGGCCCGCCGCGAGGTGCTGCTCAGCGCTGGCGCACTGCAGTCGCCGCAGTTGCTGATGTTGTCGGGCATCGGCCCCGGCGCGCAATTGCAAGGCCACGGCATCGACACCGTTCACGACCTGCCCGGCGTCGGCCGTCACCTGCACGACCATGTGGACGTGGTGCAGGTGGTCAACGCGCCGCACCTGACCGATCTGTTCGGCCTGTCCCTCGCCGGTGCGTGGAACGCCGTCAAAGGCATCCTCGAATGGCGCCGCCAGCGCAGCGGCATGCTCACCACCAACTTCGCCGAGGCCGGCGGCTTCATCAAGAGCCATCCCGACGAATCGCTGCCCGACCTGCAACTGCACTTCGTCATCGGCAAGCTGGTCGACCACGGCCGCAAGACCGTGTTCGGCCACGGCTACTCCTGCCACGTGTGCCTGCTGCGCCCGCTGAGCCGCGGCCAGGTCGAACTCGCCAGCGCCGACCCGGCTGCTGCGCCGCTGATCGACCCCAACTTCCTGGCCGAGCGCGACGACATGGAGCGTCTGATACGTGGCTTCAAGCAGATGCGCCACCTGCTGCAGCAACCGGCACTGGCGGGCTACCGCGGCACCGAGCTGCCGGCCTCGGCCAGCGCACAGACCGACGCGCAGATCGAGCAGTTCATTCGCGAGCGTGCCGACACGATCTACCACCCGGTGGGTACGTGCCGCATGGGCCCGGGTACCGACGACGTGGTCGACGAGCAGTTGAAAGTGCACGGCGTACAGAACCTGCGCGTGGTCGATGCATCGATCATGCCGCGCATCGTCGGCGGCAATACCAACGCGCCGACCATCATGATTGCGGAGAAGGCGGCCGACATGATCAAGGCGGCGGCTCGATGAACGAACCCCAGCTGCGCAACCCGCTGCACGGCGTCACACTCGAAGCCATGCTGAACGAGCTGGTGGTGCACTTCGGCTGGCCGGAACTGGGCCAGCGCATCGCGATCCGCTGCTTCGTCAGCGACCCGAGCGTGGCCTCGAGCCTGAAGTTCCTGCGCAAGACGCCGTGGGCGCGCGAGAAGGTCGAGGGCCTCTACCTCTTCATGCAGCGCGAACAGGCGCGCCAGGCGCGGCGCTGAACGCAAGCGAACGAGCCTCGCTCAGCCCAGCGCCTGGGGGCCGGCGAACAGTCCGATGTCGCCATACCAGGCCTCGACCTGGTTCTTCAGGTCGTCGCTGTCGGTCAGCACACCGACGCTGGAGATGTGTCCAGGCGGCGCATGGCCGAACACCCTGGTGAAGTCTTCCACCACGTTGCGCTCGTAGTTGAGCCACTGGCCGAGCCGCGCCGGGCCGCTTTCGACGACCTGGTACTGAATGCGCGGCGAGCGCGCATAAGGCACCACACGGCCGACGGGCAACTGCCCGTCCCACACGTAGGTGAGCGTGGCAAACGGCAGCTTGTTGCCGGTGAACAGCTCCACCTGCTCGTAGAACAGACGGTCGCGCAGCGGCAGGCGCGACACGTCTCCGGCAAACGCGACGATCACGCGCACCGGCGTGTCTTCGGCATCGTCGTCGTCCACGGTGGCGTCTTCGTGCAGTGCATCGACGCGCCACTGCCAGCGCAGCCACGGCGTGGCCAGCGGGTCGATGTCCACCGGGCAGTACAGGCCGGAACGTGCGCAGTCGGCATTGGCATGCAGCACCGTGCGGCCATCCATCTGTTCGACGGCATAAGAGGTCTTGGGCAGGTCGCGCCGGATGATGTAGGGCGACCAACCCGATGGCACCGCACCATCGGCGGGTAGCTGCGAAAACGGCACGACCGCGGGGTGCCCGACGCCGGGGTGCCCAACCGCGTCGGCCGGCAGCGAAGGCGCCGAGGCACAAGCCGACAGCAGTCCTCCGCCGGCCAGGGACAGGCCCAGGCCGGGGATCGCGCTGACGAGGCGACGACGGCGCGGGTCGATCCGGCCGGGCGGCGACGGATTCGTGCTCTCGAAGGATCTGTTGAACATGGTGGTCTTGCAGGCAGAGGCGCAGCATCGGCGCGGTGGAGCAGCGAGCGAAGTCTGTAGCGAACGCGCTGCGATCAAGCACGGAAGTAGACACGCGATCGCGGCCAATTGCGCTCCTCGGCCTCCTTGATCTGTATCAGGTTGTCGCGATGCCGCACCTGTGATTCGGCAGTTCGCGCGGCTAGCATCACGGCGGTCAGTCGACCAATCCGGCGAGCCCTGTCATGAAAATCAGCTTTCTCGGCGCAGCCGACGCTGTCACCGGCTCACGCCATCTGGTGGCCATCGGCGACCAGCGCATCCTGCTGGACTGCGGCATGTTCCAAGGCTTCAAGACCTTGCGCGAACGCAACTGGGCGCCGTTCCCGGTGGCGCCAAAAGAGATCGACGCGGTGGTGCTGAGCCATGCGCACCTGGACCACAGCGGCTGGCTGCCGGCGCTGGTGAAACAAGGCTTCAAAGGCGCGGTGCATTGTTCCGCGGCCACGCGCGACCTGGCCGAGGTGTTGCTGCTGGACAGCGCGCACCTGCAGGAAGAAGACGCCCGCCGCGCGAACCGGCGCGGCTTCTCGCGCCACGTGCCGGCACTGCCGCTGTACACCACGGCCGATGCGAAGCGCGCGATCGCACGCCTGAGCGTGCTGCCGGCTGGGCGCGAGCTGCGCATCGGCACCGTGCGCGTAGCACTCACGCCGGTGGGCCACCTGCTCGGTGCGAATGCAGTGAGCTTGCGCTCGGGTGACGAGACGCTCGTGTTCTCGGGCGACATGGGGCGCGACAGCGACTGGTTGATGCCCCCGCCGCAGCCCATCGCCCATGCCGATGTGTTGCTGGTCGAATCGACTTACGGCGACCGCTTGCACCCTCAAGAAGATTCGCAGCAGCGGCTGGGCAGCATCATCCGCGCGACGGTGCGCAGCGGTGGTTCGGTGCTGTTGCCGTCGTTCGCGGTCGGCTGCGCGCAGGCGCTGATGTTGTGCCTGCAGCGGCTGAAGAACGCTGGCGAGATTCCGGCCGATCTGCCCTTGTTTCTGGACAGCCCGATGGCCAGCACCGCCACCACGCTGTACCGCAAGCACCGCAAGCTGCTGCGCCTGGGCCCGCGCGAGGCGGCCACCCTGAGCGACGGTGTCACCATCGTGACCACGCCGGCGCAATCGGAAAAGCTCAGCCGCTCGCGCTACCCGCACGTGATCATCTCGGCCAGCGGTATGGCCACCGGCGGGCGCGTGCTGCACCACCTGAAGGCGATGGCGCCGAACCCGCGCAACCACATCGTGTTCCCGGGCTTCCAGGTCGGCGGCACGCGTGGCGCCAAGTTGATCCAGGGGGCCAGAGAGGTGAAGATCTTCGGCGAGTACGTCGCGGTGAAGGCGAGCGTCAGCCACCTCGAAGGCTTCTCGGGCCATGCCGACGCCAACGAGTTGATGCAATGGCTGCGCGGCTTTCAGGCGCCGCCACGCCACACCTTCGTGGTGCACGGCGACCCGCAGGCCAGCGACACGCTGCGCACCCGCATTGCCGACGAACTGGGCTGGCGGGTCAGCGTCGCGGAGCACCTGTCGAGCGTGACGGCATGACGGCGTGACGCCACGCGGCGTGTGGCGTCATGCGGCGCGGCCCTCCGACAAGTCCTTCAGCCACTTGAGCAGTTCGCGATCGCACCAGTAGCCCACATGGTCGCCGGGGGTCAGCAGGTCGCGGTTGACCACCCCGTCGAGTTCGACCTCGCCGCCGATGTAGTCGGCCGGGCGGTACAGGTTGAACCAGCGAAAGCGCTCGGGCTGCAACTGGCACAACGCGGCGAATTCAGCGCCGAGCCGGGCCCCGAGAAAGTTGCGGTACAGCGTGGTCAGCGGGCTGCCCACCGTCACCAGGGTCAGGCGCATGCGCGAGCGCAGCAGCACGCGCGCCATGCGCGAGAACATGCCGGCGGCAATGACGGTGCCCTGGCTGTGCGCGAACACCACGACGTGGCAGCCGTCGGTGCCGTCGTCGAGCAGGCGCATCGCTTTCCACAGGCGCGGCAAGGTGTCCTTGCGGGTGTGCAGGTTGCGCTGGCGCACGAGGTAGAAGAACACATCGCCGAGCGCATCGAGGAAACGCGCGAATGGCTTGGTGGCCAGCGGCGCCAGCAGCAGCGCGTACTTGGTCGATTGCAGGAAGATCTCCGACGCGTCGGTGGTCGAGCGCGCTGCGCCATGCTCGACGGCGCGGGCCAGCAGCCACAACAAGGTGACGGTCAACACCACCGGCATCACGGCCAGCATCACGCTGGCCCAGAAGCGCGCAAACGCGCCGGCCGGGAACCAGGGCTGGCCGGTGCGGTCGCGCGCCAGTTCGCCCTGCGCAAACAGCAGGCGGGTGAGGCTGGCACCGAGCACCAGCACCAGACCAGCGGCGCCGAGCCAGTCGGTTCGAACACATTGCTGGCACAGCTCGCAGCCAAGAAAGGCGTCCGATTCGAGCCAGCGCGCGCACAGCAGCAGCGCCAGCCCCAACACGCACCCCAGCAGCACCGCCCGGTTGCGGCCCAGGCTCTGCACCAGCTTGAACTGCAGTGCCCCAAGCACCACGGTGCCGGCCAGCGCCAGCGCAATCCAGCTCGCCGCGCGCTGGCCGTCGAGCGGGTCGAACGGCACGCCGGCCGCGAACGCCGTGCCCCACGCGGTGCGCATGCCGGCGTTCATCGTGATCAGCAGCGCCGACACCGTGAGCGGTTGCAGCACCACCAGCATGACCAGCGGCAACCACAGGCAGGCGATGCGCGCGAGGCGGTGGATCCAGCGCGCGTCGGCCTCACCTTCCGGGCGCCGGCGCAGCATCACTTCGATGGCGCTGAGCAGCACCGCCGTGCAGCCGGCCAGGGTGGCCCAGCTGTGCAACTGGGCCGCCGCGGCGGCAAAGCTGAGTTCGCCTTGGGCGACAAAGCAGGTCCACCCGCCGGCACACACCGCCAGAACCGAAAACGCCGCGCCGCCGACTGCCATCGGGGCGCTGGTTTCGCGCACCAGCGTGGCCACGTACAGCGCGGCAAACCCGACCAGCGCACCAGTGGCCATGCGCTGGCCGGGGTCCAGTTGCCACAGCAGGGCCGACAGCGCCGGCGCGAGAGAGGCCCAGACCAGCACCGCCTCGACCAGCCACAGCGACGCCAGGCCCGTGCTCAGGCGCACCGACAGGCTGGTGGACGCATACGCGCCATGCACGCCGACCCGGTTGAGCGCCATCAGCAAGGTCACGAAATTGCGCAACAGCCCGAGCAGGTTGGGCATGGCACGGCGCACGTCGGACCAGTTGATTTCGAGCATGCGCGGGATGCGCCGCACGACTTCGGGTTGGCCCGCCTCGAGCAGCGCGGTAAAGCGGTACTGGCCGGCAAACACGGTTTCGCGCCGGAAGTTGCCGCTGCGCGCAAAGACCGGGTGGCGGGCAATTTCGCCGATCACGTCGCCATGGGCGAACTCGCCCACGCCGTGCAGCGCAATGATCGGGGCCGCCGGTTGCGCGCCCGTCTGCGGGCCCGGCGGTGCAGCGGCGCCGGCCTGGCCCGGCGCCAGCACCTCGCGTTGCGGCGGGCGGGCGCCTTCGCCCAGCAAGGGTGTGCGCGCAGCTGGGGTGGCATCTGGCTTCATGCCGCGTTGTAGCGCACAAGGCGCACTTGAACATCCCCAATGCGAAGAGCCGGGCCTGCCCGGCGCGTTCACCCTGCGACGTGACGTAAGAAGGCCCAGCCGGGGCCGGCGGACGTAAAAAAGCCCGGCCGGGGCCGGCGAACGTAAAAAAGCCCGGCCGGGGCCGGGCTGGGTCAGCGCGATGAGAACTCGTCAGGCGAGCTTCAATCGGGCTTCAGCCGGAATTCAGGCTGCCGGCTTGTCGGCCTTCATCTTCTTCTTGGCAGCCGCCTTCTTCGCAGCCTTCTTGGCCGGGGCAGCCACTTCCTTCTTGGCAGCGGCGGCGGCCGGGGCAGCAGCAGCGGCCGGAGCGGCAGCAGCAGCCGGGGCAGCCGGAGCGGCCGGCTTGGCGTCTTGCGCGTAGGCGCCCATGGCGAAGGCCGAAGCGATCAAGGCGGCGATGATTTTGTTCATGTGTGTTCTCCTGGAAGGTACGTTGTCGAGCAGATTGCTCGCAAATGACAACGGGCCCGGCACGCGGAGGGTTGACAGCGAACCCTGGATCGAAATCTGGCGCGACCCAACTTACAAGTGGAAACGCCTAGTCGAAGCGACCCTCGCGCATCCACTTAGTGGCCACCCACTTCTCGCCTTCGATCACCGGGGCGCCGCCGTGCAGCGAGCGGGTCATCGGGTGGGGCCGGTCATAGCTGAAGAACACGGCATTGCCTTTGATCGGTGCCACATCGAGGTGCACGTCGGGAAACACCGTGGCTCCGCCTTTTGCGGGCGTGTTCAGGTAACACACCAGCGAGCCCACGCGCTGGCCGCCGCGCTTCAGGATGCTGGGCGTGCCCGACAGCGCCGGGTCGAAGTAGTCGTAGTGCGGCTTGTATTCGGCCCCGGGCCGGTAGCGCAGGATCTGCAGCCCCTCGCCGTTCTCGATCGGCCAGCCCAGCAGGTTCGCCATGCGCTCTTCGATGCGGCTGATCAAGGCCGTCTCGCCGCGCGAGAAGAACATGCCGTCGCTGGTGCGTGCGGCATTCACCTCGCTGCCGCCGGTGGCCGTCTCGACCGTTTCGGAGCGCACCAGGCGGGCCCGGGCCAGCTCGACCAGTTGATCGCATTCGTCGTCGCTCAACAAACCACCGAAGACGATGACACGCGGGTTGCGCATGCTGGCCAGCACCCGCACCTTGCAGTCGCCGGCCGGCAGGGTGGCGGTCAGTTCACCCACCATCGGCTCGGGCACGACCGTGGGCGGCGGCAGGCCCGCGGCCTTGGCATGGTCTTCGAGGTGGCCGCGCAACGTGTCTTCGAGCGCAGCCAGCGCCACGTCTTCCTTCCAGCCGCTGTCCAGCATGGACTTCAGCACCGCTTCGGGCGGCTGGCCGGCAGACGCCTGCTCGACGATCCACTTGCGCAGCTCAGGCGTGATGGCTTGATCGCTCATGACCGCCATTTTGCCGGATGCCGGAGCAAGGGCCAGAGGCACGCCACGCCGAGCGCCGGCCCGAGCGCCAGCCAGGGAAGCACCTGCGCCAGGGGCCACACGGTGGCGAGGCTGGCGAACAAGGTGATGGTGGCCACCGAGATCGCGAAGCCGATGCTGTTGACCAGCGTCAGCACGCTGCCCACCAGCGCACGCGGCGCATTGGTGGCCGTCAACGCGCTGAACTGCGGTGAATCGCCCGAGACCGTGGCACCCCAGAGCAGCAGCCATGGCGCCCACAACCACAGTGGCGCGTCCAGCAGCCACGGCGAGACCAGCCCGCACAGGCCGCTGCAGGCCAGCTGTGCGCCGGCCACCCTCGCACCGCCCAGGCGGCGCGCCAGCAGCCCGCCGCCCACGCAACTGAACACCCCGACGGCAATCGCGCCGAACACCCACCACGACGCCGCCGCGCCCTGCCAGCGCAGCGCGACGATCGTCGGCAGCAGCACGAACAGCGCGTACAGCTCCCACATGTGGCCGAAGTAGCCGAGCACCGACGCGCGCAGGCGCGGGTCGGTCCAGATCACGACCAGCGCACGCGGCGACAGGCTGGCGCCAGCACCTGCGCGCACCAGGTGCGGGCCGTCGGGCACCGCCAGCGCCATCAGCGCGCCGCCGCCAGCCGCGACCAGCGCCACTGCGAACATCACCGTCTGCCAGGCCCAGGACGTGCCGAGTGCGCGCAAGCCAAATGGCAGCGCGGTGCCCAACACCAGGGCGCCGACCAGCACGCCCAGCGCCCAGCCCAGCCCCTGCGCGTACCAGCCGGCCGCGATCTTCATTCCCACCGGGTAGATGCCGGCCAGGCACACGCCGGTGGCCAAGCGCAGCACGATCAGCCAGCTCAGCGTGGGCGGCAGCAGCGCGGTCGCCGCGGCCAGTGCGGCACCGGCCAATGAGCAGACCAGGAACACAAGGCGTGGCGAAAACCGGTCGGCCACCGCGAGCAGCGCAAACGCCAGCGTGCCAGCGATGAAACCAATCTGCACCGCCGCCGTGAGCCAGCCGGTGGCAGCCGCCGGCAGCGCCGCGCTGCGCTGCAGGTCGGGCATCACCGCATTGACCGCGAACCACAGCGAGGTGCCGGCGAATTGCGACAGCGCCACTGCCGGCAAGATGCGGCGCGGGATGTTCATTGGGTCGCGAGGTGTCTGCTCAGGCGTCGATGCGGCGCCGAAACACCAGCCGGTCCGGCTCGGACACCGCCGCGGCGAACGCGTAACCCTCGAGGTTGAACTTCTTCAGTCCGGCAGGCCGCGCGATGCGCTCATTCACCGCGTAGCGCGCCATCAACCCGCGCGCGCGCTTGGCGAAAAAGCTGATGATCTTGTAGCGGCCGCTCTTCCAGTCCTCGAACACGCAGTCGATCACTCTGGCGTTCAGCGCTTCGCGGCGCACGGCCTTGAAGTATTCCTGCGACGCCAGGTTCACGACCACGGGCGACACCTGGCCGGCCATGCGTGCGTTCAGGTGTTCGGTGATCGTGTCGCCCCAGAACGCGTACAGGTCCTTGCCGTGCGGGTTGCGCAACGCGGTGCCCATTTCCAGGCGATACGGCTGCATGCGGTCGAGCGGCCGCAGCACGCCGTACAGGCCGCTCAGGATGGCCACGTGGCGCTGCGCCCAGGCCAGCTCGGTGGCGTTCAAGGTGGCAGCGTTCAGGCCTTCATAGACGTCGCCGTTGAAAGCCAGCAGCGCGGGCTTGCTGTTCTTTGCGGTGAAGCGCGGGCGCCACGCCGCATAACGCGCCACGTTGAGTTCGGCCAGCGGCTTGGACAGGTCCATCAGCCGGGCAATCTGCGCCGCGCTCTTGGGGCGCAGCAATTCGATCAGCTCGGTCGAGCGCTCGACGAACTTGGGCGTGCTCGGGCGCGTGACGGTGGAGGGTGTGTCGTAGTCGAGCGACTTGGCGGGCGACAACAGGAACAGCATGCGGGCGAGGCTCGGGCGTAAAGGACAGCCGCGACTCTATCGAAAGAATGTCGATGGAGCGCGGCCGCCGGTCTTGCCGCCCGGCGACCCGCAGTACGAGGCTTACTTCTTCGCGTCGTTGACTGCGCCCTTGATCTTGTCGCCAACCTTCTCGGCCTGGTCGCCGACCTTTTCTGCGGCCTTGTCGACCGACTTGCCGGCGCGTTCCAGCGGCCCTTCGGCGGGCTGGCAGGCGGCAAGCGCGAGGGCGCTGGCGGCGACGACGGTGTACAGCGAGTTCTTGATAGCGAACATCGGAATCTCCTTGGAAGTTGTTTGGTGGAATCTACCGGTGGCTCGGGCCGCTGTCGTTCGGACGCTGGCGCAAGGATTTGTCGGCATCGTCCTACATCCGTCAGCGGAAGTCGCGGCTGCGCCCCACCAGCCCGCCCAGCAGGTGCGAGTGGTCGATCATCTTGGTGGCCAGCAGGTGCATCACCGCGTGTTCGTCATCTCCTTCGCGCTGCCATTGGCCGAACACCGTGAGCAGGCGCGCCGCCAGCAACGGCTTGCGCTGCGCCTCGGCCACCGCGGGCCAGACGATCACGTTGACGGCGCCGGTGTCGTCTTCGAGCGTCACGAACACCGTGCCCTTGGCCGTCTCGGGGCGCTGGCGGTGCGTGACCAGGCCGCTGGCGCGCGCGATGCGGCCGTTCGGGTAGCCGCGCAGCACCGCCGCGGGCTGGATCTTGAAAGCATCGAGCTGCGCGCGCAGCAAGGCCAGCGGGTGGCGGCCCAAGGTCAGGCCGAGTGCGCGGTAGTCGGCCAGCATGTCTTGCGCTTCGGTGGGCGGCGCAAGCACCGCGGCGGCTTCGTGCACGCGGGTCTGGCGCAGCAGTTCAGTCGGCCGCGTGTCGATGCCGGCCACCGCCCAGGCGGTCTGGTGGCGGTGGCCGGCCAGGCCGTTCATGGCGCCGGCATCGGCGAGGGCTTGCAGGTCGTGCGCATTCAGCGCGGCGCGGCGGGCCAGGTCTTCGGGGGTGGTGAAGGGTGATTGCGCGCGGGCTTGCACGATGCGCTGGGCAGCGTCTTCGGAGAGGCCGTTGATGCGGTCGAGGCCAAGGCGGACGGGATGGAGTTGCGCGCCCTCGCCTGCTTCCAGCGAACTCTCCCACCCACTCAAGCGCACATCGACCGCGCGCACCTGCACGCCATGCTCGCGCGCGTCGCGCACCAGTTGCGCGGGCGCGTAAAAGCCCATCGGCTGGCTGTTCAGCAACGCGGCCAGAAAGGCGTCGGGGTGGTGCCGCTTCATCCAGCAGCTCACGTACACCAGCAGCGCAAAACTGGCGGCGTGGCTTTCGGGGAAGCCGTACTCGCCGAAGCCCTCGATCTGCTTGAAGATGCGTTCGGCGTAGTCGCGCTCGTAGCCCTTCTGGACCATGCGGCCCACCAGCCGCTCGTGGAAGGGCCCGAGCCCACCCTTGCGCTTCCAGGCCGCCATCGCGCGGCGCAGGCTGTCGGCTTCGCCGGGCGTGAAGTCGGCCGCCAGCACGGCCAGCTGCATCACCTGCTCCTGGAAGATCGGCACGCCGCAGGTGCGCTCCAGCGCCTGCTTGACTTCGTCGCTCGGGTAGTCGACCGGCTCCTCGCCGCTGCGGCGCTTCAGGTAGGGGTGCACCATGCCGCCCTGGATCGGGCCGGGGCGCACGATCGCCACCTCGATCACCAGGTCGTAGAACTTGCGAGGTTTCAGGCGCGGCAGCATGCTCATCTGCGCGCGGCTTTCGATCTGGAACACGCCCACCGTATCGGCCGCGCAGATCATGTCGTAGGTGGCGGTGTCTTCGGCCGGGATGTCCTGCATCATCAGCGGCTCGTTGCGCTTGGCGCCGATGAAGTCGAGCGCGCGGCGGATGGCGCTCAGCATGCCCAGCGCCAGCACGTCGACCTTGAGCAGGCCGAGCGCGTCGAGGTCGTCCTTTTCCCACTGGATGACGCTCCTGTTTTCCATGGCGGCGTTCTCGACCGGCACGAGTTGCGCGATCTGCTCCTTCGCGATCAGAAAACCACCCGGGTGCTGGCTCAGGTGGCGCGGGAAGCCGATCAACTGGTGCGTCAATTCGGCCCACAGCTTCGTGATCGGTGCGTCGGGGTCGAAGCCGTTCTCGCGCAGGCGCTCCGTCGAAATGCTGCGGCCGTCGTACCACTGCTGGCTCTTGGCGACGGCATCGATGCGTTGCAGGTCGATGCCCAGCGCACGCCCCACGTCGCGCACAGCACTCCGCGGGCGGTAGCAGATCACCACCGCCGTCAACGCCGCGCGGTGGCGGCCGTACTTGCGGTAGATGTACTGGATCACTTCTTCGCGCCGCTGGTGCTCGAAGTCGACGTCGATGTCGGGCGGCTCGCCGCGTTCGGCGCTGATGAAGCGCTCGAAGAGTGTGCTCATGCGCGACGGGTCCACTTCGGTCACGCCCAGGCAATAACAGACGGCCGAATTGGCCGCGCTGCCGCGCCCCTGGCACAGGATGCCTTGCGCACGCGCCCACTGCACGATGTCGGCCACGGTCAGGAAATACGGTTCGTACTTCAGCTGCGCGATCAGCGCCAGCTCGTGTTCGATCTGCGCACGAACCTTGGGTGGGATGCCGTGTGGATACTTCGCCGGGGTGAAGCGCTTGAGCGCGCCGGCTTCGGTCAGTTTTCGCAGGTGCGAGGCCGGTGTTTCACCGTCGGGCACGATCTCCTGCGGGTATTCGTAGCGCAGTTCGTCGAGTGAAAAGCGGCAACTGCCGGCCAGCACCAAGGTGTTGTGCAGCCACGCCGCCTCGTACAGCGCGCCCAGGCGGCCGCGCGAACGCAGGTGCGCCTCGGCGTTGGGTTGCAGGCGCCAGCCGCACTGTGCTACCGGCAGGCCCACGCGCGTGGCGGTGAGCGTGTCCTGCAGCGGCTTGCGCGAGCGCAGGTGCATCAGCACATCGCCGGCCGCGACGATGGGCAGACCGGCCAGCTCGGCCACCTGCCGCACGCGCTCGGTCAGGTCTTCGTCGCCGGCACGGTGCAGCAGTTCCAGCGCGATCGCAGCGCGCTCCTGGAACCAGGTTTTCAGCCAAAGGGCTTGGGCGAACAGTGGCTCGAACGGCTGGTCCGCGCTCGGCACCAGCAGCGCCAGGCAATCGGGCAGGCCGGTCAGGGTGGGCGCGTTGGGCACCCGGCCCTCGAGGTCGGACGGGTGCGCGAGGTAGCTGCCCTGGGCCGCGCGCCGGCGCGCCACCGTGATCCATGGCGACCGGTTGCCGGAACCGCGCCGCGTCTGCGCCAGCAGCACCAGGCGTGCATGGCGCTCGGCCACGGCCTGGCCGGCCGGCACCGGCAAGGTCAACTGCATCTCGCTGCCGATGACCAAGTGCAGCCCGCAGCGCTTGGCCTCGGTGTGCGCCCGCACCACGCCCGAGAGCGAACATTCGTCGGTGATCGCCAACGCGCTGTAACCCAGCTGCGCCGCCCGCAGCACCAGCTCTTCCGGGTGCGATGCCCCGGTGAGAAAGCTGAAGTTGCTGCGGCAGTGCAGTTCGGCGTAGGGGGGCAGCATGGCTGGCAGGCAAAACAACTGGATGGATATCCAGCATATCGCAGTACCGCTCACAAGCTGCTCGAGCTCCTGCCCCAGCGCTCTAAAATACCCACTTGGTAAAACATCCTCGGAGGCCCGGTATGAGCACCGTGCTGATTTCCACCAAAGGGCAGATCGTGTTGCCGGTCGCGGTGCGCAAGGCCCTGGGCTTGAAGCCAGGCATGCGGGTCACCGTCAAGCTCGACGGCAAGAAGGCACTGATCACACCTGCCCCGGCGAAAAAGACAGTGAGCTTGCAGCAGCTTCAATCCCTTCTGCAGTACGAAGGCCCTCCGGTGTCGATCGATGCCATGCGTGTCACCGACTACAAGGGCTGACGCTTGCGCGCGATCGACACCAACGTCCTGGTTCGCGCGCTGGTGCGCGATGACCCCGATCAGGCCGCGCGCGCCGAGGCTGTGCTGGGCGGGCACGACATCTTCGTCCCCGTGACGGTGATGCTGGAGCTGGAATGGGTGCTGCGCTCGCGCTACGCCTTTGCACCCACGGTGATCGCCCGGGCGCTGGAGGGCATCGCGGCGCTCGGCAACGTGGTGCTCGGCGAACGCAAGGCCGTGCTCGCAGCGGCCGCCCGGGTCGCTCAGGGCTGGGATTTCGCCGATGCCCTGCACCATGCGCTGAGCGAGGGCTGCGACGACTTCGCCACGCTCGATGCCGATCTGGCCCGGCGTGCATCGCGCGACGCGAAGGCCCTGCCGATGGTCACCCGGCTGTAGCGCGGTTCGTCCCGACACTGCGGAGCACGTCATGCCACCCCGGCTCGAACGCATAGACCACATTCATGTCTTTGTGGCCGACCGCGACGCGTCGGAACGCTGGTACTTCGATGTGCTCGGTTTCAGCCGCGTGCCCGAACTGGCGTTCTGGGCGTCAGATGGCGGCCCGTTGACCTTGGCCGACGCTTCGGGCAGCGTGCATCTGGCGCTGTTCGAAAGGCCGCCTCAACTCTGCCGCTCGACCATCGCACTGGCCGCAACGGCCACCGAGTTCATGGCCTGGCAAACGCACCTGGGCACGGTGCTGGGGCAGCCGGTTCAGGCGGTCGATCACCAGGTGTCGTGGTCGCTTTACTTTGCCGACCCCGACGGCAACCCGTACGAGATCACCTCGTACGCTCACGACGCCCTGGCCGCCGGCGGCGTCGCTTGGATGCGAAGCAAGCCCTCGCCGCCCGAATCGGCGTAGGCTCGACTCTTGATGCCGCAACGCTGGAGACCCCATGAAGATCCTGCTCCCCGTCGACGCATCGGAGCCCTCGCTCGAAGCGGTCCGGTTCGCGATCCACCTGGCCCAGAACGGCCTGCGCGCGACCTTCGTGCTGGCCAATGTGCAGGAGCCGACCTATCTGTACGAGATGGTGCTGGCGCCCGACGCCGAGGTGCTCGAACGTGTCAGCGGCGCGGCCGGCAGCCACTCGCTGGAGGCAGCGCAGGCGCTGCTGCAGGAGGCTGGGCTGGCCTTCGAGCGCGAGATCGCTTCGGGCGACCCCGGCCACACGTTGGTGGAGTTGATCGAGCGCCATGGCTGCGACGCCGTGATCATGGGCGCGCGCGGCATGGGCGCCTTGCGGCACGCGTTGCTGGGCTCGGTGTCGCAGGCGCTGGTGCACCACTCGCCGGTGCCGGTAACGATCGTCCGGCAGCAACGGGCCGCCTGACGCACCTGACGCACCTGACAGCGAACCTCCCGGCGTCAGGCGGCGCTGCGCACGGCCGGCCGCGTTCCTGTCGTCTCGGCGTACAGCGCCATGTACTTGCGCGCCGCGCCTTCCCACGAATAGTCCTGCGCCATCGCGCGCAACATCAGCTGGCGCCACAGCGCCGGTTGGTGGAAGACGTCGATCGCACGCTGCATCGCCTGCTCCAGCGCGGCCGGGCTGGCGGCGTCGAAGCCGAAGCCCGTGGCGCGGTCGGCCGCCACCGCGTCGGCACTGGCATCGACCACCGTGTCCACCAGCCCGCCGACGCGCCGCACCACCGGCAAGGTGCCGTAGCGCAGCCCATACAACTGCGTCAGCCCGCAGGGCTCGAAACGTGACGGCACGAGGATCGCATCGGCCCCGGCGATGAGCCGGTGCGCCAGCGCCTCGTCGTAGCCGATGCGCGCCGCCACCCGGCCCGGGTGGGCTGCGGCCGCCGCGGAAAAGGCGGCTTCGAGTGCCGGGTCGCCGGTGCCTTGCAGCGCCAGTTGCCCGCCACGGCGCAGCATGCCCGGCAAGGCGCCCAGCAACAGGTCGAGCCCCTTTTGCGCGCTCAGGCGGCTGACCAAGCCGAACACCGGCGCGTCGGCCTGCACGTCGAGCCCCAGTTCGGTCTGCAGGGCCTGCTTGCACAAGGCCTTGCCGCGAAAGTCTTGTGCGGTGTAGCGCGCCACCAGGCCGGTGTCTTTCTCGGGGTTCCAGATCGTGCCGTCGACGCCGTTCAGGATGCCCGACACATGCCCGGCCCGGCCGCGAATCACACCGTCGAGCCCGGCGCCGAATTCGGGCGTGGCGATTTCGGCAGCGTAGGTCGGGCTGACGGTGGTGATGCGGTGGGCGTACTTCAGCCCGGCCTTCATGAACGACACCTGGCCGTGGAACTCGACCCCGTGCGACACCAGAAAGCGTGCCGGCAAACCGAGCATGCCGAAGTCGGCCTGCGCAAACAGGCCCTGGAACGCGAGGTTGTGGATCGTGAACACCGAGAGTGCGCGCGTGGGCGGGTGGGCGGCCATGTAGGCACAGGTCAAACCGGCATGCCAGTCGTGCGCATGCACCACCTGCGGCGCCCAGCCGGGGTCGAGCTCACCCGCGCCCAGGTGCGCGGCCACCCAGCCGAGCAGGCCGAAGCGCTGCAGGTTGTCGCCCCACTCGGTGCCGTCGCTGGACTGGTAGGGGCTGCCCTCACGGCGGTACAGGTAAGGCGCGTCGATCACGTAAGCCGGCACGTGGCTGTAGGGCAGTTGGCCCAGGCGCAGGGTCACGCGCCCGGCGCCGAACATCGCGCCTAATGTGCAGACCGTCTTCTGGTGCAGCACCGCGTCGGCAATCGCCGGCAGGCCCGGCAACAGCAGCCGGGCATCGGCGCCGGACTGGATCAGCGCTTGCGGCAGCGCGCCCACCACGTCGGCCAGGCCGCCGGTCTTGATCAGCGGAAAGATTTCGGCCGCGACGTGCAGGACTCTCATCGGCAGGCAACTCAGGCTGCGAGGCGGGCCAGCATGGCCGCGGTGACGAGCGTGATGCCGTTGTCGGTGCGTTCGAACCGCTCCGCATCGGCCACCGCGTCTTCGCCGATCACCAGGCCGTCGGGCAAGATGCAGCCGCGGTCTACCACCACGCGTGTGAGCCGCACATGGCGGCCCACTTCAACCCCCGGCAACAGCACCGACCAGTTGACGGTGGAGTACGAATGCACCCGCACGCTGGAGAACAGCACCGAGCGGAACACATGGCCGGAGATGATGCTGCCGCCCGAGACCATCGACTCGATCGCCATGCCGCGCCGGTCTTCCTGGTTGTGCACGAACTTGGCCGGCGGCAGTTGCGGCTGGTGGGTCCAGATCGGCCAGGTGGTGTCGTACAGGTTCAGCAGCGGGTCGGTGGCGGTGAGGTCGATGTTGGCATCCCAGTACGCGTCGATCGTGCCCACGTCGCGCCAGTAAGGCTCTTCGCCGGGTTTGTTCGACACGCAGCTCAGGCCGAAGTGGTGCGCGCTGGCGCAGCCGTTGCGCACCGCATGCGGAATGATGTCTTTGCCGAAGTCGTGAGTCGAGTTGGGGTCGGCCATATCGCGCGCGAGTTCGTCGTACAAATATTTGGCGTCGAAGATGTATATCCCCATGCTGGCCAGTGAAACCTCTTCGTTACCGGGCATGTGTGGCGGGTTGGCCGGCTTCTCGACCCATTCGGTGATGCACCAGTCGGCGTCCACCGCCATCACGCCGAAGGCGCTCGCCTCGGCGCGCGGCACCTCGATGCAGCCGACCGAACACGGCCGCCCCTTGGCCACGTGGTCGGCCAGCATCAGCGCGTAGTTCTGCTTGTAGATGTGGTCGCCGGCCAGCACCACCACGTAGTCGGCTTCGTAGCCGTCGAGGATGTCCTGGTTCTGGTAGACGGCGTCGGCGGTGCCGCGGTACCAGCTTTCTTCGTCCATGCGCTGCTGGGCTGGCAGCAGGTCGACGAACTCGTTCATCTCGGTCTTCAGGAACGCCCAGCCGCGCTGCAGGTGGCGCAGCAGGCTGTGCGACTTGTACTGCGTGATCACGCCGATGCGCCGGATGCCGGAGTTGAGGCAGTTCGACAACGCGAAGTCGACGATCCGGAACTTGCCGCCGAAGTACACCGCCGGTTTGGCGCGCCGGTCGGTCAGGCTTTTCAGGCGGCTGCCGCGGCCACCCGCCAGAACCAGGGCCACGGTGCGTTTGGGGAGGTCGAGATTGAGCGCGAGTTCCTTGGGTTCCATGACTCCTCCGATTGTTCTGCTGGCTTGGGGATGATGACCTTGTTGAAGCGCAGGCGCAACGACGGCGGGCCACCGCCCCGGCATTCTGGCCCGGCAGACCGGTTTCGGAACCGGGTGAAACCCACGCCGCAGAACGCTCGCGCGCCGTAACCGCGCTGTAACGCGGCTCCGCCGAAACGTCGCGGCACGGCGTTTGCATGGCCTGTTCCGCGTCGATTGACGCCCCACAATGCGTGCCTCAAACTAGCCGCCGAAAAACACAAGGACATCCTGGTGACTTCAGTTCCTTCCGCTTCCGCCGCTGCCGTTCACACCGGCATCGAACAACTCCTGCTGCAGACGGTGGGGGTGAACCCGCCCGACGCCACGCCCACCGACCTGATGCAGGCGGTGTCGCAACTGGCGCGCCGGCAGCTCTCGACTCGCTGGGTCCAGACGCAGACGCGCGAGCGTGCCGAGAAGGCGCGCCGGGTGTACTACATGTCGATGGAGTTCCTGATCGGGCGCACCTTGTCGAACGCGTTGGCCGCACTGGAATTGCGCGACGACGCCGCTGCGGCGGTGGCCGCGCACGCCCAGAAGCTCGAAGACGTGGCCGACCAGGAGGCCGATGCCGCGCTCGGCAACGGCGGCCTGGGCCGGCTGGCGGCGTGTTTTCTTGATTCGATGGCCACCCTGGGCCTGCCTTCGTTCGGCTACGGCATCCGCTACGAATACGGCATGTTCGCGCAGCAGATCCAGGACGGTTGCCAGGTCGAGTACCCCGACCCGTGGCTCACCAATGGCACGGCGTGGGAGTTCCCGCGCGCCGGCGTCAGCTATCCGGTGCGCTTTGGCGGCTGGGTCGAACACCAGGGTGACAAGGCGGTGTGGCGCCCCGCTGCCGAAGTGGCCGCCAAGGCGCACGACATGGTGGTGCCCGGCCACGGCACGCAGCGCGTCAGCACCCTGCGCTTGTGGAAAGCGGAGGCGCCAGCGCACATCGACCTGCACGCCTTCAACACCGGCGATTACGCACGTGCCGCCGGCGTGAAAAACGAATACGAGAACATCTCCTGGGTGCTGTACCCGAACGACAGCACGCCGGCCGGCCGCGAGTTGCGGCTGCGTCAGGAATACTTCTTCGTTGCCGCGTCGATGCAAGACATCGTCAAGCGCCACTTGGAGGAGCACCCCAGCCTGGCCAACCTGGCCGACAAGGTGGCGATCCACCTGAACGACACCCACCCTGCCATCGGCGTGGCCGAGCTGATGCGGCTGCTGTGCGACGAACACGGCCTGACCTGGGCCAAGGCCTGGGCGCTGTGCACCAAAGTGTTCTCGTACACCAACCACACGCTGATGCCCGAGGCGCTGGAGACCTGGCCGGTGGCGCTGATGCAGCACGTGCTGCCGCGCCACCTGGAGATCATCTTCCGCATCAACCAGGACTTCCTCGAGTTCGCCGCCAAACACAAGCCGGGCGACCTGGGCTTCCTGAGCCGCCTGTCGTTGATCGACGAAGCTGGCGAACGCCGTGTGCGCATGGCCAACCTGTCGATCGTCGGCAGCCACAAGGTCAACGGCGTGTCGGCGCTGCACTCCGACCTGCTGGTGACCGGGCTGTTCGCCGACTTCGCGAGCCTGTGGCCCGAGCGCTTCACGAACATGACCAACGGCGTCACGCCGCGGCGCTGGCTGTCGCAGGCGAACCCGGGGCTGGCTGAGCTGCTGGACGAGACGCTGGGCAGCGCCTGGCGGCTCGACCTGGACCTGTTGCGCGGGCTGGAGCAGCAGAAGAACGCAGCGGCCTTCAGCCAACGCTTCATGGCCATCAAGCGCGCCAACAAGCAACGCCTGGCCGACTACATCGAACGCGCCACCGGCATCGAGGCCGATGCTTCCAGCCTGTTCGACGTGCAGGTCAAGCGCATCCACGAATACAAGCGTCAGTTGCTGAACCTGCTGCATGTGGTGACGCGCTACCAGGCGATCCTGGCGGACCCGAAAGCAGACTGGGTGCCGCGCACGGTCATCTTCGCGGGCAAGGCGGCGTCGAGTTACCACATGGCCAAGAACATCATCCGGCTGATCCACGACGTGGGCGCGGTGGTCAACAAGGACCTGCGCGTGGCCGGCCGGCTGAAGGTGGTGTTCATCCCGAACTACGGCGTCTCGGTGGCCGAGGTCATCATGCCGGGCGCCGACCTGTCGGAGCAGATTTCGACCGCCGGCACCGAAGCTTCGGGCACCGGCAACATGAAACTGGCGCTCAACGGCGCACTGACCATTGGCACCGACGACGGCGCCAATATCGAG
>JANOQS010000171.1:0-2670 GCA_031414975.1 Methylibium sp. | reverse complement strand
ACCGCGAACTGCTGTTCCTGTACGCCGTGGCGCGCGACTTCGCCCACAAGGCCGACGACGGAAATGCCGTCGACCTGCTGCTGCCGATCGATACCGATACGCCGAACGCGCCGGTCTCGCGCCTGGTGGCGTCGATGCCGGCCATCATGGCCAGCCGCGGCGCTGCAGCGGCCAAGCCGGGCGGTGAAGCAGCGTCGCAAGGGCCGGATTCGAAGCAGGACGACGGCGGCCTGTCGCTCGATCTGGGGCCGCTCGACCTGGTCGACGACCCGCTCAAACCGGGCAGCATCATCCGCCGTTGATCAGCGGTCGCACGCGGGATCGAGCGCGGGATCGATCGCGGCAAGCGCAGCTCACAGCCGCGCCAGCCGCTCCAGCGCCAGGTTCAGCGTCGCGTCCTTCTTCGCAAAACAGAAACGCGCAAAGCGCTGTTCGTAGCCGCCCTGGTAGAAGGCCGACAACGGAATCGCCGCCACGCCCACTTCGGCCGTCAGCCAGCGGCAAAAACCTTCTTCCTTCAGCTCGCTCACGGCCGAGTAGTCCACGCACTGGAAGTAGCTGCCCTGGCTGGGCAGCAGGCGCAGGCGCGTGTTGGCCAGGCCGGCGCGGAACAGGTCGCGCTTGCGCTGGTAGAACGCGGGCAGCCCCAGGTGGTGCGCCGGGTCGGCCATGAAGCGCGCCAGGCCATGCTGCATCGGCGTGTTGACGGTGAAGACGTTGAACTGGTGGACCTTGCGGAACTCCGCCGTCAGCGCAGCTGGCGCGGCCACGTAGCCGACCTTCCAGCCGGTCACGTGATAGGTCTTGCCGAAGCTCGACACCACGAAGCTGCGCTGCGCCAGCTCGGGCCAGCGCGACACGCTCTGGTGCAGCTGGCCGTCGAACACCATGTGTTCGTACACCTCGTCGGCGATCAGCAGCACGTCGGTGGGGCGCAGCAGTTCGGCCAGCCGTTCCATGTGGGCGGCAGACCAGACCGTGGCGCTCGGGTTGTGCGGTGTGTTGACGATCAGCGCGCGGGTGCGTGGCGTGATGGCCGCGGCTATTCTGCCGAAGTCGGGCTCGAAACTGCCCGGCGTGAGCGGCACATGCACCGTCACGCCACCGGCCAGCGCGATGTTCGGTTCGTAGCTGTCGTAACACGGGTCCAGCACAATGACCTCGTCGCCCGGGTGCACGATGGCCAGGATCGCGGTCAGGATGGCCTGCGTGGCACCGGCGGTGATCGTGATCTCGGTGGCCGGGTCGTAGGGGTGGCCGTAGAGCGCGGCGACCTTGGCCGAAACCGCCTCACGCAGCGCGGCCACGCCCGTCATCGGCGGGTACTGGTTCAGGCCTGAACGCATGGCGGCGTCAACGGCGTCGAGCAAGCTCGGGTCGCAATCGAAGTCCGGGAAACCCTGGCCCAGGTTGACGGCGTCGTGCTGCTGCGCCAGCGCCGACATCACGGTGAAGATGGTCGTGCCGACCTGCGGCAGGCGGCTGGTCAGCGGGGGCGTTCGGTGCGTGGTGCTGGGCATGGCGGGTGTCATGGCAGATGAAGGTTCAGAGTTGGTAGTCCTGCGGGTCGCCGGCCAGAACGCGCGCGATCAGTGCGCGGCTCAGGCGGTTCGACATCATCTCGGCAAAGGTGTAGACGTAGTTTCGCAGGTAGGCGCCGCGCTTGAAGGCGATGCGGGTGACGTTCTGGCCGAACAGGTGGCCCACCGGGCGCGACACCAGATCGCCGCCGGGCGGGTCGTCGCGCACCGCGACTTCGGCCACGATGCCCACGCCCAGGCCGAGCCGCACGTAGGTCTTGATCACGTCGGCATCGATGGCTTCGAGCACGATGTTGGGTTTGAGGCGGCGTGCCGCAAACGCCTGGTCCACCCGCGTGCGCCCGCTGAACGACGGGTGGTACAGCACCAGCGGCTCGGCCGCCAGGTCTTCGAGCGAAATGCGCTCCAGCGTGGCCAGGCGGTGCCGGGCTGGCATCACGAGGGCGTGGTGCCACTCGTAGCAGGGCAGGGTGACCAGCCCATCGACGTCGCTCAACGACTCGGTGGCCAGGCCCAGGTCGGCCACCTCGTCGATCACCATGCGGGCCACCTGGCTCGGCGAACCCTGGTGCAGGCTGATGGCCACATTCGGGTGCAGGCGGCGCAATTGCGCCACCGGCCCGGGCAGGAAGTAGCGTGCCTGGCTGTGCGTGGTGGCAATCGACAGGGTGCCGGCGTCCTGGTTCGAGAACTCGGCGCCAATGCGCTTCAGGTTGCCGACCTCGCGCATGATCACTTCGATCGACTTGAGCACTTGCTCGCCCGGCTCGGTGACCCGCCGCAGGCGCTTGCCGTGGCGCGCAAAGATGTCCACGCCGAGTTCACTCTCCAGCTCGAGGATGGCCTTGGAAACGCCCGGCTGCGACGTGAACAGCGCCTTGGCGGTTTCGGTCAGGTTCAGATCGTGGCGCACCGCTTCCTGGACGAAGCGGAACTGGTGCAGGTTCATGGGTCGCCGTTATATGTCAATGTGCGTCTGATGGATCACGGCATTATTCCATCGACGCCATATCAAGGCGTGCGCGTGCTCTCCAGCGCGGCGTCGGCCATGGCAGCTATCACGCTGTCGATCTCGCCGATGGCGGGGCGCAACTGCCACTGCACGGTGGCGTGGGCTGCACTCAGCGTC
>JANOQS010000170.1:0-12979 GCA_031414975.1 Methylibium sp. | reverse complement strand
TGAACGGCACCACGTTCAACAACACCGCCGACTACAACGGCCCCGCCACGCTGACCCTGACCACCAGTGACGGCGTCGCATCCGACATCGACACCGTGTCTCTCACGATCTCGGCCGTGGCCGACATCGCCAACGACGGCGTCACCACCAACGAAGACAGCCCGGTCACGATCTCTGTTCTGGCCAACGACAGCTTCGAAGGTGCCGGCCGCACCATCACTGCCGTGAACGGCAGCGCCATCTCGGCCGGCGGCGCGGCGGTGGCAGTCGCCAACGGCAGCGTCACGCTCAATGCCTCCGGCCAACTCGTGTTCACCCCGACGGCCAACTACAACGGCCCCGCCAGCTTCACCTACACCGTGGCTTCCGGTGGTGTGACCGAGACTGCCACCGTGAACGTGACCGTGAACTCGGTCAACGACGGCCCGATCGCCCTTGCGGACCTGGGCAGCACCAGCGAAGACGCTGCACTCAGCGTGTCGGCCGCCAACGGCGTGCTGCAAAGCGCCGCCGTGGCCGCCGGGCGCGACAGTGATAGCGATGGCGGCACCCTGGTCGTCTCCGGCGTTGCCTTCGGCGCTGTGCCGGGGGCCGTCGGCGCGGCCTTGGCCGGCAGCTACGGCAGCCTGACCCTGAACGCCGACGGTTCCTACACCTACACCCCCGGCGCCGCAGCGCAGGCGCTGGACAGCGGCGAGAGCGCGACCGAGGTCTTCAGCTACACCGTCAGCGACGGCCAGGGCGGCACGGCCAGCACGACGCTGTCGATCACCGTGACCGGCAGCAACGATGCGCCGCAAGTGGTGGCCGATGTGGGCAGCACGCCGGAAGACACGCCGATCTCGGGCAACGTGCTGGCCAACGACAGCGATGTCGATGCCGAGCCGCTCAGCGTCACCGGCTTCACGGTCGCGGGCATCGCCGGTTCGTTCACAGCCGGGCAGACGGCCACGCTTGCCGGCGTGGGCACGCTCACGATCGCCGCGAACGGAAATTACACCTTCACGCCGGCCGCCAACTACAACGGCGCGGTGCCGGTGGCCACCTACAGCGCCACCGACGGAGCAGCCAGCGTCAACGGCACGCTCACGCTCAACGTGACGCCGGTCAACGACGCGCCGATCGCCGTGAACGACAGCGCCACCACGCCTGAGGACACGCCGGTGTCCGGCAACGTGCTGGGCAACGACAGCGACCCCGACGGCGGCGCGCTGAGCGTCACGCAGTTCAGCGTGGCCGGCCTCGCGGGCAGCTTCAGCGCCGGCCAGTCGGCCACGATCGCGGGCGTCGGCACACTCACCATCGCCGCCAGCGGCGCGTACACCTTCACGCCGGCGGCCAACCACAGCGGCAACGTGCCGGTGGCCACCTACACCGTCAGCGACGGTGCCGGCGGCGCGGCGACCGCGGCGCTGAACATCACCGTCACCTCGGTGGTCGACACGCCGACCCTGAGCGTGGCCACGGCCGGCGGCGCGCTGGTGGCCAGCAGCAGCTGGGAATCGGCCGCCAACTCCAACACCACCAGCGAGCAGCTGACCAACCTGAGCTTCGAAGGCTGGACGCGCGTGGACGGCCCGGACGCCTTTGCCGGCGGCATCAACGGCATCGAGGTCTGGGCCAACGGCGACCAGCAGCAAAGAATCGACGGCAACTACAACTTCATCGTGGCTTCGGCCGGCAACGGCGACAACTTCGTCGAGCTCAACAATGCCGGCAGCCTGGTGCAGACCTTGGGGCTGTCGCGTGAGGTCAGCACGGTCCAGGGCATGGTCTACCAGCTCTCGCTGGACTATGCCGGCCGGCCCGGCTTCACGGCCGACTTCACGCGCATCGGCGTCTACCTCGACGGTGTGCTGATCCAGCAATTCGCCGCCACCAGCCCCAACACCCACCTCGACTGGCACAACCTGAAGTTCAGCTTTGCCGGCGACGGCAACAACCACACGCTGACGATCCGCACCGACGCGACGCAGTTCAACACCGCCGGCCGCGGCGCGATGATCGACGACCCCGAGATCGTCGCGCTGCAAGGCGTGGTCGCCGGCAATGCGGGCGGCGGCACGACCACCTCGGTGGCACTGGCCGGCTACGTGAACGCGGCGCTGTTCGACGGCGACGGCAGCGAGTCGCTCGCGCTCACCTTCAGCGGCGTGCCCGCCGGTGCGGTGATCGTGACCAGCGCCAACCCGGCCGGCCACGTGGCCAGCGGCGGCAGCATCACCCTCTCGGGTTCCGAGCTGGCGTCGGCGCAGTTGCAGTTCAGCGCGGCCGTCAGCGGGCACCTCAGCCTGGGCGTCACAGCGACCAGCACCGAAGTGGCGAATGGCACAAGCCAGACCAGCGCCAGCACCACGCTCGAGCTCGACGTGCTGCCGGTGTTCGCCTCCACCGACCTCGCGGGCGACGGCCTGATCAACCTCGTCGGCACGACGGGCAACGAGACGCTGACCGGTACCAACGCCGCCGAGTACCTGCTCGGCCGGGCCGGCGACGACGTTCTGAACGGCGCTGACGGCGCCGACGTTCTGGACGGCGGCAGCGGCAACGACACGCTCGACGGCGGCGCCGGCAACGACCTGCTGTACGGTGGCGCCGGCAACGACGTGCTGACCGGCGGCGCCGGCGCCGACGTGTTCCAGTGGACCCTGGCCGACCGCGGCACGCCAGGGGCGGCCGCCAACGACACGGTGGCCGACTTCACCCGCGGCGTGGGTGGCGACAGCCTGAACCTGGCCGACCTGCTGATCGGCGAAAGCGCTGGCAACCTCGACAACTACCTGCACTTCAGCAGCGTCGGTTCGTCCACCGTGGTTCAGATCAGCAGTGGCGGCGGCTTCGCGGCGGGCTTCAACGCCGGCGCGGTCGACCAGACCATCACCTTGCAGAACGTGGACCTGAGCAACGCCGGCACGCAGAACACGCAGCAGATCATCGACCAGCTGCTGGCGGACGGAAACCTCAAAGTCAACGGATAGCCAGATCCGAAGCGCATGCGCGCACTACAGAAGGGCGCGCACCTGCCGAAAGAGCAGACAGGTGACCTCGCCTTCCGGGGCGACTCCATCGGGTGGTCACCCCGACCTCTGCAGGACGTGCGCATGATCAAGAACTCGACTCCGTTCACCGCCCTGGCCCTGGCCGCGCTGATGGCCTGTGGCCCCGCCGCGGCGCAACCGGCCGCCGCGCAACCGACCGCCACCGAGGCGCTGCGCAGCGCGGCGCAGAAGGCGGTGGCGTCCAACCCCGACGTGACGGCGCGCTACAACGCCTACCGCGCCGCCGGCCACGAACGTGACGGCGCGCGCGGTGCCTACCGCCCGCGCATCGACGCGAATGCCGACGTCGGCCAGACGCGTGACCGCTACGACAACCGCAACCCGGCCAGCCAGAGCCTCGGCCAGCACGGCGTGGGCCTGAGCCTGACCCAGATGCTGTGGGACGGCAACGCCACCCGCAACGAGGTGGAGCGGCTCGACCACCACCGCCTGGCGCGCTGGTTCGAGTTCGTCGACGCCAGCGAGCAGGCCGCGCTCGAAGCCGCCCGCGCGCATTACGACGTGCTGCGCTACCGCCGCCTGGTCGAGCTGGCCGAAGACAACTACGTGCAGCACAAACTTTCGCACGAGCAGATCCAGAGCCGCTTCAAGGCCGGCGTGGGCCGTGGGGTCGACCTGCAGCAGGTGGCGGCCCGGCTGGCATTGGCCGAATCGAACCTGAACAGCGAGGTCGCCAACCTGCACGACGTGACGGCGCGCTACCAGCGCGTGGTCGGCGACGCACCGGCGGCCAAGGCCGAGCCTGCGGTTGGCCTGCCCGCCAGCCTGCCCGCCAACCTGCCCGCCAACCTGTCCACCGGCCTGCCCACCAGCGCGGCCGAGGCGCTGAACCTGGCCACCTCGCGCAACCCCGGCGTGAGCGCGGCGATCGAGTCGATGCGTGCCTTGCGCAGCCAGGCCCAGGGCCTGCGCAGCGCCTACCAGCCGCGTGTAAGCGCGCCTGCGCAGCAGCCTGGGCAAGAACCTGGGCGGCTCGGCCGGCCAGACGCAGGACTTCGGCGCCGAGATCGTGCTGAACTGGAACCTCTACAACGGCGGCAGCAACGACGCCCGCGCGCGCCAGTTCGCCGACCTGGCCAACCAGGCCGCCGACCAGCGCGACCGCGCCTGCCGCGACGTGCGCCAGACCGCCTCGATCGCCTACAACGACACCGGCCGCCTGGGCGAGCAGGTGCGCCATCTCGACAAGAACGCCGCCGCCATCCAGCGTGCCCGCGACGCCTACCGCCAGCAGTTCGACATCGGCCAGCGCAGCCTGCTGGACCTGCTGAACGCCGAGAACGAAACCTACACCGCGCGCCGCGCCGTGGCCAACGCCGAGTTCGACCTGGCGATTGCCTACGCCCGCACCCACGCGGCCGTGAACAGCTTGCTGCCGACGCTGGGCCTGGTGCGCGCGGGCAGCGCAGAGGCCGACGCCGGCGCCGGCTGGCAGGCCGGCGACGACGGCGCCAGCCGCTGCGCGATGGCCGAGGTGGCACCCATGATCACGCCGCTGGCCGAACTCGATGCGCGTGCGCAGGCGCTGGCGACGGCATCGGCGGCAGCGCGGCCCGGACAAGCTGCACCGATCGCGCCGACCCCACCGGCTGCGCCGACCCGGCCCTGACACCCAGCCCCGACGCCGCGGCCCCCACCCCGTCGCCAGCCACGCCAGCCACCATGACCGACAGCGTCACCCCATTCCCCGCCCCACACGCCACCCCGCGCGTGCGCGAAGACCTGGTCCACCCCGACCCGCTGCTCGACTGCCTGATCGAGGTCTGCCGTGCCCACGGCCTGGCGGCGTCGCGTGCGTCGCTGTCGGCCGGGCTGCCGCTGGTTCAGGGGCGGCTCACGCTGGCCGCCGCCGAACGCGCCGCCACGCGCGCCGGCCTGGTCGCGCGGCTGCAGCGTTTGCCGCTGGCCGAGATCGACAGCGCCGCACTGCCCGCCGTGGCCGTGCTGCAGGGCGACAAGGCCTGCGTGCTGGTGGGCCGGCGCGCGGGAGGCGGCTGGGACGTGCGCCTGCCCGAAACCGGCGCCGGCGCGGTGCAGTTGAGCGACGCCGAACTCGCCGCTCGCTACAGCGGCCTCAGCCTGTTCCTGCGCCCGCGCTTCGATGCCAGCACCGCCTCCGCGCCGGCCGCAGCGGCTGGCAGCGGCGCCACCGGCCACTGGTTCTGGAGCGCCCTGCGCTCGCAGCGCGGGGTGTACCGCGACGTGCTGTGGGCGGCCTTGCTGATCAACGTGTTCGCGCTCGCCACGCCGCTGTTTTCGATGAACGTGTACGACCGCGTGGTGCCCAACCGCGCGTTCGAGACACTCTGGGCCCTGGCCATCGGCGCGCTGCTCGTGATCAGCGCCGACCTGCTGATGCGCTCGCTGCGCAGCCACTTCGTCGACGAAGCCAGCGCGCGCATCGACGTGCGCGTGTCGGCCAGCCTGATGGAGCGCGTGCTGGGCATGCAGTTGTCGCACCGGCCGACGGCGGTGGGCGCGTTCGCCAGCAACCTGCGCGGCTTCGAGCAGGTGCGCGACTTCGTGGCCTCCAGCACCGTCACCGCGTTGGTCGATCTGCCGTTCGCACTGATCTTCATCGCCGTGCTGGCCTGGCTGTCACCCTGGCTGGTGCTGCCGGTGGTGGCCGCGTTCGTGCTGATCCTGGTGGTGGGCTACGTGCTGCAGCACCGCCTGCACGAGCTGTCGCAAGCCACCTGGCAGGCCGGTGCGCAGCGCAACGCCACGCTGATCGAGAGCCTGTCGTGCATCGAGACCATCAAGGCGCAGGGCGCCGAGAGCGTGATCCAGGCGCGCTGGGAACGTGCCAACGCGCACATCGCGGCGGTGAACGTGCGCATGCGCGCGCTCTCCAGCGGCGCGATGGGCGCCACCGGCTGGCTCGGCCAGGTGGTCAACATCGTCATCATCGTGGCCGGCGTGCACCTGATCGGCGCCGGCGAGATGAGCATGGGTGCGCTGATCGCCGCCGGCATGCTCAGCGGCCGGGCGCTCGCGCCGGCCGGCCAGATCGTCGGCCTGCTGCTGCAGTACCAGGGCGCGCGCACCGCGCTCGAATCGCTCGAGAAGGTGATGAGCACGCCGGTGGAGCGGCCCGAGGGCGTCAACTTCCTGCAGCGGCCGGCGTTGCGCGGCGAGATCGAATTCCGCAACGTGCACTTTGCCTACCCGGGCCGCAGCGACGCGGCGCTGGAGGGCGTGAGCTTCAGAATAGCTGCCGGCGAGCGCGTGGCGCTGATCGGCAAGGTGGGTTGCGGCAAGAGCACGATCCAGCGCCTGATCATGGGCCTGTACACGCCCACCGAAGGGCAGGTGCTGATTGACGGCATCGACCTGCGCCAGCTCGACCCGGCCGACGTGCGCCGCAGCATCGGCTACGTGGCGCAGGACACCACCTTGTTCAATGGCTCGCTGCGCGAGAACATCGCCTTCGGCCTGCCGCACGCCGAAGATTCAGCCGTCGTGCAGGCGGCTGACCTGGCCGGCCTGAGCGAGTTCGTCAATCGCCACCCGCGCGGTTACGACATGCCGGTGGGCGAGCGCGGCGAATCCCTTTCGGGCGGGCAGCGCCAGAGCGTGGGCGTGGCGCGCGCGCTGCTGCACCAGGCGCCGATCCTGCTGATGGACGAACCGACCAGCGCGATGGACTACAGCACCGAGGCGCACGTGAGCGCGCGCATCGGCAACTTTGCGCAAGACCGGACCCTGGTGCTGGTGACCCACCGCACCACCTTGCTGCCGCTGGCCACCCGCGTGATCGTGGTGGACCACGGCAAGATCATGGCCGACGGCCCGCGCGAGCAGATACTGCAGGCGCTGGCCAGCGGGCGCATCACGAAAGCCGCCTGATGAGTGCCCACCCAAACAACCCACCGACCGGCGCCGAAACGCCGATCTCGCAACGCTTGCTGGGCCTTTTCGGCGGCGCTGTGCTGGCGGTGCTGGAACTGGTGCGCAAAGTGCTGAGCCCGATCACCTCGCGCCTGTTCGGTGCCGTGCCGACGGCCCTGAGCGCGGCCGACCGCGGCTTCCAGTTCGAGGCCGAAGCCATCCTCGCGCGCCAGCGCAGCCGGCGCGCGCGGGCTGTTCTCTACTGCGGTGTGGTGGTGTCCATCGCGCTGGGGGTGTGGGCCCACCATGCGCAGATCGACGAGGTGACGCGCGGCGACGCCAAGGTCGTGCCGTCGCGCCAGTTGCAGGTGATCCAGGCACTCGATGGCGGCGTGGTGTCGGAGATCCTGGTCAAGGAAGGCCAGCTGGTCGAGGCCGGCCAGTTGCTGCTGCGCATCGACCAGACGCGTGCCACGTCGGGCGTGCGCGAGAACGCGGCGCAGAGTTTTGCGCTGCTGGCGCGCGAGCGGCGCCTGCGCGCGCTGGCCGAGGGCAATGCCTTCGTGCCGCCGCCGGCCGGCGGCAACGCCGAGCAGCAACGCATCATCGATGAAGAGCGGCGCCTGTACGAATCGCGCCGCAGCGAGCTGGGCACCTTGGTGTCGATCAGCCGCCAGCAACTGTCGCAGCGCGAGCACGAACTCGCCGAGGCGCGTTCGCGCCGCACCTCGGCGCAGGGCGCCGCCGCGCTGGCGCAGCAGGAACTGGTCTCGACGCGGCCGCTGCTGGCCAGCGGCGCGGTGTCCCAGGTGGAAGTGCTGCGCCTGGAGCGCGACGTCGACAAGTACCGCGCCGACGTGGACCAGGCGGCGGCGCAGATCGCGCGCGTGCAGGCCGCCATCGGCGAAGCGCGGCGCAAGATCGAAGAGACCGACATCTCGTTCCGCAATGAAGCGCGCAAGGAACTGGCCGATGTGATGGGCCGCGCCAACGCACTCGTTGAAGGCAAGGTCGCGCTGACCGACAAGGTCGACAAGGCGCTCGTCAAGTCACCGGTGCGCGGGCGCGTTCAGCGCCTGCTGGCCAACACCGTCGGGGGTGTGGTGCAACCGGGCCGCGACATCGTGGAAGTGGTGCCGCTCGAAGACGCGCTGGTGCTCGACGCGCGCGTGGCGCCCAAGGACATTGCCTTCATCCACCCCGGCCAGACCGGCACCGTCAAGTTCAGTGCGTACGACTTTGCGATCTACGGGGGGCTCGAAGCCACGGTCGAGAACATCAGCCCCGACACGGTGGTGGACGACAAGGGCAACGCCTTCTACATGGTGCGCGTGCGCACCCGCACACCGAACTTCGGCGCGAACCTGCCGATCATTCCGGGCATGACGGCGGAGGTGGATGTGCTGACCGGCAAGAAGTCGGTGTTGAGCTACCTGTTGAAGCCGGTGCTGCGGGGGAAGGCTTACGCTCTGACTGAGCGGTAAGCGCTTTGTCAATCCGGCCCGAGCATGGGCCCGTCACTCCCGGCATCGCCGAACAGGCGCAATGAATTGGCCCCCGCCTTGTCGCGAAACGACTTGCGCGCCAGCAGCTTGTTCTGGGCCTGGACCGGCAGGTCGGTGAGCGTGATCACGTTCTTCACCATCAGCAGGTCGATCAGGTCTTCGATCACGCGCACGAAGCTTGCGTCCATGCGCACCAGGCTGTCTTCGGGGCTGCCCGAATCGGCGCCGCCAGCCAGGAAGGCCAGCACCTGCGGGTCATCGTCGGCCGCAAACTCGCCGGCCAGCGGGCTGGCGTGGCGATGCAGGCTGTCGATGCGCCCCAGGTCGTCGCGTTGGATGTATGGCATTTGTGCAGTCTGCGTGAATCAAGTGGCGGCCGGTCGGCCGAAAAGCGCCGCGGTCGGCCCCCAAATCAGCCGGCTTGTGCCGGTGCCGCCGGGAGCGCGACCACCGGCCCGGTGATGGCGTCGATGCCGGCCTGCCACAGCGCCTGCGCGTCGGCCGCCTCGACCACGCCCTCGGCCATCACCTGCAGGCCGAGCGACTTCAGGCTGCCGATCAGCCCGCGCACGAAGGACGCCCGCGCCGGGTCGGCGTGGATGCCCAGCGACAGCGCGGCTTCGAGCTTCACGTAGTCGAGCCCGGCCTCGTACAGGCGGGCCATGCCGGCCAGGTCGGCGCCGGCGTGTTCGATGCCCACCTTGACCCCCAGCGGCCGCAGTTGCCGGCCCAGTTCACGCACCCGGTCGAGCTGGCCGGTGGCGGCCGATTCGGCCAGCTCCAGCCACAGCAGGCCGGCGGCGCGCGGCTGGGCCTGCAGTTGCGCACGCAGGCTGGCGACGAAGCCGCTGTCGTGCAGCGAGTCGGGAGCCAGGTTCACGCAGCGGGCTTGTCCATCGGCCGCGCTGCGCTGCAGCGCCAAGGCCAACGCGAGCCCGTCGACTGCCGGGCTCAGGCCGCAGCGCAGCGCCCAGGGCAGCCATTGCGCGGCGGGCTCCAGCGGCCCGCCGTCAACGAGCTGCAGGCGCAGCGGGCACTCCACGTGGAGCAGGCTGCCGTCGCGCCGGACCACCGCAAACGCGCCCAGGCTGGCGCCGCCGGGGGTGCCTTGGCTGCCCTTGTGCAGCGCGATCTCGAGGCGTCGGCGCCATTCGGCTTCGCCCAGCGCCGGGGGCGCCGCGCCGGCGCGTGGTGCAGTCACCGCCCGCGCGAAGCCGGGCTGGGCCTCGGCCTGCACCAGCGCGGCGTCGGCCGCCTGCATCAGCGCGCCCAGCCCCATGCCGGGCGCCCACGCCATGCCGCCGGCCGCCACGCTGGCGCCGGGCCAGGGGGCCAGTGCAGCGCGCACTGCATCGAGCTGGCGCTGCGCCGCGGCGCTGCCCTCCGGCCCGACCAGCAACAGCGCGAAGTCGCTGCCGTTGAGGCGGCCAGGAGCCTGCACCGCGGGCTGGGGTCCGTCGATCGCGCGGGCCAGTGCCTTCAGCAGTGCGTCTGCCGCGGCATGCCCGAGGGTCTGGTTCAGCTGCGCCAGCGAGCGCACCCGCAGCAGCAGCAGGGTGGCCTGGGCGGGCGCGTCGTCACGCCGGCCCAGCGCTTGCAGGCTGGCCATGAAGTGGGCCCGGTTGCTCAAGCCCGTGAGGGCGTCGGTCTGGGCCTGGCGGCGCAGCGCTTCGAGCTGTGCGCCCTGTTCGCTGAACATCGCCTGCAGCCGCTCGACCATCGTGTTCATCGCCCGGCTCACCTGGCGCAGCTCGGTCACGCGCGGCTCACTCACGGTCACGAAGCGCCGCTCGGTCAGCGCCTGGGCTTGGGCGACGGTGGCGTCCAGCGGGGCGCGGATGCGCCGCAGCGCCAGCCCGGCGAGCACGCCCGCCAGTGCGCCGACGAACAGCAGCCAGCCGGTCGAATGCAAGGTGCCCTGCCACAGGTGGGCGTGGGCAAAACCGGTGGCGCTGGCGAGACTGAGCGTGCCGACCGGGCGCCAGCCGTCGGAGACCTGCGCCACGCCGGGGGCAGCGGTGATCGGCAACAGCCGCACGAACCAGGCCGGTGCCTCGGCGGGAGCGGGGCGTGCCTGCTTGTTCACCAGGGGGCGGCCGTCGGGTGCGGTCAGGCGGATGTGCTCGTACGCGCCGGTATCGAACTGGGCCGCGATGGCCAGTTCGAGCAACGCCGGGTCTCCCGGTTGGCTCGACAGCGACAGCGACAAGGCCAGCGCCTGCGCGTTGTCGCTGTTCTTCAGCGCCAGTTGCGTCTGCAGATAGGCGCGCGCAGCGCCGGCGTTCACGGCCACGCTGCCGATCAGCGCGATGGCCATGGTGCCCAGCAGCAGCAGCCAGAGTTGTCGGATCAGTGACATGGGAGCCTCCCGGTGGGGGTGAAATCGTTCGTCATACAAATCCTTCGGCACGTGCCTTGGCCAGCACCTCGCGCCAGCGCGACAGGCGCTGCGCAGCGTCGCCCGCACGCTGTGCGCCGGCGCCTTGCCACAGGCCCTCGGCGTTGAAGCTGAACACCGGCACCAGGTCGCGCCGGGCTGACGCCGGCTGCACCTCGGGCACCAGGTTGTCCAGGATCAGCGGCTCGGCGGTGGGCTGCGGGTACCAGGCCAGCACCATGTGCGCCTGCGTGCCGCCGCTGCGCTGCGCGCGCACGTAGACCATGCGCAGGCTGGCCGAGGGCGTGCCTGCGGCGATCAGGCTGAAGTACTTGGCGATCGCCAGGTCTTCGCAATCGCCCGCGCCGCGCGCCAGCAGTTCGAGCGGGCTGTCCCAGTGGTCGGCTTCGCCGGTGGTGTCCAGGTCTTCGGCGTACACGATGCGTCGGTTGAAAAAGTGGTTGATGGCCTGCAGCCGCCCCGCCTCGTCCAGCGGCGCCGCCGCTGCGATGGCACCCTGCAAGGCCTGCGCGGCGGCCGCTGCCTGTGGGCCCATGCGCTGGGCGGCGGCGAGCATGCGGCTGCGGTCCCAGGCGTCGCCGGCCAGAAGGTGCAGCGCGAGCCACAGCACGGCGCACGCGCGCGGCCAGCGCCCTGGCGGCCCCGGGTGCGTTGCGAAATGAGCCATCGTCGGTTATCGGCGTGGCGGGGGAGGACTTGAACGGCTTTGATCTGAAGATCAAGGCCGAGCTCGCCTCGGCGAGGGCGGCTCGCTAGAACAAGAAGTACCGCTGCGCCATCGGCTGCACCGCCACCGGCTCGCAGGTCAGCAGCACGCCGTCGGCGCGCACTTCGTAGGTCTGGGCGTTGATCTCCATCACCGGCAGCAGGTGGTTGTGAACCATGTGCTGCTTCTTGACCGTGCGGTTGCCCTTCACGGCAGCCACGCGCTTGTGCAGGCCCAGCGCGTCGGGCAGGCCGTCGGCCACGGCGGCCTGGCTCATGAAGGTGAGCGAGCCTTTGTGCAGCGCGCCGCCGAAGGCGCCGAACTGGGGGCGGTAGTGCACCGGCTGCGGGGTCGGGATGGAGGCGTTCGGGTCGCCCATCGCGGCCATCGCGATGAAGCCACCTTTGAGCACCAGGGCAGGCTTGATGCCGAAGAAGGCCGGCTTCCACACCACCAGGTCGGCCCACTTGCCTTCTTCGATGCTGCCCACCTCGTGCGAGATGCCATGGGCGATCGCGGGGTTGATGGTGTACTTGGCGATGTAGCGTTTGGCGCGCTGGTTGTCGTTGCGCTGTGAATCCCCGGCCAGGGTGCCGCGTTGCGCCTTCATCTTGTGCGCCGTCTGCCAGGTGCGGATGATCACCTCGCCCACTCTGCCCATCGCCTGGCTGTCGCTGCTCATCATGCTGATGGCGCCCAGGTCGTGCAGGATGTCTTCGGCGGCAATCGTCTCGCGCCGGATGCGGCTTTCGGCGAAGGCCAGGTCTTCGGCAATCGCCGGGTCGAGGTGGTGGCACACCATCAGCATGTCGACGTGCTCGTCGAGCGTGTTGACGGTGTAGGGCATCGTCGGGTTGGTCGAGCTCGGCAGGAAGTTCGCTTCGCCGACCACGCGCAGGATGTCGGGCGCATGGCCGCCGCCCGCGCCTTCGGTGTGAAAGGCGCACAAGGTGCGGCCCTTGGTCGCGGCCACGGTGTTCTCGACGAAGCCCGATTCGTTCAAGGTATCGCTGTGGATCGCGACCTGCGTATCGGTCTCTTCGGCCACGGCCAGGCAGCAGTCGATCGCGGCGGGCGTGGTGCCCCAGTCTTCGTGCAGCTTCAGGCCGATGGCGCCGGCATGCACCTGCTGGCGCAGCGCTTCGGGCTGGCTGGCGTTGCCCTTGCCGAGGACGCCCAGGTTCATCGGGAAGGCGTCAGCCGCCAGCAGCATGCGCGCCAGGTTGTCGGGCCCGGGCGTGCAGGTCGTGGCGAAGGTGCCGGTGGCCGGGCCGGTGCCGCCGCCGAGCATGGTGGTCACGCCGCTGGTGAGCGCTTCTTCGATCTGCTGCGGGCAGATGAAGTGGATGTGGCTGTCGATGCCGCCGGCCGTGACGATCATGCCTTCGGCCGCGATGATCTCGGTGCCCGGGCCGATGACGATGTCCACGCCCGGCTGCACGTCGGGGTTGCCGGCCTTGCCGATCTTGGCGATGCGCCC
>JANOQS010000169.1:0-4530 GCA_031414975.1 Methylibium sp. | reverse complement strand
CCCACGGGCGTGCAGGCGCCCAGTGCAACGATGACGACGCGCTCGGCCATATCAGCTCAACTCCATGTCGTGCTCGTTAGGCTGCGCCTCGCCGGTGCTCCGGTCGGCCTTCAGCGTGACGATCGTGCGCTCCAGCTTCTGAACCTTGAAGTGGCACGGCAGCGCGCTGTGCCACACCAGGCTCACACGCGGGCCTGCCTCGTGGTCGGGCTCCAGGATCACGGTGTGCAGCACGCGCTGCTTGTGGATCTCGCGGCTGCCGTCGTAGAAGCGTGTTTCGAAGCCGAGGTAGATCTTCGGCAAGGTGAACTGGATGCGCCCGCGCGGGCTCAGGTTCAGCAGCACCACGGGCTCGCCGCCGCGCAGGAACTCGGGCGCCTGCTGGTCGGCCGGGGCGCATTGAAAGAAGCGGTCGTCCAGGTCTTCGGCCAGCAGCGGCTGGCGCGTCTTCATCCAGTGGTCGTCGTAGGTGCCGGCAAAACCCACGCGGGGTTGCCAGTGGCTCGCAATCGCGCCAAAACCGGCCGGTGCGGGCCGGTCGTCCCACTTTGCAAACAGCGCGTTCGGGTCTTCGATGTTCGGCAGGCGTTGGCCGTCGGCATGCTCGGCCTTCACCGCAAAGCCGGTGCCCACCGGGTTGCGCCAGTCCCAGTCCTTGTCGGGTTGTTCTGATTTCGCGTCCACGCCGCCGAAAGCGCGCTCGTAGACCAGCGGCATCTTCTCGAAGGGTTGTGGCTCGCTCGGCTTGCCGCCGTTCCAGGTTCGGTCGCCGATCACGCGGACGACCTTTCTCACCGAGCCGACCATGAAGCCCACGTCGGTCTGCGTCACGGTGTGGCCGGCTGGTGCGTGTGCGTGGCCAACGACGATGATGTCGGTGGTGCGCTTGGTCAGCACCAGGTCGGCGTCGTACGTGATGCTGCTCTTGCCCGGCTCGCCGTGGTGTTCGGGCAGGCGCAGCACGGGCGGCTGTTCCTTGGCGACTTCAGTGCTGCCGTCGGGAAGGATGTCGAACGTGGCCTTCACCGCCACCAGCCAGATCTCGGCACCGTCACGGTCGCGCACCCAGCCGCGCTCGGCGGCAAACGGGGTTCGGTTGTCGACCTGCCACATCGCCGGCGTGACCTTGCGCGCTCAGTTGATGTCGATCGCGGCACCCTTGATCTTGTTGTAGCCGGTCGAGCGGCTCAAGATGTAGTTGCCCTTGATGATGACCTTGCCCGCGCGCGTGAGCGTGATGCTGGCGTCGCCGCAGCGCAGCACAATTTCGCGTTCGGCGCTGATGACGTGGCGTTCACCGTCCACCTGCACCGCAACCCCCGGCGCCTGCGTTGCCGCGGTCACGGCCGGGGTCTGCACCACGCCGGTGATCACGGGCTGATGCAGGTCGCCGTTGATGAAGACCACCAGCACCTCGCTGCCGACCATCGCGCGGCGCAAAGCCACGGCGGCGCGTGCGGCAATCACCTGGCCCGGGCTGCCGGGCAGGCCACTCAGCAGCGGCTGTTCCAGCAGGTCGAAGCTGTGCAAGGTTGCCAACACCGGTGCCAGGCCCAACGGCGCGGCGTGCTGCGCGCGCACCTCGCGGCCTGACAGCAGTGCAAACTCATCGGCCTGCACCTCGCCTGCCAGCGTATCGGCGGCCAGCGGGCCGAACGGGTCTTCCAGCATTCCCATCGTTGTTGCCCTGCTCAGTTGACGCCGACCTTGCTGCCCTTGATCACCACGTCGCTGCTGGCCTTGACATTGATCTTGCCCGAGCCGTCGAGCGAGATGTCCTTGCCCTTGATCGTGATCGTCCCGTCCTTCTTCATCGTGATGCTGGCGCTGCCGGTCTTGATGGTGATCGAATCGGCCACGTCGATCACGAGGGTCTTGCCGACCTTCAGCGCGTCGTCCTTGGCCACCGAGGTGCTGCGCGAATCGCCCACCGCAGTCTTCTGGTTCTTGCCGACGGTGACTTCGCGGTTCGAGCCGACGCTGGTGCTCTGGTCCACGCCGACGCTGGTGGATTGATTCGCGCCGACGGTGATCGCCTGCGCGGCGCCGATCGCCACTTCCTGCGCGGCGCCGATGGCGATGCTCTCGTTCACGCCCACCGCATGCGTGCGCTGCAGCGCCACGGTGGCGGTTTCACTGGCGCCCACGCTGATGCTGCGGTTGGCGCCGATCTGAATGGTTTCGTTGGCGCCCACCGTCTCGCTGCGGTTCACGCCGATGCTGATGGTCTCGTTCTTGCCGACGCTCTCGGTCCGGTCCACCCCGATCGTGATCGTCTCGTTGTTGTCCACCGTCTCGGTGCGGTCGTGCTTCACGTGCACGGTCTCGTCGTGGTCGATGGTCTTGGTCCGGTCATGCCCGACCCAATGCGTCTCGTCGTTCTCGACCTCGATGTCCTGGTTCTTCTCGGCGTGGATCCAGAGCTGCTCGCTGCCCTTCTTGTCTTCAAAGCGGATCGCGTTGGCGTTGCCGTAACCGCCGCCCTTGCTCGAGCGCGTGAGGATGCCCGACTGCGTGGCGTTGGCGGGCAGGTCCCACGGCGGCATCTGCTCGGCGTTGTAGACGCGGCCGATGATGATCGGCTGGTCGGGGTCGCCTTCCAGAAAGTCGACGATCACCTCTTGCCCGATGCGCGGGATGTGGATGGCGCCGAAGTTCTTGCCGGCCCACGGGTGGCTCACGCGCACCCAGCACGAGCTCTTGTCGGTCTTGGGCCCGGCGCGGTCCCAGAAGAAGTGCACCTTCACGCGGCCGTACTTGTCGGTGTAGATCTCTTCACCCGCCGGCCCCACCACCACGGCCGACTGCGGGCCCTGCACGAACGGCCGGGTGGTGCGCCGCGGCGGCCTGAACTGCTGGGCGCTGGGCATGGCCAGCAACGCGCATTCGTAGCTGCTGCCGGCGTCGCCCGACTGGAAGATGCCGACCTTGGCGCGAATGTCGGTGCCGGTCACCAGATAGGCGATGTTGTGCGCATCGTCCGGGTGGTGCGTGAGCGAAAACGTGCAACCCACCGCCAGCCCCTTGGCGTTGGAGCTGCCGCGGTTCTGGTGAAAGCGCGCCTGCGTTTCGTCGAGCCGGTTCTCGGCCCACTGCGTGCCGTCGGCCTTCTGCACGTAGTCGCCTTCGAAGTCGAAACGTTCGAAGTCCGACAGGTCGTAGCTGCGGTCGCGCACCTTCTCTACTTCGAGCGACGTGGCCGGGCGTTCGAAGTCGTAACTCGTCAGCACCACCTTGCCGGTGCGCACCGACTGGTTCGAGCCCCAGTTCGCCACGTATTCGTTTTCGGGCGGCGCGTGGGCCGGGTCTTCGATGTAGCGCAGCTTCTCGTAGCCGGGCGCGGTGTCGTGCGCGGTTTGCGAGTCGACCAGGATCAGCTTGTGCTTGCCGTCGGTGTGCTCGAAGTACCAGTAGATGCCTTCGTACTCGAGCAGCCGGGCCACGAAGGCGTAGTCGCTCTCGCGGTACTGCACGCAGTAGGTGCGTGGCGCGTAGCTGCGGAACAGCTTGAACTCGAAGTTGGCCACGCTGTGGTCGCCGAACACCTTCTTCACGATGTCGGGCACCGACTGGTCCTGGAACACGCGGCAATCGCTGGTGCGGGTGAGGAACCACAACCACGGCTTCACGGTGGCCTGGTAGCCGAAGTAGCGCCCGGCATGTTTGCCCACGCCGAAGCGGCTGATGATGCCGTTGAAGTGGCGCTTCTCGCCGTCGGGCTGCACCACGTGCACCGTCACCGGCTTGCCCAGCAGGTCCATTGGCTTGAGGTCGGGCTTCTCGCTGAGCAGGCTCAACTGCATTTCGCCCAGCACGCTCAAGCCCGCGCTGGCGGTCATGGCCTCGAAGAACAGGTCTTCGGGCGGCAGCGGTGAAGTGAGCGAGATGGGGTTCGCCATGGGTGCGTTCGCGGCCACGCCGAACGAGCGCGCCTTGGGTCGTCAGGGTAGGAAAACGCCCTCGGTGGGTAAAGCGACGAAAGTCATCTGCGCCAACGTCCGCCGGGCCGCTTCAGGCGCGTTTGCGCGCCGCGACCAGCCAGCCAGGTACTGGCTTGCCGCCTTCTTGCCGCAGAGTCTGTGCGCCGATTTCCAGCAGCTCGAAAGCGTTGCCCGCCAGCACCTGCTCCACATGCGTGCGCGTGTGCGCGTAACGCCCGTGCGGCTCCAGCTTGAAGGGCAGGCCTGCTTCATCAGGCAGGCTCTCCACGCTGAACACCAAGGTGCCGCCCGGGCGCATGGAACCTGCCGCCGCATTCATCACCGCCTCCAGGTCGCCGAAGTAACACAGCGTGTCGGCCGACACCAGCACGTCCCATTGGCCAGGCGATTCGCGCAGGAACTCGGTCAGCTCGGCCTTGAAGAGTTCGGTGTACACACCCTTGGTCTGGGCCCGGTCGAGCATGCCGCGCGACAGGTCCACACCACTCAGGTTGTGCGCCCAGGGCGCCACCAGCGGGCCGCACAGGCCGGTGCCGCAGCCGGCATCGAGGACAGTGAACTGCTTCTGCGGCGCGGGCAGGTGGCGCTG
>JANOQS010000168.1:0-19323 GCA_031414975.1 Methylibium sp. | reverse complement strand
AACTTGTCGGGGTTCTGCGCCATGTATTTGCGGATCGCGCCGGTCATCGCCAGGCGCACATCGGTGTCGATGTTGATCTTGCGCACGCCGTGCTTGATGGCCTCTTGAATCTCTTCGACCGGCACGCCGTAGGTCTCTTTCATGTTGCCGCCGTACTGGCGAATCTCGGCCAGCAACTCCTGCGGCACGCTGGAGCTGCCGTGCATCACCAGGTGGGTGTTCGGGATGCGCTTGTGGATTTCCTTGATGCGGCTGTTGGCCAGGAGGTCGCCGGTGGGCTTGCGGGTGAACTTGTACGCGCCGTGGCTGGTGCCGATGGCAATCGCCAGTGCGTCGAGCTGGGTGCGCTTGACGAACTCGGCCGCCTCTTCGGGGTCGGTCAGCAGTTGCTCCATCGTCATGGTCGACTCGGTGCCGTGGCCGTCTTCCTTGTCGCCCTTCATTGTTTCGAGCGAGCCCAGGCAGCCCAGTTCGCCTTCGACGGTGACGCCCAGCTTGTGCGCCATGTCGACGACCTTGCGCGTCACGTCCACGTTGTAGTCGAAGCTGGCGATGGTCTTGCCGTCGGCCTGCAGCGAGCCGTCCATCATCACCGAGCTGAAGCCCAGATTGATCGCGCCGCTGCACACGTCGGGGCTCTGGCCGTGGTCCTGATGCATCACCAGCGGCACGTGCGGCCACGACTCGACGGCCGCCTGGATCAAGTGTTTGATGAAGTGCTCGCCGGCGTACTTGCGCGCGCCTGCGCTGGCTTGCAGGATCACCGGGGCGCCCACCTCGTCGGCGGCGGTCATCACCGCCTGAACCTGCTCGAGGTTGTTGACGTTGAAGGCCGGAATGCCATAACCGTTGGCGGCGGCGTGGTCCAGCAATTGGCGCATCGAAACGAGTGGCATGGTGGTCTTTCGAAAAGGGTGGCGAAGCAAGCAGGCGAAACCGTGATGTAACCCAAAAGATTGTAGCCAGCCACCTCCGGCGAAAACGCCTGCCAGCGGCCCGGTGGCGCCAAGCGGCCCGGCAATCCTGCACGCGCCGCGCGCCAGAGATGGGCCGGGAAACGCCGCCTTTTCGGGCTCAAGTTCTGCGCCGGCAGTTACACACTGGGCCTTCCACCGATGGAAAGACCGCCATGCCACGCCTAGACCTGAACGCCCTGACCCTGTGGATCACCGCCGCCGCCACGCAGCACCCCGGCGAGCTGGCCGCGGTTCTGATGGCGCGCACCGGCGCCAGCCGCGCGGCCTGTGCGGCGGCGCTGCGCAAGCTGGTCGAGCTGAATTGGCTGACCCGCGATGGCACGAAAAGCAAACCCGCCTACCGCCCCGGCCTGCTGCGCCAGGTGGTGCGCCGCTACCCGCTGAACGGGCTGGCCGAAGACCTGCCCTGGGCGCGCGACTTCGCGCCCTTCTTCGAGCTGCCGCGCGAGGTGGCCCGCATGACACAGCACGCCTTCGGCGAACTGCTGAACAACGCCATCGACCACAGCGAAGGCAGCCATGCCACCGTGTCCTTGCGCCAGACCCCCGGCCACGTGCAGTTGCTCGTTTCCGACGACGGCCGCGGCGTGTTCGACAAGCTGCAGGAAGCCTTCGACCTGGGCGACCCGCAACTGGCGATGCTGGAGCTGAGCAAGGGCAAGCTCACCAGCCAGCCGGCGCGCCACAGCGGGCGCGGGCTGTTCTTCACTGCACGGCTGGCCGACGTGTTCGACCTGCACGCGAATGCGGCGGCGTTCCAGCGCCGCGACTGGGAAACGAATTCAGGAAGCGGCAGCGGCTGGAAACCGGGCCGGGCGATGCCGCGCCAGGGCACGTCGGTCTACTTCGGGCTCGCACTGGACACACCGCGCACCTTGGAGTCGGTGTTGAACGCGCACAGCGCCGACGGTTGCAGCTTCGGCTTCGACCGCACTGTCGTGCCGCTGCGGTTGATGGCGTCGGACCGGGCCGGCCTGGAGTCGCGTGCGCAGGCGCGCCGCGTAGCGCACCGGCTCGGCCAGTTCCACCGCGCCGAGGTGGATTTCTCCGGTGTCCCGCACATCGGCCACAGCTTTGCCGACGAACTGTTCCGCGTGCTTGCGCCGCAGCACGCCGCGGTCGAGATCGTGCCGGTCAACATGGCGCCGCAAGTGGCGGCGATGCTGGCGGCGGTGCGGGCTGGCGACTGAGTTACCGACTCAACCGACCCGTTCCGCGCGGTAACCCTGGGCGCGCATCGCCACCAGAATCTGCTCGATGTGCGCCACGCCACGCGTCTGCACCACCACCTCGATCTGCGCGCGTTCGACCGACAGTGAGCTGAACGCACGCTGGTGCTGAACCTCGTCGATGTTGGCGCCCAGCCGGCCCAGCAAGGTGGCCACATCGGCCAGCGCGCCGGGCACGTCGCGCACATCCAGCCGCAGCCGCGCCAGGCGGCCCGACTTGACCATGCCGCGTTCGATGATCTCGGCCAGCACCAGTGGCTCGATGTTGCCGCCGCACAGAATGAGGCCCACCTTGCGGCCGGCAAAGCGCCCGCGATGCTTCAGCAGCGCGGCCAGGCCGACCGCGCCTGCCCCCTCGACCACCGTCTTCTCGATCTCCAGCAGCATCAGGATCGCCTGCTCGATGTCGTCTTCGCCGACGAGCAATACGTCGGCCACGCGCTCGCGGATCAGCGGCAGGGTCAACGCCCCCGGCGCCTTCACCGCAATGCCGTCGGCGATGGTGGCCTGCGCGCACTCGCGGTTCTCGCCATGCGCCGCATTCCACACCGCCGGGAAACGCTCGGTCTGCACGCCGATCACCTGCATGCCCGGCTTCACCGCCAGCGCAGCGGTGGCCACGCCGCTGATCAAGCCGCCGCCGCCGATGGCCACCAGCAGCGTGTCGATCTGCGGCTGCTGCGCCAGCATCTCCAGCGCGATCGTGCCCTGACCGGCCGCAACAGTCAGGTCGTCGTAGGGGTGCACGACCGTCAGGCCGCGCTCGCGCGCCAGCGCCAGGCCGTGCGCTCGCGCGTCGTCGAAGGTGTCACCTTCGAGCACCACGCTGGCGCCGAAGCCGCGAGTGCGCTCGACCTTCACCGGCGGCGCAAAACGCGGCATCACGATCGTGGCCGCAATGCCCAGGCGCTGCGCGTGATACGCCACGCCCTGCGCATGGTTGCCGGCCGAGACCGCGAGCACGCCCTGGGCACGTTCGGCGTCGGTCAACTGCGCCATCTTGTTGAGCGCGCCGCGCTCCTTGAACGACGCGGTGAACTGGTGGTTCTCGAACTTCAGGAACACCTCGCAGCCGGCGATGGCCGACAAGGTGCGCGACGGCAGGCAGGGCGTGTCGATCACCTGGCCTTGCAGGCGCACGGCGGCGGCGCGGATGTCGTGGATGTCCAGTGTGGTGCTCATGGGGTTCATTTCAGGCCAAGGCCAGCGCCCGCAGCGCCGCCTGCACGATCGCCGCGGCGCTGACCTCGAAGTGCTCGCGCAGCGCCGCGCGCGTGTCGCTGCGGCCGAAGCCATCGGTGCCCAGGGTGACGCACACCCGCCCGGCGGGCAGCCAGGCGCGGATCTGCTCGGGCACGGCGCGCACGTAGTCGGTGGCGATCACGATCGGGCCTTGCGTGGGCGCCAATTGCTGCGTGACGTACGCGTCGATCGCCTCGGCCGCACCATGCCGCCACGCCGCTTCACACGCCACGCCGTCGCGCGCCAGTTCGCTGAAGCTGGTGACGCTCCACACGTCGGCGGCCACGCGGTGTTCCGTCTGCAGCGTGTCGGCGGCCTTGATCACCTCGCCGAGGATCGCACCCGAGCCGAGCAACTGCACCCGCTTCTTCGCCTTCGAGCTGGACTTGCGGAAGCGGTACATGCCGCGCAGCACGCCCTCGTGCGCATCGGCGGGCAACGACGGCTGCGCGGCGTTCTCGTTCATCACCGTCACGTAATAGAAGACGTCGGCCTGGCGCTCCAGCATCTCGCGCATGCCGTGGTCCACGATCACCGCCATCTCGCCCGCGAACGCCGGGTCGTAGGCCTTGCAGTTGGGCACGGTGGCCGCGATCAGGTGGCTGGTGCCGTCCTGGTGCTGCAGGCCCTCGCCGCCGAGCGTGGTGCGGCCCGAAGTGGCGCCGATCAGGAAGCCGCGCGCGCGCTGGTCGGCCGCGGCCCAGATCAGGTCGCCGACGCGCTGGAAGCCGAACATGCTGTAGTAGATGTAGAACGGCAGCATCGGCAAGCCGTGGGTCGAATACGCGGTGGCGGCGGCCGTCCACGACGACAGCGCGCCCGCTTCGGTAATGCCTTCTTCCAATATCTGCCCGCTCTTGTCTTCGCGGTAGTACAGCATCGAGCCGGCGTCTTCGGGCTGGTAAAGCTGGCCCAGCGGCGCGTAGATGCCGGCGGTGCGGAACAGGCTGGCCATGCCGAAGGTGCGCGCTTCGTCGGCGACGATCGGCACCACGCGCGGGCCCAGCGTCTGATCCTTCAGCAGCGCGCCGAGCAGGCGCACGAAGGCCATGGTCGTGCTCATCTCCTTGCCGTCGGCGTTCAGCGCAAAGCCGGCTGTGGCGTCCAGCGTCGGCACGGCCAGCAGCGGGCAGTCGCTGCGGCGCGCCGGCAGGTAGCCGCCCAGCGCGAGCCGCCGGCTTTGCAGGTACTTCAGCTCGGCGCTGTCGGGCTCGGGCTTGCAGAAGGCGAGTTGGTCGACCTGCGCATCGCTCAGCGGCAGCGCAAAGCGGTCGCGGAAGGTGCGCAGCGCATCGCTGTCGAGCTTCTTGTGCTGGTGCGTGGTCATGCGGCCTTGCGCGGCGTCGCCCATCGCATAACCCTTCATCGTCTTGGCCAGCACCACGGTGGGCTGGCCGCTGTGGCGCGCGGCAGCGGCGAAAGCGGCGTGGATCTTCACCGCGTCGTGGCCGCCACGGCGCAGGCGGTCGATGTCCTCGTCGCGCAGGTCGGCCACCAGCGCCTTGAGTTGCGGGTTCTGACCGAAGAACACCTCGCGGTTGAACGCGCCGTCCTTGGCCGACAGCGTCTGGAACTGGCCGTCCACCGTGTGCGCAAACGCGCGCATCAGCGCATGGTCGTGGTCGCGCGCGAACAGCACGTCCCAGTCCGAACTCCACAGGCACTTGATCACATGCCAGCCGGCACCGGCGAACACCGATTCGAGCTCGTCGACGATGCGGCCGTTGCCGCGCACCGGGCCGTCGAGCCGCTGCAGGTTGCAGTTGATGACGAACGTGCAGTTGTCGAGCTGCTCGCGCGCCGCGAGCGACAGCGCGGCGATCGACTCGGGCTCGTCCATCTCGCCGTCGCCAAAGAAGCCCCAGACGCGGCGTTGCGCTGGCCCCGCCGTCACGGCCGGCAACAGCCCGCGGTGCTGCAGGTAGCGCATGAAGCGCGCCTGGTAGATCGCATTGATCGGGCCGATGCCCATCGAGCCGGTCGGGAACTGCCAGAAGTCGGGCATCAGCTGCGGGTGCGGGTACGAGCTGAGGCCCCGCGCACCACGCGCCGGCGCCGTCAGCTCCTGGCGGTAGTGCGCCAGGTCGTCGGCGGACAAGCGGCCTTCGAGGAAGGCACGCGCATAAACGCCCGGCGCTGAGTGAGGTTGAAAGTACACCAGGTCGCCGCCGAAGCTGTCGCTGCGGGCCCGGAAGAAGTGGTTGAAACCGACCTCGAACAGATCGGCTGCCGACGCATAACTGGCGATGTGCCCACCCAGATCGGCCGAGCCGCCCGACTCGACACGATTGGCGCGCATCACCATCGCCAGCGCGTTCCAGCGCATCAGCGCGGCCAGGCGCTGCTCCATCGCCAGATCGCCGGGGAACGGCGGCTGCGCTTCGAGCGCGATGGTGTTGACGTAGGGCGTGACCATCGACGGCTGCCAATTCACGCCGCGTCGGCGCGCATGCGCGAGCAGCGCGTCAAGCAGCCAGCGCGCACGGTCCGGGCCGTGCGCGGCGGTCAACGCGTCGAGTGCTTCGCACCACTCGCTGGTCTCCGCAGGGTCGGCGTCAACGCTGCGGCCGGGCAGCAGGGCGGCAATGTGCTGGGCCAGGGACAGGTCGGTCATGGGGCAGCTCGGTGCATGCGGGAGCGGAAGGCCTGCATGTTAGTGGTGCATTGCCGTTCGCGCGACCCAATGCGCCCCGACACGCGCCGGAACCCCGCCCACCCAAACGGCGGCGCATGCCAGGTTGCCGGCCTTTCGGCGCTCCCTGTATCGTCACGGCCTTCACCGATGAACCAGGCCTGACCAACACCATGCTGCCTCGCGGGTCCGTTCGTTCGTTGCTGCTGGGCGGCCTGCTGTGCCTTGCGCTGGGCCCCGGCGCGGCGCCCGCTCGCGCGGCGGGGGCCGACGAACCGGCGCCGCGCCCTCAGATCTGGGGCTACTACCCCTGGTGGCTGGGCGAGCTCTGGCGCAGCCGCGACTTGTCGCTCTACGACCGGCTGAAGTTCTTCGAGGTCGAGATCGATGCCGAGGGCCAGCTCGGCCAGCGCAACGGCTGGCCGCAGCGCTGGGGCAGCCTGGAAGCGGCCGCCCGCAGCCGCGGCCTGAGCGTGGACGTGACGGTCACGCTGTTCGATGCCGCGCGCTTCGAGCGCGTCTTCGCAAGCCCCCAGCGCAGGCGCCGTCTGGTGGTCGAACTGCTGCGGCTGGCCGCGGGTGCGCGGGGCATCCACCTCGACGTCGAGATCTTCGCCCCGGTGTCCGCCGAGGCCCTGAGCGGCTACCGCGCGTTCTGCGCCGAGTTGCGTGCGGGCCTGAGCCGCCAGGGCGGACCCCGGACGACCTTGACCGCCTTTGGCGTGATGGGCGCTGCGGTGGACCTGTACGACCGGGCGGCCTTGGCACGCCTGGACCACATCGTCGTGCAGGGTTACGACTCGCACCACCTGACGAGCGCGACGGCCGGGCCGGTGGCGCCGCTGACCGGCCCCTACCCGGTGACCTGGGAGAAGGCGTTGGCGCACTACCTCCAGCTCGGTGCACAGCGACACCAGATCGTCGTCGGCGTGCCGTTCTACGGCTACGAATGGCCCACCGCGTCGGCCGAGGTCGGCGCGCGCACCTTGGGCAAGGGCCGCGAAACGACCTACGCGCTGCTCGATGCCAAGCTGATGCCCGACATCCGCATCGGCGCGCGCAACGAGGCGGCGCAGCACGGCCTGCGCCGCGACCCTGTCAGCGGCTCGCCGTTCTACGCCTACCGCGACCCCTCGGGGGGCTGGCGCCAGGGCTGGTTCGAGGACGAGGTGAGCCTGGCGGCCAAGTTCGAGTTCGTGAGCCAGCAGCGGCTGGCGGGCATCGCGATCTTCCCGGTCGGCTACGACGACGGCGCCTTCGACGCGCTGTTGCGCCGCACCTTCAAGGGAAAGTGATGCGGTATCGGTGCAGTCCCGGCGGCGCGCTGGCGAACACCAGTGCCGAGCTGAAGCGGTCGAGGCGCCGGATCTCCGGCCGCGGCGACGCCGGGCCCGCTGCTGGCGCCGGCATCTGCCCGCCAGGCTGCATCACCAGCACCCCATTCGCGCGCGGGTGATTGACACGCACCGTGATCCCCTGGATCGGCGCGCTGCCCGAAACGTCGAGTTCGACCTCGAGCCGGCCGGCCTCCGCGCGCACGACCAGTGTGGCCCGGCTGCGCTCGCGCCACCACTGCTCGATCTGACCGCCCGGCGCCATCCACACACGCTCGTGGCGCCGGCCGACGTGCCGGGCCAGGTCTTCCATCGCATGCGTCATCAGGCTGGTGTGCTGCGGCTTGCCGAGCAGGCGCTCGGGGTCGGCGAAGTTCTGGCTGTGCACGCTCACGACGGCCAGGCCGGCCATGCGCAGGTTCATCTCGTACTCGGCGATCAGCGCCGCGCCGATCTGATCGTCGTTGAACATCAGCTCGATGTAGTTCAGGTCATCGGGCTGGGCGCGCGGCAACACGATCAGGCCGGTCGCCCGGTCGGGCGCGGCCACGGCCGAAAAGAACGGCAGCCGGTCCGGGCTGCGGCTCGGATCGGCCACGTGGTGGCGGATTCCGATCGCCTGGAGCAGGACCTCGGTGTTGTCGTCGTAACCCTCGGTCGGCGCACGAAACCCCCGCCCTGCGCCGCGCGGCCAGGCCACGCCTTGCGAACCGGCGGTGCCCAGGATGTCGTGCATGTCGGCCAGCATGCGGTCGAGCCGGGCCCGTTGTTTTTCGCGTGACAGGCCTTTGAAGCCGACGTGAACCTCGCCGTGAAAGCCGATCTCGTGCTTCTCGGCGAGCAGGCGCACCAGCGGGCGGTTCTTGCGCGCCTCGCTGGTCAGGCTGTAGAAAGTGCCCGCGGCATTCATGCTCTCCATCACCTCGGAAAAATGGATCGCATTGCCGAAGCCCTCTTCGGTGTCCATCTCGATCAGCTGGGCAGCGCGGTGGCCGCGCGGCCACGCGGCCAGTTGCGCCGTCGGCGCGCGGCGCAGCCAGCGCAACGCGTCGGTGGCGAGGGCGCGCACGTCGTCGGGCTGGAAGTCCCAGGCCGTCTCGGCAAAGCCGAACATCACCCGACGGCTCGAAGGCGCCTCATCGAACACGATCGCCGCCGCATGGTCACCGACCTTGAACGCAGCGCGCGTCCAGTCCATGTAGGCCGCCGCTTCGGTGCCCCCGCGCAGCTGCAGCGGCTTCTCAGCCTGCTGCCCGATCCAGAGACGCCGTCCGGCCGGCACGCTCTGGTTGACCGGCGTCTCGCCGTACGGAATCAGGAAGCGCGTCTTCGCGTCTGCGGCCACTTCGCCGGTGACGGTAACGCCCATCAGTTCGCGCACGAAGTCGTAGCCCAACCAGCGGCCTTCGGCGTCGCGCGTTCCGGTCGCCCAGGTGGCCAGGATGCTGCCGCCTTCCTGCCGGAAGCGCAGCAATGCGCGCCGTTCCACGTCTGACAGCGCCACCGCCGACGGCAGCACCAGCACCCCGCCCAGGCCCGCCAGCTCGTCGGGCCGGCGCACCTCGCGCGCCGCGGGCGCTGCGCTGGCGAGCAGGTCTCGCCAGGGCTTGACCATCACCTCGTAGCGGCCGCCGACGGTGGGAAAGTACGCCAGCGTCGAAGGCGACACGTACAAGTGCACCGCGTCGGCGGTCTGGGCCGACGCCGGCAAGGCCAGCGCGGCCAGCACCAGGCACCCGGCCAGCAGGTTGCCGGCGAGCCGACGCAAGGTGCGGGCCGGGCCTCGCCTCATCGAACCTCGGCCAGGCTCGGGGTGGAGCCTTGCGCGAGGGCCAGCGGCAGCAGAGGTCGGGCGCCGGGGTCCGCGGCAAGCGCGGCGGGCACGCTGCAGCGTTGCAGGAACACCGGCACCACCGGCCCTTCGGGCGTGCCGGCCGCGATCGACGTGCCCCTCCGGCGGCGGCGCTTGCGCACATGGAAGATCGCGTATGCCAGACAAGCCGCGATCATGGTGATGATGTTGATGGCCACGCTGACGTAGGCCATCAAGACGATCGGATCGATATCCATCAGAGTTTCCCTTCTCGCGCGAGCTTTCCCCAGCTCATCTCTACCTTCAACAGCTCTTCGACGATCGCGAGCAGCTTGGCCACGTCGGTGAAGATGGCGTAGAAGCGCAGCACCAGCGCATACGGCACCAGGGCCGGGTCCTCGTCGTCCAGGGCGATGCAGTAGCACGTCACCGCCACGTCGAACAGCGCGATCTGCGTCCACCACAGCAGCAGGAATTCGCTGCTGCCGTAGGCCACCGCCAGGTAGCCGAAGAAGCCGAGCATGGCCAGGCTGATGACCGGAAACAGGAAGCTGTCGAGTGCCATGTACCAGAGCGACAGGCACATGACGGGGTTGGCGCGCAAGGTCCACAGCGAGCGGCGGTGCTTGAGCACCGCCTGCACCGTGCCGCGCGTCCAGCGGTAGCGCTGGCCCATCAGGTCGAGCCAGCGGCTGGGCGACTCGCACCAGGCGTGGGCGTCGGGCTCGTAGGTGATCGACCAACCCTTGGCGAGCAGCTTCAAGGTGACGTCGCGGTCCTCGGCAAAGGTGTCATTGTCGTAGCCGCGCACCTCCAGCAGCGCGGCCTTGCGGAACATGCCCAGCGGCCCGCCGATCACGCTGACGGCCTTGACCGCGTCTTGCGCGCGCCGCTCCAGCCCGAGGCCGTGGATGTACTCGATGGCTTGCAGCCGCGTGATCAGGTTCTCGCGGTTGACCACCTTGATGTTGCCGGCCACGGCGGCCACCGACGGGTCCAGGAAATGGTGCACGCAGGCCCGCAACGCGTTGTTGCTGAGCCGGCTGTCGGCGTCCATGTTCAGGATCAGCGAACCGCGTGCGTGCGCCAGCCCGAGGTTCAGCGCCGATGCCTTGCCGCCGTTGGCCTTGCGGAGCACGCGCACGCGGCTGAATCCGTGGCTGACCTGGAGCGCGCGGGCGTAGGTGTCGTCGGAAGAACCGTCGTCCACCACCAGCACCTCGTAGCACGGGTAGTCGATGCGCAGCAGCGAGCGGATCGACTGCTGGATCACCGGCCCTTCGTTGTAGGCGGGCACAACGATCGTCACGAACGGCCAGGGTCGGCGCCGGGCCTCGGACAGCGCGGCACCGGGCGCATGACCGGCGGGGCCGTCCCGGTGCGCGCCCAACGCCGAACCGACCAGGAAGGCGATGTAGCGCACGATCAGCAGCAGCACGTAGCCGCCCAGCAGCAGCATCGCCAGGTGCGAGTAGCCGCTTTCGCGGCTGTCGGTGTTGACCAGCACGTGCCACGCCAGGATGGCGCGCTCGTTCAGCGCCGGCAGCAGCAAGGGCATGGGCGCGAGCACCAGCAGCACGGTCAGCGCCGTGGCCAGGGCCTGGAGGCGGTGGCGCGTCGGCGACATCTACCAGACGCGGTCGAGCGAGACCGCGATGGACTTGGCGCGGTAGCCCGAGTTGTCGCGCCGGGTCTCGATGTGAAAACCTTCGGCGCGCAGGGCCCAGTCGCGGCTGAGCCAGCGTGTGCCGGTCAGGCCGACCGTCCAGCCCTGCGTGCCCTCGCCGCCGATGCGCAGGCTGCGCTTGAGTTCGGCGCCGAGGTCCCAGTCCGCGCCGGACCGGTTCAGCGACAGGCCGAACTGGCCCACGTAGTACTGCGTCGGCGACCAGTACCTCGGGTCGCGCCGCTCGGACTTGCGCCCGTAAACGCCCACCAGCGCGCGCAACCCGCTGGCCGCGGGGAAGGGCTGCCAGGCCGGCGTGTACTGGGCGTTGAACTCGTGCACGCGGTTGCCGTCGGACACGGCAAAGTGCGCCGCACTGCCGCTGAAGGCACCGATGCCGGCATCGGCGCGGCCGGCCACGCTCAAGCGCCGCGCAGAGAGCCCGTCGCGGCGGGCGTTCGGATCGAACGCGAGCTCGCCCCAGTTCACGCGGCCGATCTCCACCGTCACCGCGCCCTCGGCGAGTTGCACGCCGAGCTTGCCGTAGACCGACGACTTCACGCCGGTGTCGCTGGTCAGCTGCAGTTTCGGCGCTCCCGCCCAGCCCAGGTTCTGGTATCCGAACGACAGTTTGCGCGGCCGCAGGTCCGGGCCGTCGGGTTCACGGCCCTCCTCGACACGTTCGCCCGACACCTCGAAGATCTGGGCCAGCCCTGCGTCGCGCCAGCGCTGGCTGACCAGCGCGGTGGAACGTTCGGTCCGGCCCGAATCGTCCAGCCATTCGCCGCGCACGGTGGTTCGGGGCCGCAGCTGGCGCGCGGTGGCCGCGAGCCCTCGCAGGGCGTCGGCGTTGGCCGGATCGGTGTTCAGAGCACGCCGAAACAACGGGTCGGCCAAATGCGCTCGGCCGCTCCACAGGTACACGTTGCCCAGACCGACGCTGGCCTGAGCCGCCAGTGGCGTGTCCGCCAGCGACTCGTACTGCCGAATGGCCTGCCCGTACTGGCCGGTCCAGGCCAGGCTGTTGGCCACCCGCAAGCGCAACTCCGGGTTGGTGGTGTTGCGCTCCAGTTCGGTCAGACCCAATCGCGCGGCCTCGGCGTAGTCGCCCCGTTCATAGGCTTGAGCGCTGGTGGCCGCCACGGTTGGCGACGCCATTGCAGACACGGCCCCCTGGCCCTGAGCCAGCGCTTCGCACGCCGGCCATGACAGCGCAGCCGCGACGGCGGCGAGCATGGCCATGCTGACATGCCCGCGCGGTTGGCCGGCGCGGGCGGCAGCCGGCATGCTCACGACGTTGTTGGTGGCTTTGTCTTCCGGCTCGGTGGCGAGCATGGCTTCGGCATTGGCCTGCTGGCGCAGTTGCAACAAACGATCGGCGATGGCCGACTCGCCGGTGTACAGATGGATGCGCCGGATCCGGTGCGCCAGCGCGTCCTCCATGCAGCGCGTGACCACATGGACCACATCGCGTCCGCGGCAGCCATGCAGGAAAAAGAACTGGGCGCCGCCGGTTGAGGTCGTCAGGTCGCCCTTGCGGCCAGCCAGCAGCGCGCCTTTGGCCGCGCTCACCGCATCAAGCGCGGGCAGGCCCTCGAAGTCGACCTCGGCCAGCGCGCAAGGCACGCGGGACGACAGGCCGGGACGCAGGCGCCGCTCGATCTCGTCAACGAAGGCCGAGCCGCACAACCAACCGGCGTCTTCACTGGCATGCGCCTCGGGGGCCCACGGTTCGGCAGCGTCGCTGTCGCCATTGCCATTGCCATTGCCGTCGACCCACTCGCCGACCGGTTCCAGGCGCGGCTGCTTCAGCAGCGGAATCAGCTCCTCCAACGGCTGCGAAGCCGGCCAGATCGAATCGACGCCGACGCGCAGGAGCAGGCGCTTCTGGGTGTGCTCGCGCAAGCGGTAGCGCGACTCGCGCACGACGATGCGCGCCTGCCGGCCGATCGCCGCGCGCAACGCCGTCAGTTGCTCGACGAAGGCGGCAAACCGGTCCAGCGAGGTGAGCGTGACGATGATGCTCAGGCCTTCGCCCTCCGCGCCGCGCTTGCCGCCACTGTCACCGTTGCCATCGGCGTCGTCTCCACGCCACGGCAGCAACTCGGCCAGCGAAGCTGCGGTGCGCACGTCGAAATCACGTCGCCAGTTTTCCAGATCGGCATCGCGCTGGCCGACGTACCACAGCGGCGGCAGCGCCGCCTCTGCCGCGCGCCCGAACGGCGCCAGCAGCGGACGCAGCGCCACCACCGAGCCGGTGCGCAGGCCCGCCGCCGTTTCCCAGAAGTCGATCACCATGGCCAGGCCGTCGGCGTGCGACGTCACCCGCGCCATGCCCGACAGGTACTGGGCGGCCGCCTGGTTGCCCTCCAGCAACGGCCGGTGCACGCCGGTGCGAAGGTGCAGCTGGACCATCGTGTGCCCGCCTCGCTTGCACCACGACTGGTAGGCCCGGGCCTGCTGGACCAGCGCGCCATGGTCGTGTGGCGTGTACAGGTCGTCGGCCTCATCGATCAGCAACAGCGAACCCGGCGCGATCTCGAACTGCTCGAGTTCCTGCAGGTAGCGCTCGGCGCCATGCAGGAAGAGGTTGACCTCGTAGTCGCCAATCGCAGTGAAGACCTGCAAACGCTCTGCGCCGCCGCCGCTGGCAGCGACCATCCGGCGCGCCTGGGCCAACACGTCTGCAAACGGCGCTTCCTGCGGGTCCAGTCGCGTGATCAGCACGCAGGGCCGGCCGGCCCACAGTGCCGCCTGCAGGGGCAGCAGCAGCAAAGGCAGTCGGGCCGCGGCCGTCTCGACCCCCAGCGCGTACACCGCGCCGGCCTTGAGGTCAGTCTCCTGAAAGGGCGGCATTTCAAAGGCCCTTGGCGCGCGATCAGACCCGCCCGCTGCAGCGAAACCCGGCATTGTTCACTCCCCTTTTTTGTTTTTTCACCCGAAATGGGTCGACCCCGCTTCCCCCGTGGGGGGTGACTTTTCAGACTGATCGTCGCCGCGTCATCTGCCTGTCGGGTGCCTGTGTTCGTTTCGCCGGGGCGACAAACCCCACGAATCTGTCACAGCATGTCACATTCGTCTGTTGGGTGGCACGCCTAAGCTTAGGGATAGACGACGGCAACAAGAAAGTTACAAATCGCGGGCTGTTGAAGGGTTGACGGTGCCAATCGAGAGGGTCTGGCCATGCGCAAGAGTCCGCTGAACAACGTTTGCGTGGGCTCCCGGAGCCGCGGCGCCGGCCCGGTACCGCGGCAGCGATGCACGTTGCGACGAGCCGCATCGCTGGCCGCCATCGCCATGGGTCTGGTCGGCGCGGCAGGCATTGATGCGGGCGTCGCGCTCGCCAACCCGCCGGAGCGCGCGGCGCGCCTGCTGCCACTTGAACTGAACGCGCCGCCGACCGCGCGAGCCGGCCAGCCGCTCGCGGGAATCAGCGTGCGACTGCACAACCCCGGCGCCGAGGCTCCCGACGCGCGGCTGCGGCTGATCATCCACGAGAAGGACCGTGGCCGTGATGGGCATCGCGACCTGAACCCCGACACCGTGAGGGTCGAGGTGCTGGAAAGCGGCACGTGGAAGCCGGTGCTGCTCGGCGTGATGGACGGCAGTGTGATGGGCGCGATCGGCGGTGATTCGGCGGCGCTCCATGGTGAGCGCCACAAGCGCGGTGGCTTCCAGATCCGCGAGGGCTTCAACCGGCGCTGGCCGTTGCGCGTGACGTTCGACGTGCCGGGCACCTACACCTTGGTCGTGGCGGTTTCGCCGGACAACGGCTCGCGGCACCTGGCGCAGCCTGCGCACTCCACCATCGAGGTGCAATGACATGCACGCCCATGTGACGACGGTGTGCGCAATGGCGCGGGGCCGGGCTCTGAGCATCTTCAACCTGGTGCGGGTCAACGGCCTGGCCAACGGGTTGGTCAACGTGCTGGTCAACGTGCTGGCGGCGGCGCTGCTGGCGGCGCCGGCCCACGCGGCAAGCCGGACCATCGTCTCGCTGACCTTCGACGACGGCCTGACCCAGTCCCCAGTGCGCGACATCCTGCGCAACCGCGGCGTGAAGGGCACCTTCTACGTCAACGCCAACCTGATCGGCACCGGTGGTGGGTATCTGACGAAGGCGGAGCTCGATGCGCTGTTTGCCGACGGCAACGAGATCGCCGGGCACACCACCAACCATGTCGACCTGGCCACCTTGTCCGACGCGGCGCAGCGCAGCGCCATCTGCAGTGACCTGCAGACGCTCAACACCTGGTACCCGAACCAGATTCACTCGCTCGCGTACCCGTTCGCGTCCACCGGGCCGACCACCCAGAGCATCGTGGCCAGCGGCTGCACGGGTGTTGGCGCCTACACGAATGCGCGCACCGTCGGCGGGCTGGTGAGTGGTGCGCAGTGCTCGGGTTGCGCCACCGCGGAGAGCATTCCACCGGGCAACCCGTACTTCATCAACACGCCCGAGTCGATCTTGTCGACGTGGACGCTGGACCAGATCAAGACGCTCGTGACGCAGGCCGAGAACAACGGCGGCGGCTGGGTGCCGCTGGTGTTCCACCAGGTGTGCAGCGGCAGCGGCTGCAGCTCGTATTCGGTGACACCGGCCACCTTGGACGCGTTCGTCGTGTGGCTGAAGGCGCGCGAAGTGAATTCGACTTACATCAGAACGGTCCACCAGGTCATCTCCGGTGATCTGCCCGCGCCGCCCCCACCGCCGCCACTCGGTCCCAACCTGCTGAGCAACCCCTCCCTGGAGCTGGACGCAAACGCGGACAGTGTGGCCGATTGCTGGCAGCGCAACGGCTACGGAACCAATACCGTGAACTGGACGCGCACGAGCGACGCGCATACAGGCTCCTTCGCAGACCGGCTGCAGATCACGGCCTACAGCAGTGGCGACCGCAAGCTGATCCCGACCATGGACACCGGCCAGGGCGCAGGCGGCTGCGCCCCGAACGTGGCTGCCGGCGCTTCTTACGAACTGGGTGCCTGGTACAAGTCGACCGCCGCGGTGACGCCGGTGCTGTTCCAACGGAACGCTGCGGGCACCTGGGTCTACTGGCGCGATGGCCCGCTGCTGCCCGCCACGGCGAGCTGGGCCCCGATGAGCTTCCTCTCCGGCGTTGCTCCGGCGGGGGCGCAGGCAATCAGCTTCGGCATCGCGCTCGACGCCGTCGGCACGCTGACGACCGACGACTTCTCGATGAGGCGGGTTCTCGACGCAGCGTCGGACACCGCGCCGCCCACGGCGGCCCTCACCTCGCCCGGTGCCGGCCAGGTGGTCGGCACGGTCACCCTTTCGGCCAGCGCGACCGACAACGTCGGCGTGGCCGGCGTGCAGTTCCTGCTCGATGGCGCGAACCTGGGGACCGAAGACACGGCCGCGCCGTACTCGATCGCCTGGGACACCACCACCGCCACCAACGGCGCGCACGTGCTGACAGCGCGGGCGCGCGACGCGGCCGGCAACACCACCACCTCGGCTGCGGTGTCGGTGACGGTGAACAACGGGGTGGCCGACACCACGCCGCCGACGGTCTCGATCAGCGCGCCGGCGGCCGGCACCGTCACGGGCAGCGTCGCCGTCTCGGCCACTGCAGCCGACAACATCGGCGTGCTCGGCGTTCAGTTCAGGCTCGACGGCGTGAACCTGGGCACCGAGGACACGGCGGCTCCGTACTCGATCACGTGGAACAGCGCCGCCGCGAGCAACGGTGCGCACTCGTTGACGGCGGTCGCGCGCGACGCGGCCGGCAACACCACCACCTCGGCGGTGCGCAGCGTGACGGTGAGCAATGTGGTGGCCGACACGACGCCGCCCACGGTCTCCGTCAGCGCCCCGGCGGCAGGCACGGTGACGGGCACGGTCGCCGTCTCGGCCACCGCCGCCGACAACATCGGCGTGGTCGGGGTTCAGTTCCGGCTCGACGGCGTGAACCTGGGTGTCGAAGTCACGACAGCGCCGTATTCGATCGCGTGGAACAGCGCCACCGCTGTCAATGGCGCGCACTCGCTGACGGCGGTCGCGCGTGACGCCGCCGGCAACGTCACCACATCGGCGGTGCGCAGCGTGACCGTCAGCAACACGGCGGCCGACACCACGCCGCCCACCGTGTCGATCAGCGCACCGGCGGCCGGTACGGTGTCGGGCACGGTCGCCGTCTCGGCCACCGCCGCCGACAACATCGGCGTCGTCGGCGTGCAGTTCCGGCTCGACGGCGTGAACCTCGGCGCCGAAGACACCGCGGCGCCGTATTCAATCTCGTGGAACACCAGCACGGCCACGAACGCCGCCCACACGTTGACGGCCGTTGCGCGCGACGCCGCTGGCAACACCACCCCGTCGGCCGCGCTCGGCGTGACCGTCAACAATGTGGCCGTGCCGGGCTCGATTCAGAATGCCTCGCTGGAGACCGACGCCAACAACGACGGCATTGCCGACTGCTGGCTGCGCGGCGGCTACGGCACCAACACCTTCACCTGGTCGCGCGTCGCCGGCCGGACCGGCAGTTTTGCCGAGTCGCTGCAGGTCACCGCGCGCTCCAGCGGCGACCGCAAGCTGGTGCAGACGCAAGACGCCGGCACCTGCGCGCCCGCGGCCACGCCGGGGACGCGCTATGCGCTGAGCACCTGGTACAAGTCGACCGCGGCGACGGGCTTCGTCGTCTACTACCGCAACAGCGCAGGCACCTGGGTGTACTGGACGTCGAGCCCGGCCGTGGCCAGCGCGGCCAACTGGACTCAGGCGAGCTTCACGACGCCGGTGTTGCCAGCCGGCGCCACGCGCATCAGCTTCGGCTTGTACCTCGCGGGCGTGGGCACCTTGGTGACCGACGACTACGCGATGGTGGTCGCTCCCTGAACCCCGCCCTGAACTCCGCCCTCAAGAGCGCCGCCGCTCAGGCCACCCGGCACACCTTCAGCATGTTGGTGCCGCCGGGGTAACCCATCGGCTCGCCGCAGGTGATGGCGTAGGTGTCGCCGGGCTTGAGCACACCGCGCGACACCAGCAGCGCCTCGGCGCTGGCCAGCGCCTCGTCGCGGTCGCGGAACGAGGGCATCAGCAGCGGGCGCACGTTGCGGTAGAGCGTCATCTTGCGCTGCGAGAACACCTGCGAGGTGAGGCCGTAGATCGGCACCTTGATGTTGTGCCGGCTCATCCACAGCGCCGTCGAACCCGACTCGGTCAGCGCCAGGATCGCCTTGCAGCCCAGGTGGTGCGCGGTGAACAGCGCGCCCATCGCGATCGACTGGTCGATGCGGCCGAACTTCTTGTTGGTGAAATCGGTTTCCAGGGTCACGTCGTCGGCGATCTCGGCTTCGAGCGCGATCGCGGCCATCTGCGTGATGGTCTCGACCGGGTACTTGCCGGCCGCCGTTTCGGCGCTCAGCATCACCGCGTCGGTGCCGTCGAGCACGGCGTTGGCCACGTCGCTGACCTCGGCGCGCGTGGGCACCGGGTTGACGATCATCGACTCCATCATCTGCGTTGCGGTGATGACCACCTTGTCCATCTCGCGTGCCATGCGGATCATGCGTTTCTGCAGCGCCGGCACCGAGGCGTTGCCGACTTCCACCGCCAGGTCTCCGCGCGCGACCATGATGCCGTCAGAGGCGCGCAGGATCTGGTCGAGCACCGGAATGGCCTCGCTGCGCTCGATCTTGGCGATCAGCGCCGGCTTGTGGCGCCACTGCTCGCCCGCCACGTTGGCGAGCTGGCGCGCCATTTCCATGTCGGTCGCGCTCTTCGGGAAGCTGACCGCGAGGTACTCGGCCTGGAAGGCCATCGCGGTCTTGATGTCTTCCATGTCCTTGGCGGTCAGCGCCGGTGCGGTGAGCCCGCCGCCCGCCTTGTTGATGCCCTTGTTGTTGGACAACTCGCCGCCGACGATCACCGTGGTGTGCACCTCGTCGCCGCGCACCGCATCCACCGTCAGGCGCAGCAGCCCGTCGTTGAGCAGCAAGGTGTCGCCGGGCTTCACGTCGCGCGGCAGCTCCTTGTAGTCCAGCCCGACCCGGTCGTTGGTGCCAAGGTCGGCGGTCGCACCGTCGAGAATGAACTTCTGCCCGTTCTCGAGCATGGTCTTGCCGCCCTCGAACTTGCCGACGCGGATCTTCGGGCCCTGCAGGTCGGCCATGATCGCGACCTCTTTGCCGGCCCGTTTGGCCACTTCGCGCACCAGTTCTGCGCGCGCTATGTGGTCTTGCGCGGTGCCGTGTGAAAAGTTGAGCCGCATCACGTCGACGCCGGCGCGGATCATCTGCTCCAGCACTTCGGGGGAACTCGACGCGGGGCCGAGGGTGGCGACGATCTTGGTGGCGCGTTGCATGGGGGTCTCCATTCTTGTTGTCTCGGAACCTCGGCAGTTGAGTGTGCCGATGGGGCGCCGCGGCGTCAGCCTTGGGCGCGTTTCTGCAGGATCTCGAAGGCCG
>JANOQS010000167.1:0-4827 GCA_031414975.1 Methylibium sp. | reverse complement strand
CGTCGGCGAGATCCTGTCGGTCGAGCCGATCGCGATCATGATGCGCAAGGACGACCCGGCCTTCAAGAAGGCGGTCGACGACAGCATCAAGGCGATGATCGCTTCCGGCGACATGGCCAAGGCCTGGGACAAGTGGTTCGTGCAGGCGATCCCGCCGAGCAACACCAAGGTCGGCCTGCCGGTCAGCGACTCGACCAAGGCGGCCTGGGCTGGCCCGAACGACAAGCCGATGGAAGACTACGCAAAGAAGTAAGCGAAGCGAGCAGAGCAAGCCGAGCGCCATAAGGTAAGCCCTAGCGGCGCCGGGCGCAAAGCTTGCTTATCCTGTGCCGAGCGCGGCGCCGGTTCGGGCCGGAGCGAAGCCCCCATGCAATGTGGCAGCGAAGGCCCGAAATGAGCCGCCTTCGGTGCGCAATTGCATAGGCGCTTCCCTTCGGCGGCTCACCGCGCCGCGCTTTTTGTTTGCGCAGAGCACATAACAAGAGGAGAGCACCCTTGGGCAGCAATTGGGATTGGCAGGTTTTCCTGCAAGACACCGGGGGCGGGCAAACCTATCTTGAATGGTTGATGTCGGCCTGGGGCTGGACGCTCTCGGTGGCCGTGCTGGCGCTGATCGTGGCACTGGTGCTCGGCTCGTTGATGGGCATTCTGCGTACCGTGCCGAACAAGTGGCTGCAGTTGCTGGGCAATGCCTGGACCGAGCTGTTCCGCAACATCCCGCTGCTGGTGCAGGTGTTCCTCTGGTACCACGTGATCCCGTCGATCTTCCTGAGCCTGCGCTCGGTGCCCAGCTTCATCCTCGTCGTCTTCGCGCTGGGCTTCTTCACCTCGTCGCGCATCTCCGAGCAGGTCAAGGCCGGCATCCAGGCGCTGCCCAAGGGCCAGCGCTACGCCGGCCTGGCGATGGGGCTGACCCTGCCGCAAACCTACCGCTACGTGCTGCTGCCGATGGCGTTTCGAATCGTCATCCCGCCGCTCACCAGCGAGTCGATGAACATCGTCAAGAACTCGTCGGTGGCGTTTGCGGTGAGCATCGCCGAGCTGACGATGTTCGCGATGCAGGCGCAGGAGGAAACCTCGCGCGGCATCGAGATCTACCTCGCGGTCACCGGCCTGTACTTCATCTCGGCCTTCGCCATCAACCGGCTCGCGCTGTTCATCGAGAACCGCGTGCAGGTGCCCGGCATGATCGGGGGGAAGTGAGATGAACTTGGATTTCTCCTTCTTCAACTGGAGCATCGTCTCCAGCTTCATCCTCAAGGGGCTGATCTTCTCGGTGCAGCTCACGCTGATCGCGATGATCTGCGGCATCGCGTTGGGTACCGTGCTGGCGCTGATGCGCCTGTCGGGCAAGAAGTGGCTGGTGCTGCCGGCCGCGGCCTACGTGAACACCTTGCGCTCGATCCCGCTGGTGATGGTGATCCTGTGGTTCTTCCTGCTCATCCCGCTGCTGATCGGGCGGCCGATGGGCGCGGAGCTGTCGGCCATCATCACTTTCACGGTGTTCGAGGCCGCCTACTACTCCGAGATCATGCGCGCCGGCATCCAGTCGGTGCCCAAGGGGCAGGTTCATGCGGGCTACGCGGTGGGCATGACGTATGCGCAGTGCATGCAGCTCATCGTGCTGCCGCAGGCCTTCCGCAACATGCTGCCGGTGCTGCTGACGCAGACGGTGATCCTGTTCCAGGATACCTCGCTGGTGTATGCCATCGGCGCCTACGACCTGCTCAAGGGCTTCGAGGTCGCGGGCAAGAACTTCAACCGCCCGGTCGAGACCTACCTGATCGCCGCGGTCGTGTACTTCATCATCTGCTTCTCGCTGTCGATGCTGGTCCGCCAGCTCCAGAAGAAGATCGCCATCATCAGATAAGAAGGGCTCCTCATGATTGACATCAAGAACGTTTCCAAGTGGTACGGCAGCTTCCAGGTGCTGACCGACAACACCACCTCCATCAAGAAGGGCGAGGTGGTGGTGGTGTGCGGGCCGTCGGGTTCGGGCAAGTCCACGCTCATCAAGACGGTCAACGCGCTTGAGCCGTTCCAGAAGGGCGACATCGTGGTTGACGGCATCTCGATCGCCGACCCGAAGACCGACCTGCCCAAGCTGCGCGCGCGCGTGGGCATGGTGTTCCAGCACTTCGAGCTGTTCCCGCACCTGAGCGTGACCGAGAACCTCACCCTGGCGCAGATCAAGGTGCTCGGCCGCAGCCCCGACGAAGCGAAGACGCGCGGCCTGAAGATGCTCGACCGCGTGGGCCTGATGGTGCACAAGGACAAATTCCCCGGCCAGCTCTCCGGCGGCCAGCAGCAGCGTGTGGCGATCGCCCGCGCGCTCAGCATGGACCCGATCGTGATGCTGTTCGACGAGCCGACCTCGGCGCTCGACCCCGAGATGGTGGGCGAGGTGCTCGACGTGATGGTGCTGCTGGCCAAGGAAGGCATGACGATGATGGTCGTCACGCACGAGATGGGCTTTGCCAAGAAGGTCAGCCACCGCGTGATCTTCATGGACGCTGGCAAGATCGTGGAAGACTGCAGCAGCAAGGAGTTCTTCATCAACCCCGACGCGCGCACGCCGCGGGCGAAGGAGTTCCTGTCGAAGATCCTGCAGCACTGAACTGCGCCCAGGGAGCCGGCTCACGGCCCGGCACGTCACCTCTGGCTCGCCGCCGGGATCACGGGCCGAGGTCTTCGTGCAGGCACAGGATATTGCCCTCGGTGTCCTCGAACCAGGCTGCCTTTTCGGAACCGAGCACACAGACGTGCTCGACCGTCTTGAGCCCCGGCAGATCGTAGTCGGCAAACACCACGCCGCGCGCCTTCAGCGCCGCGACGGCGCTGCCGATCTCGTCGACCCGAAAGCTGATCGCGGTGTGCTGCGCTTGCGTGCCCTCGGGCTTGGGAAAGAGCGCGATCTCGGTGCCGCCGCAGCGGTAGACGAACTTGCCGTCGGGCTTGCCGCCGATGGCTTCCAGGCCCAGGCGATCCTCATAGAAGCGCCGCGCCCGCGCCATGTCGCGCACCGGCAGGATGCAGGTGGCATGCTGGCTTGGGAAGGGAGTCGCCGCGAGGCTCATGGCCCTACAACTTATAGTCGTTGCGGCGCCGCTTTCAAGGCGCAATTTCGCAAGCTGCACGCAAGGCGCCACCGGCGCGGCGGGTGGCCGGATGCAGCGACAATCTCTGCCCATGACGCGCAGCCTCACCCTCACCCGCCCCGACGACTGGCACCTGCACCTGCGTGACGGCGCGGCGCTGGGCCACGTGCTGCCGCACAGCGCGCGCCAGTTCGGGCGTGCGATCGTGATGCCCAACCTGCGCCCGCCGATCACCACCACCGCGCAGGCCATGGCCTACCGCGCGCGCATCCTGGCCGCGCTGCCGCCCGGCAGCGACTTCGAGCCGCTGATGACGCTTTACCTCACGGACAAGCTGCCGCCCGACGAAATTCGCCGCGCGAAGGACGCCGGCATCGTCGCCTGCAAGCTCTACCCGGCCGGCGCCACGACCAACAGCGACGCTGGGGTGACCGACATCCGCCACACCTACACCACGCTGGAAGCGATGCAGCGCGCCGGCCTGCTGCTGCTGGTGCACGGCGAGGTCACCGACCCGGCGATCGACGTGTTCGATAGCGAGGCGGTGTTCATCGAACGTGTGATGGAGCCGCTGCGCAAGGACTTCCCGGATCTGAGGGTGGTGTTCGAGCACATCACCACGCGCGAGGCGGCGCAGTACGTGGCGCAGGCCGGCGCGCACACGGCGGCCACGATCACGGCGCACCACTTGCTCTACAACCGCAACACGATCTTCATGGGTGGCCTGCGGCCGCACTACTACTGCCTGCCGGTGCTCAAGCGCGAGGCGCATCGTCTGGCGCTGGTCGAGGCGGCCACGTCGGGCAGCGACCGCTTCTTTCTGGGCAGTGACAGTGCTCCGCACGCATCGCAGATGAAAGAAGCTTCGGTCTGCGGCGCCGGCTGCTACACCGCACTGACGGCGCTGGAGCTTTACGCCGAGGCCTTTGCCGCCGCTGGCGCGCTCGACAAGCTGGAGGCCTTCGCCGGCTTCAACGGCCCGGGCTTCTATGGCCTGCCGCGGAACACTGGCACCGTGACCCTGCGTGAAGAGGCGTGGACCGTGCCCGAGGTCGTGCCTTTCGGCGATGCCCAACTCAAGCCGCTGCGCGGCGGCGAGACCCTGACCTGGAAACTGAAATGAACCACCAGAAACGCGTGATGCTGCTGATCGACGCCGACAACGTGTCGGGCGACGTGATCGACCAGGCCGTCGGCCACGTGATGGCGCAGCACGGCGCGATCCATGTGCGGCGCGCCTACTGCACCGCGGAGTCGGCGCTGGCCAATCTGCAGTTGTTCAAGCGGCACTCGATCCGCCCGATCGTCAATCTGTCCACCGGCAAGAACTCGACCGACATCTCGCTCGCCGTCGACGCGATCGACCTTGTGCTGGCCGAACGGCCCGACGTGGTGGTCGTGGTGTCGTCCGACTCGGACTTCGCGCCGCTGGTGATCCGCCTGCGCGAGAAGGGTTGCCGGGTCGAAGGCATCGGCCAGCAGGGCAAGACCGGTGAAGACTCCAAGCCGGTGTACGACGACTTCATCGACCTGACGCACCAGGGCGGCCGTGCTCGCGCCACCGCCAGACCGGTGGCGCGCAAGCGCGCGGCCATCAAGACCGTTGACCTGGATCTGGACCTGGAGGAGCCGCCCTCGCCGCCCGCCCCGCCGCCTGCCCAGGAGCGCGCGCCCACGCGTGCCCCCGCGCGCACCGCGCGACCGGCCGAGCCGCCGGCGCGGCGCCGGG
>JANOQS010000166.1:0-15761 GCA_031414975.1 Methylibium sp. | reverse complement strand
GTTCTATTCTTCGCAGTGGTGGGCTGCGCATGATCAGTGAAGTGAACTGAACTTGCGTCACTGATCAGTCGATGCTGGCGGTGTTACACAAGAAGCTCAGGCCGCGGCAGCCTGCGGCCTTTGCTTACCGCATCGGCTCCGGCCCACGCGCCGGCCATAGGGTGCTGACTGAGCAAGGCGTGATGCTCAGGGGGATTCCGACTTCAAGCAGCGCCCGTGCGCCGATATCGACGGGTTCAGCTTGCACGCTGCCGAGCAGAGGGTCGCCAGGAGCTGGAGCAACCGTGTCTCTACATCATCCTCCATGGAGTTCATGCAACCATGCAACGACACATCGATGCATCGATGGGCAGCTTTGCCGCATCCAGTTCTGCGAGCGCTACATCGGCTCAGGGTCGGATCCGGCCAGCCAACTTGGCGAACAAGCTACCGTAGGCCGGTCATTGACCTCCAGCCCTACGCCCGCCGCGACTCGAGTACCGTCAGTTCGAGGCAAACTCGTCGCCCAAGATCGCGGCGAGGTCTTGGCGCTCGCCCAGCAGCCGGACCACATCAAGGTGGTCTCCGCGTTCGAAGTAGCACCAGAGCAGCGGGAACTTTGCGACCCGCCAAGTCCGAAGCCCTGGAATGCCAAGGAGCTTTCCGAGCGTCGGTGAGCCGATGCCGGGGTCGAGTTCGACCTGGTCAAGCGCGGCGTTGGAGGCCTTGGCCACCCTTACCGCCACGCGGGCGCCCCCCTCCTTGCGGTAGTACCGGACTTCGCCCTGCTGGTCGCGCAGCGCCTGCGGGCGCAGAACCGCCGGCTTCAATCGATCTCGCCGCGAGCGATCGCCAGCAGTTCCTTCTCGTCGGCCTTGGTGCGACGCCGGCCTGGCCCGGATGCCAGGCCTTCCTCGATGAGGTCCCGAAGCCGCTTCTTGGCCTGCTCCTCCTGGTCGCGCCGGACCAGGTCGCGGATGTACTCGCTGGTGTTGCCGTAATTGCCTGCTTCGACCCGGTTGTCGATGTACTCGCGCATCGACTCAGGTAACGCAAAGCTCATGGTTTGGCGACTCATGGCGAGATCTTGGGCGGTTTGACAACAGTTGTCAACTCTCAGTCTTGTCCAACGAGGTATGAGCCTGGAGCCGGGCTCGTGATTCCAGCGAGGAATGAGCCTGGAGGCGGTTAGGGAGCGGTGGTTGCCAGGCGGAAGGGCAGCCTGCTGACGCGGCGAGTCGATCATCCAGAGGATGGTGATCGACATGAACGAAGCCCAGGTGCGCAGCTTGGAGCAGGTGCGCCAAGTGCTGGCGGGAACGCAGTCGCTGGAGTTCAGGCGGACCGAGGACGACGAGGGGCGCTACGCCTGGATCGAGTCGGTGCTGCGGCGCTTCGACTACCGACAGTTGCCGCGCGCGCATCGCGGGCCGGTGTTGGCCTATTTGCAGCGGCTGAGCGGCTACAGCCGCGCCCAGGTCACGCGGTTGGTGTCGCGCTGGGACGCCGGCAAGCGCCTGGTCAAGGACTACCGCGCGCCCGAGCACGCCTTCGCCCGGCGCTACACGCCGGCCGATGTGGCGTTGCTGGCCGACGTCGACCGGGCCATGGGCACGATGTCGGGTCCGGCCACGGCCTGCGTGCTGCGCCGCCAGCGCGATGTCTTTGGCGACGCGCGCTTCGAGCGGCTGGGTTCTATCTCCGTTGCGCACCTGTACAACCTGCGCAACAGCGCGCCTTATCGTGTCCAGCGCGTGGTGCTGACCAAGACCCGACCCACCCAGGCCGCCACCATCGGCGTGCGCAAGGCGCCGGCGCCCGAGGGCCGCCCGGGCTTCGTGCGCATCGACAGCGTCCACCAGGGCGACCTGGACGGCACCAAGGGCCTGTATCACATCAACGCCGTGGACTGCGTCACCCAGTGGGAGGTGGTGGCCACCGTGCAGACGATCTCCGAGGCGCACCTGCTGCCCGTCATCCGGCAGATGCTGGAGCAGTTCCCGTTTGCGATCCTGGGGTTTCACGCCGACAACGGCAGCGAGTATGTCAATCACAAGGTCGCCCAGATGCTGGAGAAGCTGCGCATCGAGTTCACCCGCAGTCGCCCGCGGCGCAGCAACGACAACGGCCTGGCCGAAACCAAGAACGGCGCGGTGGTGCGCAAGCTCTTCGGCTACGAGCACATCCCGCAGCGCCATGCTGTGCGCTTCAACACCTTCTGCTTCGAGTACCTCAACCCGTTCCTGAACTTCCACCGGCCGTGCCTGTTCGCAACCGACCAGCCCGACCCGAACAAGCCCGGGCGCATCAAGCGCGTGTACCGAGCGAAGGATGCGATGACGCCGCTGGACAAGCTGGTGAGCCTGCCTGAGGCGGCCACGTTCCTGCGCGAGGGCGTGACGCTCGAAGACCTCCACGCACTGGCCACTGCGCTGACCGACTTGCAGGCGGCCGAAGAACTCAACGCGGCTCGGCTGGCGCTGTTCAGGCGTGTCCCGCAACGTACTGCCTGACCCTGCCATGCGCCGCGCGAGGGGCAGGCTGTGGACATGTGGACGAAGCGCCTGAACGGCGCCGGCCTGGTCCGTGGACAACGCGGGTACACGTTGCCCACCGCCCAGTCCTTCGCCCACATGCCCACAGCCTTCGACCAGCGATGTTGAAACCAAAACCCGGGCCCCAATACACTGCCCCGGTCTAAAACGGATCGACTCGCTTCGCGCTGCCGTTCTCAGACCGCTCCAGGCTCATACCTGAATTGGAAAGGACTGGGGAGGCGCCGGCCGAGCTTGTGGGCCCATGCTGTGTGGCGCTGCGGACGGCGCAGGGGGTTCGGCTGAACAAGTTCCACATCGCCGCGAGGGGAGATTCCCGGCCCGGCGGGCGCAGGGACTGCGGCAGAATCGTTGCACCGAACCACGGCCACCACCATGCACCACCCCCGCCCGCTTCGTCGTTCCCGCCCTGGCCGCCACCTGCTTCTGGCGGCGCCGTTGCTGTTGGGCTTGCTGGCGGGGTGTGCGTCGATTCCACCGGCCACCGGCGGCGCTGTCGGGGTTGCAGCGGTTGCAGCGGCAGCGTCCGCACCCGGTGCCGCGCCCCCGCCTCGGCCCCGCCGGCCGCGCCGGGTGCCACACCGCCCGCGGCCACGCCGCCCGGCCCGCTGCGGCCGTTTGCCGACGTCATCAAGGACGCCAAACGCACCGACGGCCTGTTCACGCTCTGGCAGAAGGATGACAAGGTCTGGATCGAGCTCAAGCCGACCGACCTGGACCAGCCCTTCTTCCTGTCGCCCAAGTACAAGTCCGGCATCGGCGAGAACGGTTTCTTCGGCGGCTTGATGTCGCGCGACGGTGATGGCGTGGTCGAGTTCCGCCGCGTCCACAACCTGATGCAACTGCTGGCGCGCAACACCGAGTTCGTCGCCAAGGCCGGCACCCCCACCGGTCGCGCCGTCGAAGCCGGCTTCTCGCCCAGCCTGCTGGCCAGCACGCCGGTGCTGAGCCTGCCGCACCCGGAGCGCAAGTCGGTGCTGATCGAGGCCAACGCGCTGTTCGTGACCGACATGCTGGGCACCGGCCTGGCGCTGCAGCGCCAGTACCGGCAGGGGTACGCACTGGACGTGCGCAATTCGGCCATCACCGCGGTGCGCGCGACGCCCGAACTGGTGGTGATCGAGGTACTGAGTCACTACGCCACCGGCAGCATCGCGGTGCCCACGCCGGGTGCGCCGCCCGGCGCGCCGATCCCGACCGTGCCGCGTTCGGTGCCCGACCCGCGCAGCCTGTTCATGAACCTGCACTACTCCCTCGCCAAGCTGCCCGATCAGCCGATGCGTGGACGCAAGGCCGATGCGCGGGTGGGCTACTTCACAAGCAACCTGACCGACTTCACCGACGACCTGGCGCGCACGCCGCGGCAACGCTTCGTGAACCGCTGGCGGCTCGAGAAGAAGGATCCGGCGGCGGCCGTGTCCGAGCCGGTCACGCCAGTCACCTTCTGGCTCGACCGCAGCATTCCCGACAAATACCGCGCCTCCATCACGGCCGGCGTGCTGGAGTGGAACAAGGCGTTCGAGAAGATCGGCTTCACGAACGCCCTGCGCACCGAAGTGCAGCCCGACAACGCCACCTTCGACACGCTCGACTTCGGCCGCGCCTCGATCCGCTGGATGACGAACTCGAGCCCGAGCTTCGGCGCCATCGGCCCCAGCCATGTGGACCCGCGCTCGGGCGAGATCCTGGACGCCGACATCGGCGTCGAAAGCCTGTCCTCGCGCAACGTGCGCGCCGCGCGGGCGCAGATCCTGAACAGCGCGGGGGCTGCCGATACCGCCCCCGATTTCTCTGCCACCAGCCTGCGCGGCCTGCGCTCGCTGGCCGCCTGCACCTTCGCCGACCAGGCCGCCGAGCAGCTCGGCTATGCGTTCGACGTGCTCGAAGCGCGCGGCGACATCGACCCCGCCAGCCCCGAGGCCGAGAAGTTCGTGCAGGACTACCTCAAGGACCTGACGATGCACGAGGTCGGCCACACGCTCGGACTGCGCCACAACTTCCGCTCGTCGCGCATCTACACCGACCAGCAGATCAGCGACCCGGTGTTCACCGCCGCCAACGGCCTGGCCGGTTCGGTCATGGAGTATTCGCCGATCAACCTGCCCCCGCCCGGCATCGCGCGCGAAGCCTACGGCACGCCGTTCAGCAACACCTTGGGCCCGTACGATTACTGGGCCATCGAATACGCCTACAAGCCCATTCCGGTTGAGCAAGAAGAGGCCGAGCTGTCGCGCGTGGCCGCGCGCAGTGCCGAGCCGCTGCTGGCCTACGGCACCGACGAAGACAACTTCCTCGGCATCGACCCCGAGTCGCTGCAGATGGACCTGGGCGCCGACGTGGTGGCCTTCGCGCGCAAGCGCGTGGCGATCGGGCGCGACCTGCTGGAGCGCCAGGAAACCCGCGCGCTGAAGGCGGACGAAGACTATTCGGTGCTGCGCCGTTCGGTCAGCTACGCGTTTCGCGACATGGGCCGCGCGGCCGGCGTGCTGGCACGACAGGTGGGCGGCGTGCGCACCCTGCGCGACCATTCGGGCAGCGGCCGCGACCCGCTCACGCCGGTGCCGGCGGCGCAGCAGCGCGAAGCGCTCGACGTGCTGACCAGCGGCTTCCTGTCGGCCGACAGCTTCAAGGTCTCGCCGGCCTTGCAGCGCCGCCTGGCGGTGGACTTTCAGGAGCGCACCGACGCGGTGTTCCGCGGCGAGACGGCGCTGCAGACCGACTTTTCGCTCGCCGCACAAATCCTGGAGCTGCAGCGCGGCGTGCTGAACCAATTGATGAGCGACGCCGTGGCCACCCGGCTGCTCGACAGCGAAACCAAGGACCCGCAAGACGCGCTGCGCCTGTCCGAGCTGTTCCAGCGCCTGGACCGTTCGGTGTGGAGCGAACTGGCGGGCAAGGGTGGCGACATTGCGGCGCCGCGCCGCGAACTGCAGCGCGAGCACATCAACCGCGTGGCCGCGCTGTTGCTGCGGCCGGGCGCGCTGACGCGTGTCGACGCACGCGGGTTGATGCGCGTGGAAGCGCAGGCGTTGCTGGGGCGGCTCAACGCCGGCCTGCGGCGCCCTGGCCTGAGCGCCGAGGCCAAGGCCCATCTTCAGGACAGCGCCGACACCCTGGCGCAAGCCCTGTCGGCCAAGCTGCAGCGCGCCGGCGCCTGAGCGGGCCCCCAGGCCGACGGGTACGTCGTCCGCCCCCCGAGGGGGAGTGAGAAACCTTGGGGCGGCCCGGCGGTTTCTCGGCCCCCAGGCCGACGAGTACGTCGACGACGGCAACACGTCGCTCGACCCCACAAAGCCGCCACTCGTCGCATCAGCGCACGCCAGCGCTTGGTGGCGCGGCGTCGGCGCGGTATCTTGCGGGCATGAGTTCGGTTCCGATCCCGCCTGTGCCTGGCGCGCCCACGCCGGGCCAGCGCGTCCGGCACGGCCTGCGCTTGCTGCGAGACGCGCTGAGCCTGAAGCAGGTGTTGCTCACCCTCGCCTTGGCAGTGCTCGCGGCTGCCGCGCTGAACCCGGTGTTCGTCACGTCGTTCCCGATCGTGCTCGGCCGCGTGCTGGTCACCGCCATGGTGCTGTTGCTGGCCTTCACGCTGGCCGGACTGTGGCAAACGAGCTGGCTGCCGCGCTGGCTGGCGCAGGTGATGGCGATCTTCCTGACCGCGCCGTTGGCCACGGTGGCGGTGTACCTGCCGTCGGTCGGCGGCAATGTGCTCGACGTGCTGCGCCACGAGGGCATGGTCTGGGGCGTGTTGTCGATCACCGGCACCGCCTTGCTGATCGCCCCGGTGCTGGCCCTCGGCGCGCTGTACCGCGAGCGCGACGCCCAGGCGCGCAACCAGCAGCTCCAGTTCGAGCTCGAACGCAGCACCTTCGAGAAGCAGGCGCTCGACGCGCGCCTGCAACTGCTGCATGCGCAGGTGGAGCCGCACTTCCTGTTCAACACCCTGGCCAACGTGCAGGCGCTGGTCGAGAGTGGTTCGCCGCGCGCCGCGCCGGTGCTGCAGAACCTGATCGCCTACCTGCGCGCGGCCATGCCTACGCTGGACGAAGCGCAATCGACGCTCGCGTCCGAAGCCCGCCTGGTACACGCCTACCTGGAACTGATGCAGATGCGCATGCCCGACCGGCTGTCGTTCGCCATTCACATCGCACCGGAGCTGGGCAGCGAGCGCTTTCCGTCGATGGCCTTGCTGACCCTGGTCGAGAACGCGATCCGCCACGGCATCGACCCCGGCGAGCAGGGCGGCCGCATCGACGTGGGCGCGCAGCGCGACCGTGCCGGTGGCGAGTTGCAGGTCTGGGTCGAAGACAGCGGCGTCGGCATGAGCGAGACCGCGCGGCCGGGCACCGGCCTGGCCAACCTGCGCGCGCGCCTGGCCGCCTTTTACGGGCCGGCAGCGCGGCTGGAGTTGCTGGAGCGCGCGCCGCACGGCCTGCGGGCGCAGATCGTTTTTGCGCCGGCCGGCGAACCTTCATCGTGAATGTCGTGACAGGCCCGACCGCCCTGATCGCCGACGACGAGCCGCTGCTGCGCGAACGCCTGCGCACGCACCTGGCGCGCCTGTGGCCCGAGTTGAACGTGGTGGCCGAAGCGCGCAACGGGCGCGAGGCGGTGGAATTGTTCGACACGCACGCGCCTCAGATCGTCTTCCTCGATGTGCACATGCCCGGGCTGAACGGCATCGAAGCCGCGCGTTCGATCGCGCAGCGCGCACAGATCGTGTTCGTCACCGCCTACGAACAGTACGCGGTGCAGGCCTTCGAACACGGCGCGCTCGACTACCTGGTCAAGCCGTTCGATGAACAGCGCCTGGCCGACACGGTGCAGCGGCTGCAGGCTCACCTGGCGCGGCCGCTCGCGACCGAAACGCCAGCCACTCGCGACGCGCTCGACTCTTTGCTGGACACCCTCTCTGCCGAACTGAAGCGGCGCGGTGGCGCACCGGCGCGCGGCCACTTGCAGTGGATCAAGGCGTCGGTGGGCACCAGCGTGAAGCTGATCCCGGTCGAGCAGATTGCCTACCTGCGCGCCGACGAGAAGTACACGCTGGTGGTGTGGGACAGCGGCGAGGCGCTGATCCGCAAGAGCATTCGAGAGCTCGCCGACGAGCTCGACCCGGAACGCTTCGTGCAAATCCACCGCTCGGTGATCGTCAACCTGCACCAGGTGGCGCAGGTGCATCGTGGCCTCAACGAAACCGCCGAAGTGGAACTGAAGGGGCGCAAGGACGTGCTGCCGGTCAGCCGCAGCTTCGTTCACCTGTTCCGGCAGATGTGATCGACGCCATGGTTGCAGAACATCACTGCAGCTTGTTCGTCACCGGTTCGTCGCCTTCGGTCCGGGCCCACGCGGTGCCGTTGTCGACCCGCTTGCCGACCACTTCGACCATCGGCAACTGAACCACCCGGGGCTGTGTCTGGGCTTGTGCGGGGCGCTTTCCTTCGAACAGCGCCGACCCGATGGCCAAGGTGCCGGCCGCGAGCAGGCAGAAGGTCAGCGCGGCGGAGAAGAGGCGGTCGATCATGAGGGGCTCCTGGTCTCGTGTGGCGTCTGTTGCATTCCGGCGCGGTGTTCTCGCCGCGTTGGAGTGAACTTTAGGAGCCCGCTCCTGGCGGCGACAGCGGTTTGCGACAGGCTGCGGTTTTGTCGGGCCGAGCCGCAGTCCGGTGCGATTGGCGGCCTGGGCCTGGGCCTGGGCCTGGGCCTGGGCCTTGGCCTGGGCCGATACCGGCTGCCTGCTTACGGCAATTCCTGCAGCACCTCGCGCACCGGCGCGACCGGTGCGACCGGCAGGCCGTGCAGCGCGACGCAATTGCGGCCCTGCTTCTTGGCCGCGTAACACGCCGAGTCGGCAGCGCGCAGCACCTCGGCGGCACTGGTGAAGGAGCCGTCCACCGGCACCAGGCCGATGCTGGCGCCGACGCCGAAACTCTGGTTCTCCCACACCAGCTGGTAGTCGATGACCGCGCGGCGCAGCTTCTCTGCCACCACTTTGGCCTGCGCCAGTGGGCAGCCGCCCAGCAGCACGGCAAACTCGTCGCCGCCCAGGCGCGCCACCGTGTCGGTGCCGCGCACCTGCGCCGCCAACGCGTGGGCCACGTCGCGCAGCAAGGCGTCGCCGGCGGCGTGGCCGCCGGTGTCGTTGACGAGCTTGAAGCGGTCCAGGTCGATGAACAGCGCGCAGAACGGCACGCTGCCGGCCCGATCGGTGGCGCGCTCCAGCTGCACTTCGAAAGCGGCGCGGTTGGCCAGGCCGGTGAGCGAGTCGTGGTTGGACGTCCAGTTCAGGCGCTCGCGGTGCTCGCGCACCTCGGTCACGTCCTCGATGGTCCAGATCGTGCCCTGCGAACGGTCGCCGGCCACCACCGCGCGACCGCGCATCTGGGCCCAGAAGGCCTGGCCGGAGCGGCGCACCAGCTCGACCTCGCCTTCAAACACACCATGCTCCATGAACAGCGGGTGGGCCCGGTCCGAGAAGGCCTGGTAGGCCGCGTCGCTGGCGTGGATCATGCGGGTGGACTGCCCGATCGCGTCGATCTTGTCGCAGCGGAAGATGCGGCAGAAGTGCCGGCTCACCAGCTCGAACTGTCCGTTGCGCGTGAGGGCGATACCGACCTCGGCATGGTCCAGCACGGCCTCGAGCTGCTGCAGCAGGGCCTGCGTCTCGCCCTGGCGGCGCTGGCGCTGCTCCACCACCTGGTCGAAGGCGCGCGCCAGTTCACCGACCTCGCCGCGCCCGGTCGGCGCGGCAGCGATCGCGGGCGCCGGTTCGAGCAGCATCAGTTCGGCACGTTTGCGCAGCGCCGAGATCGGCCGCGTGACGACCCACGCCCCCACGCCGGCCAGCAGCGCCGCGAGCAGGCCCACACCGGCGGCGGCGAGCCAGGCGGTGCGCTGCGCAGAGGCCACCGGCGCCCAGGCGATGGCCTGCGGCGTCAGACGCACCAGCACCCAGTCGGTGGTCGGTATGCCGGCCATCGACACCATGTGTCGGTCGGCGAGGTCGGCCGTGCCGGCGGTGTCGATCGGGCTGCCCGAGTCGTGCCAGCGCTTGAAGACGGCGCCCAGGCCGGCTTCCTCGCCGGCCTTGCCGAGCACCCGTTGCGGGTCGGGGTGGGCCAGCAGCACGCCCTGGCGGTTCATCACCAGGTTGCGTGAGCCGTCGGGCTGCGCTGCACCGATGAGGCTGGAGAACAGGCCCGCCGAGCGCAGCGCCAAGGTGCCGGCCACGATGCCGGCCACCTTGCCGTCGCGCCCCAACACCGGCACCGCAATCACCAGCAGCGGCGCGTTGCTGAGCCGGCCGATCAGCGGATCCGAGATGACCGGCTGGTCGGTCGCCATCGCGGCGTGGAAGTATTCGCGGTCGTGAATGTTGATCGACTCGTGCTTCGGCACGCCGCGTACCACGCGCGCCAGCACGCCGCCGGTGGGGCCGGCGACGATGACGCTGTCGAACAGTGCGCCAGCCGACGGCTTGTCGACCAGGAAGCGCGTCATCGCCAGCCGGTCCTGCCACAGGTCGGGCGTCACCTGCTGTGCCACCGCGGTGAGCGTGAGTTTGAGCATGTCCACCTTGTCGGCCAGCAGCGCGGCAACGCGCTCCAGATCCTGCCGGTCGTTGTGCAGCAGCAGCTCGCTGATGTCGGCCTGCGTGGTCGTCAGCACCAGCTGCGTCGTGCCCAGTGCCGACAGCATGCCGGTGGCCACCGCCATCGCGACGATCTGGAATTTGAGCGTGGCGAACCAGCGCATCAGCGAAGGAGCGATCGGTGGGAGTGTCATTCGGCGAGCTTCGCCGATCCCGCCAGCGGGCAAACCCCGATGTGAAACCGATTTGTCCCGCTTCTCCGGGTGTAGCGCCCCGACGAATCGGCGCGGCCCTGCAGCACAGCGGGCTTTGCGCTAGGCTTGCGTCCCTCGTCATGGCCCCGACTCCGCGCGGCCGGACCCCCTGGAGACACATCAAATGATCAAGATCACAGTCAATGGCAAAGCCGTGTCGGTCGATGCCGAGCCGGACATGCCGCTGTTGTGGGCCCTGCGCGAACAGCTCCAGCTCACCGGCACCAAATTCGGTTGCGGCATGGCGCTGTGTGGCGCCTGCACCGTGCACCTGGACGGCAAGCCGGTGCGCTCGTGCTCCACGCCGATGTCGGCCGCCGCCGGCAAGAAGGTCACCACCATCGAAGCCATGGCCGGCACCCGCACCGGCAAGGCGGTGCAGGCCGCGTGGGTCAGCCACGACGTGCCGCAGTGCGGTTACTGCCAGTCGGGCCAGATCATGAGCGCCTGCGCGCTGCTGGCCGACAACAAGAAGCCGACCGACGCCGACATCGACAACGCCATGAGCGGCAACGTGTGTCGCTGCGGCACCTACAACCAGATCCGCGCGGCCATCAAGGACGCTTCGATCACCTTGAGCAAGGGAGCCTGAGCATGGACCGCAATGAATTCGATGTCGTGCCGGCGCAGGACGACGCTGCCTCAGCCCAAACCTCGCGCCGCGGCTTCCTGAAGGCCGGCGGCGCCGCCGCGCTGGTGGTCGGCTTTGCGCTGCCCACCGCCACCGGCCGTGCGTTGGCCGCATCGCCCAAGGCGTCGAACGCACCGATGTTTGCGCCGAATGCCTTCCTGCGCATCACACCCGACAACCGCGTGACCGTCGTGACCGGTTCGGTCGAGATGGGGCAAGGCGTGTCTACTGCGATCCCGATGCTGCTGGCCGAAGAGCTCGACGCCGACTGGAGCAAGGTCAGCGTCGAGCAGGCACCGGCCGACGTGGCCTACAACAACCCGGCCTTCGGCATGCAGGCCACCGGCGGCAGTACCACGGTGCGCGCCCACTACGAGCCGATGCGCAAGGCCGGCGCCGCCGCGCGCGAGATGCTGGTGGCCGCGGCCGCCGCGCAATGGAAGCTCGACGCCTCGACCCTGCGCACCGAGAACGGCCAGGTCATCGCGCCGAACGGCAAGAAGCTGAGCTACGGCTCGCTGGTGGCCGCGGCGGCCAGGCAGCCGGTGCCCACCAACCCGAAGCTCAAGGACAGCAAGAACTTCAAGCTGATCGGCAAGCCGGTGAAGCGGCTGGACACGCCGTCCAAGGTCAACGGCAGCGCGAAATTCGGCATCGACGCGCAGGTGCCCGGCATGCTGGTGGCGGTGATGGCGCGTGCGCCGTTGCCCGGCGCCAAGCCGGCCAAGGTCGACGACTCGAAGGCCAAGGCGGTCAAGGGTGTGCAGCAGGTCATCACCATTCCGCACGGCGTGGCGGTGCTGGCCACCGGCTACTGGGCCGCCAAGAAGGGCCGCGACGCGCTGGTGATCCAGTGGGACCAGGGCGAGTCGGCCACGTTGTCGTCGGCCAAGGTCACCGCCATGCTGACCGACGGCGCCGACAAGGCCGACGCCGTGGCGCTGGACAGGGGCAACCTGCGCGACGCGTCGGCCAACAGCGCCGCCAGCGTGGACGCGCTCTACGAAGCGCCGTACCTCGCGCACGCCTGCATGGAGCCGATGAACTGCACCGCGTGGGTGCAGGGCACCGGCGCCGATGCGACGGTCGAGATCTGGGCCGGCACGCAAAGCCAGGGCCCGGCGCAGGGCATCCTGGCGCAAGTGGCGTCGGCCGCGCCAGGCAAGGTCAAGGTCAACACCTTGATGCTGGGCGGTGGTTTCGGGCGCCGCTTTGCGCCCGACTTCGCGATCGACGCGACCTTGCTGAGCAAGATCAGCGGCAAGCCGGTGAAGCTGGTCTACACGCGCGAAGACGACATGGCCGCGGGCTTTTACCGCCCTGCGGCGGTGGCGCGCTTTTCGGGCGCGGTCGATGCGCAGGGCAAGCCGTCGATGCTGAAGGTGGGTGTGGGCTCGCCGTCCATCATGGGCGGCTCGGGCTTCATGAAGATCCCCGACAACGGTGTCGACACCTTTGCGATGGAAGGCATTGCCGACCATCCGTACGACATCGACAACCAGCGCATCGCCTACGGCCGCGCCGAACCGGGGCCGCAGGTGTGGTTCTGGCGCTCGGTCGGGCATTCGCAGAACATCTTCTTCATGGAAGGCTTCATCGACGAGCTGGCGGTGGCGGCGAAGAAGGACCCGTACGAATTCCGCCGCGCGCTGCTGAGCAAGCAGCCGCGCTACAAGGCCGTGCTCGAAGCCGCGGCTGAGAAGGCCGGTTGGGGCCAACCGCTGCCGGCCGGCGTGTTCCGCGGCATCGCGGTGGCGCAGAGCTTCGGCAGCTACGTGGCCGAGGTGGCCGAGGTGTCTGTCGCGGCCGACGGCACGCCCAAGGTGCACCGCGTGGTGGCGGCGGTGGACTGCGGCGTGACGGTCAACCCCGAGATCATCCGGCGCCAGATCGAAGGCGCGATCGTCTACGGGCTCAGCGCGGCGTTGTACGGCAAGATCACCTTGAAGGACGGCAAGGTCGAGCAGGGCAACTTCCACGACTATCCCGTCCTGCGCATGAACGAGATGCCCAAGGTCGAGGTGCACATCCTGCCCAGCACCGAGGGGGCCGGCGGCATCGGCGAGCCGGGCACGCCGCCGATTGCGCCGGCGGTGGTGAACGCGATCTTCGCGGCCACCGGCAAGCGCATCCGGTCGCTGCCGATCGACACGTCGGCCTTGAAGAAGGCCTGACCGCGATGGCCGCGCCGTTTCGTGCCGACCAGGTGGGCAGCCTGTTGCGGCCGGAGGCGTTGGCCCTTTTGCGCGCGCAATGGAAGCGCGGCGAGCTCGACGGCGCCGCGCTCGCCACGGCCGAGGACCAGGCGATCCGCGACGCGGTGCGGCGCCAGCAGCAGGCCGGGCTGCACAGCATCACCGACGGCGAGTTCCGGCGCGACTGGTGGCACCTGGACTTTCTGGGCCAGCTCGACGGCGTGACCGTGAAAGCCAACGACGGCCCGAAGTTCAAAGTGGCCGGCCAGTCCGAGCAGCCGCCGATCGCCACCGTGACCGGCAAGGTCGGCTGCAGCCGACCGATCATGGCCGGGGACTTTGCGTTCCTGAAGTCGGCGGTCGGATCGGGCAGCACGCCGAAGATGACAATCCCGTCGCCGTCGATGCTGCACCTGCGCGGCGGGCGCGCGGCGATCTCGTCCGAGGTCTATCCCGACCTCGCCGAATTCTGGGCCGACGTCGCGGCGGCCTACCGCATTGCGATCGCCCACCTCGCCGAGGCCGGCTGCCGCTACCTGCAGCTCGACGACATCACCTTCGCCTACCTGTGCGACCCGAAGATCCAGGCCAACTGCCGCGCCAACGGCGACGACCCGGCGGCGCTGCCGAAGATCTACGCCGACACCATCAACGCCGCGCTGGCGAAGAAGCCGGCCGACATGAAGGTGACGATCCACACCTGCCGCGGCAACTTCAAGAGCGCCTGGGTCGCCGAAGGCGGTTACGACCCGGTGGTCGAGGCGATGTTCTCGACCCACGTGGACGGCTACTTCATGGAGTTCGACAGCGTGCGCGCTGGCGGCTTCGAACCGTTGCGGATCCTGCCGAAAGGCAAGAAGGTGGTGCTCGGCCTCGTCACCACCAAGCTCGGCGAGCTGGAGTCGAAGGACGACCTCAAGCGCCGCATCGACGAAGCGGCGAAGTTCGTGCCGCTGGAAGACCTGTGCCTGTCGCCGCAATGCGGTTTTTCGAGCACGCACCACGGCAACGCGCTGTCGCAGGACGACCAGTGGCGCAAGCTGGAGCGCGTGGTCGAGGTGGCCAACGAAGTCTGGGGAACGTCATGAATCAATTCACCTTCAGCGCCTTCGAGGCGAGCGTCAAGGCGCAGGGCTTCGACGAAGTTCTGGAGCGGCAGTGGAAGCCGCTCGCGGTGGTGGGCCTGCACACCCACCCGTTTGCCGCCAAGGCCCTGGTGGTCGGCGGCGAGATGTGGCTGACCGTCGGCGAGCGCACGCGGCACTTGCTGGCGGGCGACACCTTCGAGCTCGATGCCGAGGTCCCGCACTCGGAACGTTACGGCAGCGAAGGCGCGACCTTCTGGGTGGCCCGGCGCGGCGGAGCGGGCACCGGCCGCTGACCCACCGGCCGCCGTCTCGGCGGTCGGGGGCCGGTTCGCAGGCGCACTTTCAGCGCAAGCGGCTCCACGCCGCGAAAGAGTTCCGGTTCTCGCCGCCCCGCGGCTGATCCCGCTCAAGAACCCCTGGCCCGCACCGATCTGCGCAGGGCCTGCATTCTTCGCGTCCCGCGAGGAAGCCTCCCGAGCGCCTGTTCCTGCCTGCACCGACCATGTCCGCGATCGACCTCCATCGACCCGCCGAGCGCGCGCCCGCAGGCCGTGGCTGGGCTGCGTTCCGGCGCGCGCACCTGTTCGACTACAACGTGATTGCCATGCGCTTCTGGCTCGTGCTGGCGCTGGCGGGCGGGCTGTCGCTGGCGGTGGCGTGCTGGCAGGTGGTGCGGCTGCCGGCGAGCGACATCGTGCAGGTGGTCGCGTGGATGATGATCGTCGCGCTCGCGGCGGCGTTTCCGGTCGCCATTCCGCGCACCAAACATTCGATCGCGGTCGGCGACGTGTTCGTGTTCCTGCTGCTCGCGCTGTACGGTGCGGCACCGGCGGCACTCGCCGCCGCGCTGGAAGGGGCCGTCGCCTGCACGCGCAGTTCGGCGCGCGTGAGCAGCCGCATCGCCACCACCGCCACCGCGGCGCTGGCCATGTATGCCAGCGGCTTGCTGTTCGAGTGGGCCGAACCGGCGCTGCTGGCGGCCGGTGTGCCTTCGGCCGGCGCCCACCTGGCCGCGCTGGCGCTGGCCGCGGTGTGTTACCTGCCGGCCAGCACCATGCCACTGATGCAGGTGCTGTGCCTCAAGCACGGCCGCTCACTGCGCCCGCGCGAGTGGTTTGCCGATGCCTCGGGCATGGGCGCGGTGTACCTGGTCGCGTCGCTCTTTGGCGGCGTGTTGTCGCTCAACGCGCAGCAGTTCGGCCGTTCGGTGGTGGCGGTCGGCGTGGGCGTGGTGGGCGTGGGCCTGGCGATGCTGCGCAGCCACTTCGGGCACCAGATTGCCGAGCACCGGGCCCAGGTAGAGCGGGTCGAAGCGGCCGAACTCGAGGCGGTGCAGAACCAGCAGCGCTTTCATGCCGCGTTCACCCATGCCGCCATCGGCATGGCCATCGTGTCGCCGCACGGCCAGGTGCTGCAGGTCAACCAGGCCCTGTGCGCGCTGGTGGGTTGCCGGCCCGAGCACCTGCTG
>JANOQS010000165.1:0-12658 GCA_031414975.1 Methylibium sp. | reverse complement strand
GCTGCGCTCATTTCGTTCAAACAACCGCGGCGAGTCAGTTTACGAAGCGCGCAAGCGCGCCGACCCCAGAGCTCCGCTCCTCGCCGCCTCAGAGGCGCCCCCCGACCTGCCCGAACGCACCTTTGCGGCACCGGCTTTTCTATTTGCGGCAAAGAGCGAAAACGGTTCCGCTCGCGGCGGGCGGTGCCCGGCGGGGGCGATTTCTGGGGCTTTGATCCGCACAGGGCTTGCGGCCCCGCGCGCAGCGCGTTCGTAGACTGACTTGTCGCCGCCTGTTTGAACGTAGCGCGGCGAAGCAAGCGGAGTGAGTTCGGCGACGGGCCGCGAGACCGAGCACCGCAGCGGAGTCGGAGCGCCAGCGCAGACCGCCCCAGCATGAGCCCCCGCCGGGCACCGCCCGACGCGAGCCGCGCAAACCGCTGGCACACCACCTCTTCCCTCGCAGCGCAAAATGGTGACTATCCAAAACGAAGAAGGCATGGAACCCTTGCGCAACGAGAAGGTGAGCGCAGAGCACACTGCAGCGGCCACGGACAGCGGGCCACTCTTCTTCGCCACCTCCGCCCAATTCCGCACCTGGCTGAAGCACAACGCCGATACAGCCACCGAACTCATCGTCGGCTTTCACAAGGTCGGCAGCGGCACGCCGAGCATGACCTGGCCGCAGTCGGTGGACGAGGCGCTGTGCTTCGGCTGGATCGACGCGGTGCGCAAGCGCATCGACGCGCAGCGTTACCAGATTCGCTTCACGCGGCGCAAGCCAGGCTCGACGTGGAGCGCCATCAACATCGAACGTGTGGCGGTGCTGACGGCCCAAGGGCGCATGCAAGCCGCGGGGCTGGCTGCGTTTGCGCTTCGGTCCGAGGCCCGGTCGCGCACCTATGCGTACGAACAGCGCGACATGGCAGTATTGGCGCCACCGGACGAGAAGGCCTTCCGCAAGAACAAGGCGGCCTGGGCGTTCTTCGAAGCACAGTCGCCGAGCTACCGCCATCGCATGATCTGGCGCATCGTCAGCGCCAAACAAGCGGCCACTCAGCAACGGCGCTTGCAGCAACTGATCGAAGCCTCGCAGCACGGCCAACGCCTTTGAACGAACTTGACGAAAGACGCCGATGCCCACCGAACAAACGCTCGAATCATTCATCGCCCGCGTCGAACAGAATGCGCACGTGGAAGCGATCGAAGAGTTCTACACCGCCGACGCGACGATGCAGGAGAACCAGGCGCCGCCGCGCGTCGGGCGCGACGCGCTGGTGGCTGGCGAACGACGGGTGATGAGCCGAGCCAGGAACGTCACGTCAACCTGCGTGCGGCCGGTGTTCGTGAACGGCAACCAGGTGGTGGTGCGCTGGATCTTCCGCTTCGAGTGGGCCGACGGAACCGTCACGCGCATGGAAGAAGTGGCCTGCCAGCGCTGGGAAGGCGAGCGCATTGCCGAAGAGCAGTTCTTCTACGATCCGGCGCAACGTGTGCCGCAACCGCCCGCGCCTTGAGGGTGACGCATGAGCAACGACGAGAAGCCTTTCGATGGCGGCTGCACTTGCCGCGCGGTGCGCTATTCGCTGAGCACCAAGCCACTGTTCGTGCACGCCTGCCACTGCCGCTGGTGCCAGCGCGAAACCGGCACTGCCTTTGCGCTGAACGCGATGATCGAAGCCGACCGCGTGGCGCTGCTGCAAGGCGACGTGGAGGTGGTGAACACACCGTCGAACAGCGGCAAGGGCCAGAAGATCGCGCGCTGCCCCAGCTGCCGCATTGCGGTGTGGAGCCACTACGCCGGCGCCGGCGACGCGGTGCGCTTCGTGCGCGTGGGTACGCTCGATGAGCCCGACCGCTTGCCGCCCGACATTCACATCTTCACGTCGTCGAAGCAGCCCTGGGTGCTGCTGCCACCGGGCACGCCTGCCGTGGCCGAGTACTACAAGGCCAGCGAGCTGTGGCCTGCCGAGAGCCTGGAGCGCCGTGCAGCGCTCTTTGCCCGGCGACCGGCCTGAAGACGCCACGAAAAACGAGAGGGGTGAGAACCATGTGCCGCAGCATCAAGACCCTGTTCAACTTCGAGCCGCCAGCCACCGAAGAAGAGATTCGCGCCGCGTCGCTGCAGTTCGTGCGCAAGCTGAGCGGCTTCAACAGCCCGTCGAAGGCGAACCAGGCGGCCTTCGAGCGCGCCGTCGAAGACGTGGCCGCGTCGGCACGTGCGCTGGTCGCCTCGCTGGTGACGAACGCCGAGCCGCGCAACCGCGAAGAAGAAGCCGTGCGCGCGCGCGCACGCTCGGCCGAGCGCTTCGGCGGGGCGCACTGACCGCGCTCACGAGGGAGCCTGCACCCCAGCGGCGGGGCAGCGTCACGGGCATGTCACAGCACGCCCCGAACATCGCCGTTTTTGCCCGGGATGATCATGACCAGACTCCACCTGCTGGCGCGCGCCAGCGTCGCCGCCCTGTCCTTCGCCTCCGCGCTCGGTGCCATGGCACAAACCGAGGTCACCGCCGTGCTCGCCGGCCACGCCGCCTTGCCCGCCGACACCCTGGTGGCCGCGCCCACCGACGCCGGCCCGCTGCATGCGACAGCCGGCAAATTCGCCAACAACGAACGCCAGCGCCTCGAAAAACTCGGCAGCACACCGACCTTCACCTTCGTCGGCGACCCCAAACTGCCGCGCGCTTCGGGCGGCGCGCTGCCGGTCGGGGGCCAGGCGGTGCAGGGCTTCTCGGGCATCGTCGCCTTGTCGCGCACCGAGTTCCTGGCGCTCACCGACAACGGCCTGGGCAACAAGCTCAACTCGGCCGACGCGCTGCTGATGGTGCACCGCCTGGGGGTGGACTGGGCCAGCGGCAAGGTCACGCGCGCCGCCACCACCTTCTTGCGCGACCCGGACCGGAAGGTACCGTTCCTGATCATCAACGAGAACAGCGCGGCGCGTTACCTGACCGGCGCCGACTTCGACCCCGAGTCGATCCAGCCCGTCGGCAACGAATGGTGGATCGGCGACGAGTTCGGCCCCTACGTGCTGCGCGTCGACCCGCAGGGGGTTGTGCTCGGGGTCATCGAGACCGTCGTGCAGGGCAAGGCCTTCCGCGGCCCCGACCACTACCTGCAGGGCCGGTTGCCCAACACGCCGGCCGAGACCGGCTTCGAGGTGCGCCGCTCGGGCGGCTTCGAGCCGATGGCGCAGTCGCCCGACAAGAGCAAGATCTACCCGATGTTCGAGTGGCCGCTGTGGGACGCCACGGCGAAGGACTTCGAGAAGCAGGCCGGCCGCACCTACACGCGCATCCTGGAGCTCGACGTGGCCAGCCGCGCCTACACCGCGCGGCAATGGAAGTACCGCTTCGAAGAGAACGGCAACGTGGCGGCCGACTTCCAGTTGCTCGATGCGACCACCGGCCTGGTGATCGAGCGCGACGACGCGACCGAAGGCGTGACCCCCGCGTGCCCGAACGAGGCGCGCGCCGACTGCTTCACACGGCCGGCCAGGTTCAAACGCATCTACAAGATCGACCTGGCGCAGGCCGACGCGGACGGCTTCGTGAAGAAGCTGGCCTTCATCGACCTGACGAAGATCGACAACCCCAAGGGCCTGGCCCGGCTCGGCCCCAACGAGGCTCGTTTTGCGCTTCCGCACCTGGGGCCGGAAGGGTTGGCGGTGGTCGATGCGCGGCACATCGTGGTGGTCAACGACAACAACTATCCTTACTCCTCGGCGCGCCGCATCGGCAAGGCGGACGACAACGAGTTGACGTTGCTCGACATCGGTGCGCTGATCGATGCGCGCTGACCACAGCGCGTCGCCCCACGACCGCTGACCTGGAGCACTGACATGGCCAAAGATTTCGACACGATGGAGGACAGCAACCGCTCCTCCAACCCCGACATTCACAGCGTGTCCGACCCGGCGCGGCGCATCTGGCTGCACGGTGGCCTGGCGACCCTGGCCACCGGTGTGCTCGGTGGCCTGCTGCCGGGTTGCGCCAGCCCGGCCTCGACGGGCGCGGCACCCGGTGCGGCGGCGGGTATGGCGCCAGGCCCGCTGCTCGGCTTCAAGAGCATTCCGGCACTCGCCACCGACACGCTCGTCGTGCCCGAGGGCTACGTCGCCGACGTCATCGCCGCCTGGGGCGAGCCGATCGGCGTAGCCGGCAACCTACCGGCCTTCAAGCCCGACGGCAGCAACTCCGCGGCCGACCAGACGGTGCAGATGGGCATGCACCACGACGGCATTCACTTCTACGCGCTCGATGGCGCAGGTTCCAAACGTGGCCTGCTCGCGATGAACCACGAGTACACCGACGACGGCCTGCTGCACACCGACGGCATGAAGACCTGGAGCGCCGAGAAGGTGAAGAAGGCCCAGGCCGCGCACGGCGTGGCCGTGATCGAGGTGGAGCTGAAAGACGGCCGCTGGCAAATGGTGCGGCCTTCGAAATACGCGCGCCGCCACACCGCCGCCTCGCCCTTCACCGTGCAGGGTCCGGCCGCCGGCCATGCGCTGATGAAGACTGCTGCCGACCCCGCCGGCCGCACCGTGCTGGGCACCCTGAACAACTGCGCCAGCGGCATGACGCCCTGGGGCACCTACCTGTCGGGCGAAGAGAACTTCGCGTTCTACTTCGACGCTGGCGACAACCTCGATGCGCACCAGAAACGCTGGGGCCTGCGCAAGACCGGCTTCTACCGCTGGCCCGAGCACGACGAACGCTTCGACGCGGTGAAGCACCCGAACGAGCCGAACCGCTTCGGCTGGGTGGTCGAGATCGACCCGATGGACCCGGCCGCCACGCCGGTCAAGCGCACCGCGCTCGGCCGCGCCGCGCACGAAGGCGCGTGGGTGGGCGTGACCAGAGACGGCCGCGCGGTCGTCTACTCGGGCGAGGACGCGCGCTTCGAGTACATCTACAAGTTCGTCAGCCGCGACAAGATTGCAGCGGCCGGCGGCGGCAAGACCGCGGCGCAGGCCAACGCCAGCTTGCTCGACCACGGCACGCTGTACGTCGCCCGCTTCGACGCCGACGGCAGCGGCCGCTGGCTGCCGCTGGTGCAAGGCCAGGGCCCGCTGACGGCGGCGAACGGATTTGCCGACCAGGGCGAGGTGGTGATCAAGAGCCGCCAGGCCAGCGACCTGCTGGGCGGCACGAAAATGGATCGGCCCGAGTGGCTGGCGATCGACCAGAAGACCGGCGACGTGTACTGCACGCTCACCAACAACAGTTCGCGCGGCGCCAAGGACATGCCCGGCGTGGACGCCGCCAACCCGCGCGCCAACAACGCGATGGGCTCGATCATCCGCTGGAAGGACGACGGCGACTTCGACGGCGCCGGCTTCCGCTGGAGCCACCTGGTGCTGGCCGGCGACCCGGCCAACGAACGCGCCGAGGCCAAGGGCAACATCAAGGGCGACATCTTTGCCTGCCCCGACGGCCTGGTGCTCGACGCGCGCGGCGTGTTGTGGATCCAGACCGATGCGCACGCGACGCAGATGTACAAGGGCGAACTGCTGCGCGTGGGCAACAACCAGATGCTGGCCTGCGACCGCAGCAGCGGCGAGGTGCGCCGCTTCATGACCGGGCCGGTGAACTGCGAAGTGACCGGCGCCACGCTGACACCCGACCTGCGCACGATGTTCATCAACATCCAGCACCCTGGCGAAACGCCGAGCGACCGCAGCGACCCGGCCGAGCCGACGAAGTACTCGGCCTGGCCCGACTACCGCAGCGGCGGCCGGCCACGCTCGGCCACCGTGGTGATCCGGCGCAAGGACGGCGGGGTCATCGGAACCTGAGCAGGCCGACTTTCGTTTTGCGATCAAGGCCTCACGCCGCATCACGCACGTTGCGCGGCTGAAGGTCGAAAGCGTCGCCGAGCCGCTGGCCTACCTTTGCAAGAACCGCGGAAGTTGATGGAGTTGGTGGGCGGGTGAGGCTGGGTCCGTGAGCCTGGGCGCTCGGCCGATGCGGAGCCCCCCGAAGACGGCCCCGCAGCGCGAAGTCAAGCTATTCGGGCAGCCCAGCCTTCGCCAGCCCAGCGTAGTAGCGCTCGCGCTGGCTGCGACAGAGATCGTTGGCGCACAGCCGTTCGTTGCGGAACGACGAAATCGTGTAAGCGGGCAGTCGCCCCCTGAACTCGGCCAGCGCCGCGCGTGCGGTTTCCGTTTCGCCAAGGTTCGCTGCCGCCGCGGCGACCCACGAATGAGCCACCGCGTGCTGCGGCCGCTCGAGCACCGAGCGCTGCGCCCATTCGAGCGCCTCGCGATCGCGGCCCAGGTACAGATGTGCCGCCGCGGTAACGACGAAGATGCCGTTGAGATTCGGATCGCGCGGGCTGAGCCGCCGCGCCTGCACAAGGGCGGCGATCGCTTCATCCTGCCGGCCGAGCGTGCAACGGGCATAACCGAGCCAGAACCAGGCGCTTGCATCATTGCGATTGAGTCCGATCTGGCGCTCGAGCAACTCCACGGCCTGCTCGGAGCGGCCGGCCAGCGCGAGCGTCGTACCGCGCACGCCGACGACACGTGCATCGGCATGATCCAGTTGGAAGGCCCGCTCTGAGAGTCTGTCGGCCTGTTGCAGCCACTGCTCGCGCGTCGCGCCGCGCAGGCTCAGCCAGCGCTGCGACACGTCGTAGTTGTAGGTCTGTGCCAGCAGCGCGAAGGCGAGTGCCGACCCCGGGTCGCGCGCGCTCGCCCGCTCGAGCAGCTGGCGCGCCTGCTGCACGGAGTCCGGCGTCGTCCGGTTGAACTGCAGCAGCCAACGCGCCTGCAGCAACAGGTCCTGCAAGTCGGCACCGGGCCGCGCTCGCGCACGTGCGGTTTCCACTTCCTGCAGCGTCAGATCCAGCGACCTCGCCACCGTTCCGGTGACTCGGCGGTATAGCGCAGGAAGGTCGGGCAGCTCGCCATCGATGCGGTCTGCCCACAGGGCGCGCCCGCTCTCGCTGTCGACGAGCTGCAGGGTCAGCCGCACTGAGTCGCCCAGACGTACCAGGCCACCCTCGAGCACGTAGCGCACGCCGAGCTCGCGGCCCACCTGACGTACGTCGATGCTGCGGCCGCGGTAGCTGTCCGCGGTGGCGCGGGCGATCACGAAAGTCTCAGGAATGCGCGACAGGTCGACCGTGATCTCGTCGGTGAGCGCGGCGGCCAGGCGGTCCTGTGCCGGGTCGCCGCCCTCACTCGCCAGCGGCAGCACCACGATCGACAGCCCCGGTCGGGCTGCTGCTGCGACTTGGCCGCGCTGCTGAGACGACCAGGGCGCCCAGATCAAGCCGACGCTCAGGGCAGCAACAACCGCTCCGATCACCAGACCACTCGCCATGAACACTCGCACGGGTGGCCGACCCGGGTCCTTTCTTGCCGCCGGGGCAAGTGGCGCTCGGTCCGCACGGGCCACGGCCAGTTCGGCGGGCTCAGGTTGGGCGAAACCCAGCCCGTCCATGGTTGCCGGGACGGCCAGCGAGTAGCCGCGCCGCGGCACCGTCTTGATGATCTTCTGCTCGACGTCGCCGAGCGCACGCCGGATGTCGCTGATGCAGCGCGCGATCGAGTCGTCGGTCACCACGAGCCCCGGCCAGACGGCGGCGATCAACTCGTCCTTGGTCACGACGCGGCCCGCGTGGCGCACCAGGAAGGCGAGCGCATCGAAGGCCAACGGTCGCAGTTCGACGTCGGCGCCCGAGCGCCGTAGCGTGCGCCGCGGCCCGTCGAGCTCGAAGGCGTCGAATCGGAACGTCGCGGCGGTGAATTCCTCGGTCCGGCCCATCGGTGAGATTCGCTATTCGTGGCGAAGTTTGCGCCCGAGCCCGCGCCGAAGTACAGCGTTACTCAGGCTTATTCAGCCCGCACGCAGCAAATTTCAGGACTCGCAGGTGCGCCGAGCTCATATTGGCGTCTCCACTGAGCTGCCGGAGTCGATCATGTTGAACAGCTTGCGCCAACGGTTCGCCGCAGTCACCATCGTGTCGGCGATGGCCGGCCTGCGGCTTCTTGTGCTGCCTGCCTTCGCCCTGGCAGGATGCGCCGCCGCACCCTTGGCACCGGACATGCCGGCCCTGGCGGTCGCCGACTTCCACGTTCCGTCGAAATCGGCAGGCATCGAGCTCTTCGTTCGCAACAAACGGGTGAACGGGGCGGAGGCGTTCCCTTCCAACCGCATCGTGCTCTTCGTTCACGGCGTCACCTTCCCGTCCGAGTCGACGTTCGATTTGTCTCTGGACGGTCTGTCGTGGATGGACTACATCGCACGGGCCGGCTACGACGTCTACTTGGTCGACGTGCGCGGCTATGGCAGGTCGACCCGACCCCCTGCAATGTCCGAGCCGCCCGATCGCAATCCGCCCGTGGCGACCTTGGGCGAGGCGGTCGACGATGTCGACGCCGCCGTCGATTTCATCCGGCGCCGACACAACGTCGAGCGGATCGGTTTGATCGGCTGGTCCTGGGGGTCCGCCATCATGGGACGCTACGCCGCTGTCCATGGCGACAAGGTCAACCGCCTGGTGCTCTACGCGCCGGTGTGGCAGCGAAAGACCCCGTCGGGAGCGGCTGGCGGAACCGATGTCAAGGCGGCGTACCGACTCGTCAACGTTGCGGCGGCCAAGTCGCGCTGGCTGGCCGGCGTGGCGCAAAACAAGCAGGAACAACTCGTTTCTCGCAGTTGGTTCGAGACCTGGGTGGCGGCCAACCTTGCGACCGACCCATGGGGATCGATGCAGTCGCCGGCGGTCATGCGGGCCCCGAACGGCGGCTTGCCCACGGTACAGCCGTCGGGCGAATGGACGCCGCCCTACGATCCGGCAGCCATCAGGGTGCCAACGCTGCTGGTCAAGGGCGAGTGGGACGCCGACACGCCGTCATACATGGCTCAGGCGCTGTTCCCGTTACTCGCCAACGCACCGATGAAGCAGTACGTCGAGATCGGCGAGGGGACGCACTCGATCATGCTGGAGCGAAACCGCATGCAGCTGTTTCGCGTTGTCCAGAGCTTTCTTGACGGGCCGAAGAATTGAATCGATCGGGCGTCGCTTGACAGGCGAACAGGTTGGTGCAGCGATGTTCGTCGGCGGGTCGTGATCTGCGACATCGGGGGACATTCGCGGAGCCGGTCACCCGATGGCCTCGGCCCCACGCAGATCTCGACGGGCAAAGGTCCAGGCTCGTCGGCACCTGAACGCCGCGCCCGGCTCAGTGCGACGCCCCGGCTGGCACCTTCACCAGTTCCAGCACATGCCGAACCATCGCATTCGCCAGTTCACTCTCGCCGACGAACACCGTGCCGGCGCCCTCTTTCTCGAGCAGCTCGGCCTCTTCGACGTTGTGGCTGCGCACCACGATCTGGATGCCGGCGTTCAGCGTGCGCGCGATCTCGACCATGCTGCGCACCTGCAAGGTCTCCGGCGTGGCGATGACGAGTGCGCGGGCGTCCTTGATGTGCGCCTGGATCAGCACCTCGGCTTCGGTCGCGTCGCCCCACACGGCGGGAATGTTGCGGTCGCGCAGGGTCTGCACGAACTCGCGGTTCGACTCGGCCACGACGAAGGGCACGCCTTGCGCTGCCAGTGCGTCGGCAATGCGCTTGCCCACGCGGCCCCAGCCCACCAGCACGACCTGGCGTGACAGGTACCTGGCTTCGGTCGTCATCGGCAATTCGGCCAGCGGGCTCTCGGCCGGCTCCAGGCGGCGTGCCAGGCCGGGGCGCTTGAGCAGCCAGCGCTGGATCGGGTCGACCGCGCTGAACACCAGCGGGTTGATCGCGATCGAGATCAGCGCACCGGCCAGGATCAGGCTCTGGCCTTCTTTCGGCAACAAGCCGAGCGACATGCCCAGCCCGGCCAGGATGAACGAGAACTCGCCGATCTGCGCCAGGCTGGCGGCCGCGGTCAGCGCCGTCTTCACCGGGTAGCGGAACGCCAGCACCAGGGTCACCGCGGCGATCGACTTGCCGAGCACGATGATGGCGACCGTGGCCAGCACGTGCAGCGGCTCGTCGAGCAGGATGTTCGGGTCGAACAGCATGCCCACCGAAACGAAGAACAGCACCGCGAACGCGTCCTGCAGCGGCAGCGTCTGCTCGGCGGCACGCTGGCTGAATTCGGACTCGCGCAGCACCATGCCGGCGAAGAACGCGCCGAGCGCGAACGACACGCCGAACAGCGCCGCCGACCCGTAGGCAATGCTCACCGCCGCCGCCACCACGCACAAGGTGAACAGCTCGCGTGAGCCGGTCTTGGCCACGTGCCACAGGATCCACGGGAACAGCCGGCGCCCGCCGATCAGCATGAAGGCGATGAAGCCGCCGACCTGCGCCAGCGTGATCAGCACCGTGATGCCGGTGCTCTGGGTCGACTCCTTCAGCGCCGTGCCGCCGAGCGAAGGTGCCAGCGCCGGCAGCAGCACCAGCACCAGCACCATCGCCAGGTCTTCGACGACGAGCCAGCCGATCGCGATGCGTCCGTTGGCCGAATCGACGATGCCCCGGCTCTCCAGCGCCTTCAGCAGCACCACCGTGCTGGCCACCGACAAGGCGAGGCCAAACACCAGCGCGCCGCCCAGCGACCAGCCCCACAAGGTGGCCACGCCGGCGCCCAAGGCGGTGGCCACCGCCATCTGCACCACGGCGCCTGGCACCGCCAGCTTGCGCACCGCCAGCAGGTCGTCGACGCTGAAGTGCAGGCCGACGCCGAACATCAGCAGCATCACACCGATCTCGGCCAGTTGTGCGGCAATGTCGGCGTCGGCCACGAAGCCGGGTGTGGCCGGGCCGATCGCAATGCCGGCCAGCAGGTAACCCACCAGCGCCGGCAGGCCGAGCCGCGCAGCGATGAAGCCGAAGATCAATGCCAGGCCAAAACCGGCGGCGAGGGTGGTGATCAGGCTGACGGCGTGGGGCATCGGCGGGAGGTTCACGGCTGGGGTTGCGGGTGAGCACGGGGCAAGCTCGGCCCATCCTAAGCGCTGCGCCGCGCCGCGCCGGGCCGCAAAGCTACGGTGTCGGCAAGCTCCTACAGGCCCGCCCAGCCCCAGCCGACAGACTGCACGGGGGTGATTGCCTAAGGTGGCTTCCAGACAAACCCACCTTGGAGATCGTCATGAAGACTTTTGTTGTGCTGGCCGTTGCGGTGGCTAGCGCGCTGGCAAGCGTGACCCCAGCCATGGCCCAGGCTGTCAATCAACGGCCTGTGGGCCCGATCGTCGCCGAGGGGGAAGCGCCGCTCAGCCGGGTGCAGGTCATCAACGGCATCGAGGTGATCAACGGCGGCGCGAACATTGCCGACGCCAACTACATGAAGTCGCGCACTGGCGAGTTCGGGCTGCGCTTCGTCTTCAGCGGCCGCGGCGGCGAGTACGGCGTGGCCGAGCGGGTGACCTTGCGCGAGGGCAACCGCGAAGTGATCACGATCCCGAACGCCGGCCCGCACCTGCTGGTCAAGCTGCCGCCGGGCCGCTACACCGCCGAGGCCACGTTCAAGGGCGTCGTCGAAACGCGCACTGTGGTGGTCGGCAACGGCGCGAACCTGGTGAGCTGGAACACGCCGCGCGCGTCCGACTGATCGAAGCGACGCCGCCGACCTGCGACTCGGCGCTATTTCGCTACTTGGCGGTCGGCATCACGAACTCGGCGCCCTTGGCAATGCTGGCCGGCCAGCGCTGCATCACACTCTTCTGCTTGGTGTAGAAGCGCACGCCCTCTTCGCCGTAGGCGTGCATGTCACCGAACAGGCTGCGCTTCCAGCCGCCGAAGCCGTGCCAGGCCATCGGCACCGGAATCGGCACGTTGATGCCGACCATGCCCACCTGCACCTGGCGCGAGAACTCGCGCGCCACGTTGCCGTCGCTCGTGTAGCAGGCCACGCCGTTGCCGAACTCGTGTTCGTTGACGAGCTGCACCGCCTCGGCCAGGTCTTTCACGCGCACGCACGCGAGCACCGGGCCGAAAATCTCTTCCTTGTAGATGCGCATCGCAGGCGTGACGTGGTCGAACAGCGTGCCGCCGGTGAAGAAGCCGGCCTCGAAACCCTTGACCTTGTGGCCGCGCCCATCGACCACGAGCTTGGCGCCTTCTTCCACGCCGAGGCCGATGTAGCCCTCGATGCGATCGAGCGCCTGCTTCGTGACGATCGGGCCCATCTCGGCATCGAGCTCCATGCCGTTCTTGATCTTCAGCGTCTTGGCGCGTTCGGCGAGCTTCGGCACTATTCTGTCCGCCACGTCACCCACCAGCACCGCCACGCTGATGGCCATGCAGCGCTCGCCGGCCGAGCCGTAGCCGGCCCCGATCAGGCCGTCAACCGCCTGCTCGATGTCGGCGTCGGGCATCACGACCATGTGGTTCTTTGCGCCGCCCAGCGCCTGCACCCGCTTGCCGTGGTGCGCGCCGGTCTCATAGATGTACTGCGCGGTCGGCGTGGAGCCGACGAAGCTGAGCGCCTTCACGTCGGCGTGCGTCAGCAGCGCATCGACCACCACCTTGTCGCCCTGCACGACGTTGAACACACCGTCGGGCAGGCCGGCCTGCTTGAGCAATTCAGCCATGAACAGGGAACATGAGGGATCGCGCTCGCTCGGCTTCAGGATGAAGCTGTTGCCGCAGGCCAGCGCCACCGGGTACATCCACATCGGCACCATGCACGGGAAGTTGAACGGCGTGATGCCGGCCACCACGCC
>JANOQS010000164.1:0-13560 GCA_031414975.1 Methylibium sp. | reverse complement strand
GCTGCGCTCATTTCGTTCAAACAACCGCGGCGAGTCAGTTTACGAAGCGCGCAAGCGCGCCGACCCCAGAGCTCCGCTCCTCGCCGCCTCAGAGGCGCCCCCCGACCTGCCCGAACGCACCTTTGCGGCACCGGCTTTTCTGTTTGCGGCAAAGAGCAAAAGCGGTTCCGCTCGCGGCGGGCGGCGCCCGGCGGGGGCGATTTCTGGGGCTTTGATCCGCGCAGGGCTTGCGGCCCCGCGCGGAGCGCGTTCGTAGACTGACTTGTCGCCGCCTGTTTGAGCGTAGCGCGGCGAAGCAAGCGGAGCGAGTTCGGCGACGGGCCGCATGACCGAGCACCGCAGTGCAGTCGGTGTACCCGCCGACCGCTCCCGCTTGAGTCCCCGCCGGGCACCGCCCGCCGCGAGCCGCACCACCGCACGCAGGAGGTTTCGACGAGTGAAGCGCTCATACCCCCTCCACCTTGTCCTGCGTCCCCACCCGCTGCATCCAGTTGTAGAGGATGAAACACAGCAGCAGGATGATCAAGAAGTAGATCAGCGAAAACGCCGCCGCAGGCCCCAGGTCGAACTGGCCGACGGCCTTCTGGGTCAGGTACTGCGACAGGAAGGTGGTGGCATTGCCCGGCCCGCCGCCCGTCAGCACGAAGGGTTCGGTGTAGATCATGAAGCTGTCCATGAAGCGCAGCAGCACCGCGATCATCAGCACGCCGCGCAGCTTGGGCAGCTGGATGTAGCGGAACACCGCGAACTTGGAGGCGCCGTCGATGCGCGCGGCCTGGTAGTAGGCGTCGGGGATCGCGCGCAGGCCGGCAAAACACAGCAGCGCGACCAGCGGCGTCCAGTGCCACACGTCCATCAGCAACACCGTGAGCCAGGCGTGCGTGGCGTTGCCGGTATAGCTGTACTCGATGCCGATGGCCTTCAGCGCCGCGCCCATCAGGCCGATGTCGGCGCGGCCGTAGATCTGCCAGATGGTGCCGACCACGTTCCACGGGATCAGCAGCGAGATGGCCACCAGCACCAGCACCGCCGACGAACGCCAGCCACTGGCTGGCATGCTCAGCGCCAAGGCGATGCCGAGCGGAATCTCGACCAGCAGCACCGAAAACGAGAAGGTGATCTGGCGCAGCAACGCGCCTTGCAGGTCGTCGTCGCGCATCACCGACTTGAACCACTCGGTGCCGACGAAGATGCGCCGTTCGGGCGAGATGATGTCCTGCACCGAGTAGTTCACCACCGTCATCAGCGGCAGGATGGCCGAGAACGCCACGCACAGCACCACCGGCAGTATCAACAGCCAGGCTTTCTGGTTGACGGGCTTCATGGTGTGGCCTCCGCGATCAGTTCTTCGTTGCGGTACCAGCAGGTGTGCGTGCCGACGATGGACAGCCACACCGCGTCGCCGACCTTCGGAATGCGCTGGTCCGGGGCCAGGCGCGCGCGCACCGTCGATGTGCTGCTGCTCGAGCCACCCGCGCCGACCGTGGCGCTGACCAGCCAGTACGTGCCGATGTCCTGCGCCTGCGTCACCGTGGCCGGCACGGCACCAGGGTCGTTGGCGTTCGCCAGGGTCACATACTCGGGGCGCACGCCGAGGGTGAAGGCGTCTACACCCGCCGGCATGCGGGCGCTGGCGGCGAGCGCATGGCCGGCAACGTCCAGGCCGTTGGCGGTGCGCCGCGCCGGCAGGAAGTTCATGCCTGGTGAGCCGATGAAGTGGCCGACGAAGGTGTGCTGCGGGCGCTCGAACAAGTCTGACGCGCTGCCGACCTGCACCGCGCGGCCGCGCGTCATCACCACCACCTGGTCGGCGAAGGTCAGTGCTTCGATCTGGTCGTGCGTCACGTAGATCAAGGTCAGCTTCAGTTCGTGGTGGATCTGCTTGAGCTTGCGGCGCAACTGCCACTTCAGGTGCGGGTCGATCACCGTCAGCGGCTCGTCGAACAGCACCGCGCTCACGTCTTCGCGCACCAGGCCGCGGCCGAGGCTGATCTTCTGCTTGGCATCGGCGGCCAGGCCGGCGGCGCGCATGCCCAGCTGGCCGCTCATTTCCAGCATCTCGGCGATCTGGCCGACGCGCTGCTTGATGCGCTCGGGCGCGACGCCGCGGTTCTTCAGCGGGAAGGCGAGGTTCTGGGCCACCGTCATCGTGTCGTAGATCACCGGGAACTGGAACACCTGCGCGATGTTGCGCTGCTGCGGTGTCAGGCCGGTGACGTCCTTGGCGTCGAACTTGACGCTGCCATGCGAGGGTTTGACGAGCCCCGAGATGATGTTGAGCATGGTCGTCTTGCCGCAGCCCGAGGGCCCGAGCAGCGCATACGCGCCGCCGTCGGCGAAGCTCATCTTCAGCGGCAGCAGCGCGTAGTCTTCGTCGCGCTGCGGGTTGGGCTTGTAGGCGTGCGCCAGGTCGAGGTCGATGCGGGCCATGTCAGTTCCTCTGCCTCGCAACGGGCGCCAACAACAGGTCGCCACGGGCATCGAATACGTAGACCTGTTCCGGGTTCAGGTACAGCGTGATCGCTTCGCCGAGGGTAAAGACGTGCACGCCGGTGAGCTGCGCAACCAGTTCCCCGACGGGGGTGTCGACGTGCACGAAAGTGTCGGAGCCGGAGATTTCGGCCAGCTCCACCATGCCCGGCAGCGCGATGTCGCCTGCGCGCTCGCGCACGCGCAGCGCGCTGGCGCGCACGCCGACGGTCAGCGCGCCGGCTACCGCCGCGCTGTCGGCCGGCAGCCTGACGGCCAGCGCGGTGTCGGGTGCCAGGCGCACGCCCTGCGCGGTGGCACTGGCGGCAACCAGGTTCATCGGCGGGTCGCTGAAGGCGCGCGCGACGCGGATCGACTTCGGGTGGTGAAACACCTCGGTCGTCGGCCCGTACTGAAGCAGTTCGCCGGCGTCCATCACCGCGGTGTAGCCGCCCAGCAGCAGCGCTTCGGTGGGTTCGGTGGTGGCGTAGACCACGGTCGATTCGCCGCTGGCGAAAAGTTGCGAGAGCTCGTCGCGCAGCTCTTCGCGCAGCTTGTAGTCCAGGTTCACGAGTGGTTCGTCGAGCAGCATCAGCGGCGCTTTCTTGGCCAGCGCGCGTGCCAGCGCCACGCGCTGCTGCTGGCCGCCGGACAGTTCGGCCGGCAGACGCTTCAGGAACGGCTCGATGTGAAGCTTGGCGGCCAGTTCGCCCACTCTCGCATCGATGTTCGCCTCGCGGCGCAGCTTCAGCGGCGAGGCGATGTTGTCGGCGACGGTCATCGACGGGTAGTTGATGAACTGCTGGTAGACCATCGCCACATTGCGCTCGCGCACCGGCAGGCCGGTCACGTCGGCTCCGTCGGCCATCACGCGGCCCTTGCTCGGTTTGTCGAGCCCGGCCATCACGCGCATCAAGGTGGTCTTGCCGGCCTGCGTGGCGCCCAGCAGCACGGTCACGGCCAGCGGCACCAACGTGAGGTCCAGCGGGTACAGGTGCACTTGCGCGCCCTGGCGTTGTTCGATGCGTTCGAGCATCAGCTTCATGCCGGCTCCCTGGCTCGGTCGGGTGGCGATTCTGCACGCCAATGCGCACCGCACCACGCATCGACGGTGTCGCGCTGGGCAGCGTTCATGTGCAGGCCGAGCTTGGTGCGCCGCCACAGCACGTCTTCGGCGCTCCGGGCCCATTCGTGCGTGTGCAGATAGTTCAGCTCGGCCTCGAACAGGCCGTTGGCGATCTCGCGGCCCAGGCCGTCTTTCTGGCCCAGCAGCACATTGGCGCGCGAGCCGTAGCAGCGCGCCAGGCGCTGGCACACGGCGGGCGGAACGTGGGGGTGCTGTTGCGCCAGCGCCTTGGCAAAGCGGGTGAATTCGGCCACCACATCGGCGCGTGCCGAGCCCGGCTTGCCGGCGGCAGCATTCAGGTCGCCGCCGGGCAGTTGGGTGCCGGCAGTCCATGCGCCGCGGGTCGTCTGCAGCGGCCCGGCGAGCAGGTCGGCGGCCTCTTCGGCGAGCTTGCGGAAGGTGGTGATCTTGCCGCCCCATACCGACAGCAGGGGCGCGCCGGGCGCCGCCGTGTCAAGCTCCAGTGAGTAGTCGCGGGTCACTGCCGACGGGTCGCCGGATTCATCGTCGAGCAACGGGCGCACGCCGGAGTAGGTCCACACCACGTCGGCCGGCGTCACCGCCTGCTCGAAATAGCGACTCGCTTGCTCGCACAGGTAGTCGATCTCGCTTGCGTCGATGCGCGCTGCGCCGATGGCACCGTGGTGCTCCAGGTCGGTGGTGCCGATCAGCGTGAACTCGCCTTCGTAGGGGATCGCAAAGATGATGCGCTTGTCGGGGTTCTGGAAGATGTAGGCGTACTCATGCCCGAACAGCTTCTTCACGACGATGTGGCTGCCCTTCACGAGCCGCAGCGCCTTGGGCCGCGGCGCATGCGCGTGGTCGCTGAGGAACTGCGCCGCCCACGGGCCGGCGGCGTTGACGAGCGCACGTGCTGTCACCCGGCGTGTTTCGCCGGCCGCACTTTGCAGCCGCACCTGCCAGTGGGTGGCGCCGCGCTGCGCATCCACGCAGCGCCAGCGCGTCAGCACGGTGGCACCCCGTTCGGCGGCGTCGACCGCGTTGAGCACCACCAGGCGCGCGTCGTCGACCCAGCCGTCGGAATAGACAAAGCCCTTGGTGAAGCTGCGCTTGAGCGGCTTGCCGGCCACGTGGTCGCGCAGGTTGACGGTGCGCGACGCGGGCAGCACCTCGCGCTTGGCCAGGTGGTCGTACAGGAACAGCCCGGCGCGGATCATCCAGACCGGCCGCATGCCGGGGTCGTGCGGCATCACGAAGCGCAGCGGCCACATGATGTGCGGCGCGCTCTTGAGCAGCACCTCGCGCTCGGCGAGCGCCTTGCGCACGAGCGAGAACTCGTAGTACTCCAGGTAGCGCAGCCCGCCGTGGATCAGCTTGGTGCTGCTGGACGACGTGTGCGAGGCCAGGTCGTCCTTCTCGCACAGCAGCACGCTCACGCCGCGCCCAGCCAGGTCGCGCGCGATGCCGGCACCATTGATGCCGCCTCCGACCACGAGCACGTCGCAACTTTGCGAGGCGCGCGAGTCTTCGGCATTGACTGGGTGGACTGGATGCGCCTTCAAACTAGGGGTCTCACGTTCTATTGTTTTCGCTTGGTTTCCATACTACTTATCGATTGTTCCTTTTCTACCCGGGAATCCCCTCACAAGGGTTCGTATTGATTCGTTTAGCCTTTTGGCCATGAACCCCAACCCGCGGCAGGCCGACCTGCTGAAAGAGGTGCGGCGCCTCGAATCGGTGTCTGTCGAGACCTTGGCCGAACGCTTCGGCGTGACCTTGCAGACGGTGCGGCGTGACGTGACCCTGCTGGCCGAAGCCGGCCTGCTGGCGCGCTTTCATGGTGGCGTGCGGGTGCCGAGTTCGACCACCGAAAACATCGCTTACCGCCAACGCCAATTGCTCAACGAGGGCGCCAAGCAGCGCATTGCGCGCGCAGTGGCGCAAGCGGTGCCCAACGGCTGCTCGCTGCTGATCAACATCGGCACCACCACCGAGGCGATCGCACGCGAACTGCTGCGCCACAAGGGCCTGCGCGTGATCACCAACAACCTGAACGTGGCGGCGATCCTGTCTGACAACCCCGACTGTGAGGTGATCGTGGCCGGCGGCGTGGTGCGCTCGCGCGACCGCGGCATCGTCGGCGAGGTGACGGTGGAGTTCATCAGCCAGTTCAAGGCCGACATCGGGCTGATCGGCACGTCCGGCATCGAAGCCGACGGCAGCCTGCGCGACTTCGACTACCACGAGGTCAAGGTCTCGCGCGCCATCATCGAACACTCGCGCCAGGTGTGGCTGGCCACCGACCACAGCAAGTTCAACCGCCCGGCGATGGTGGAACTGGCGCGGCTGAGCCAGCTCGACCGGCTGTTCACCGACGCGGTGCCGCCCGCGCCTTACCCCGCGCTGTTGGCCGAAGCCGGTGTTCGCTGCGACGTGGCGGCGGGCACCTGACTTTTACTTCACCGCAGTGACGCAGAGAACGCAGAGCTTCGCAGAGGAGCACTAGAAGGGACGGTACTTCTCTGCATGGCCTCTGAGTGGCCTCTGCGCTCTCTGCGCCTCTGCGGTGAAACCTTTCAGGAGAAGAGACCCATGACCTACCTGCTCGCCCTCGACCAGGGCACTTCCAGTTCGCGCAGCATCGTGTTCGATGCGCAAGGCCGCATCGCCGCGATGGCGCAGCGCGAGTTCCGCCAGATCTACCCGCAGCCCGGCTGGGTGGAACACGACCCGAAGGAGATCTGGGCCACGCAGCTCGCCACCGCCCAAGAGGCGCTGGCCAAGGCCGGCATCGCGGCGGCGGACGTGGCCTCCATCGGCATCACCAACCAGCGTGAGACCACGCTGGTGTGGAACCGCGCCACCGGCGAGCCGATTCACAACGCCATCGTGTGGCAAGACCGGCGCGCCGAACCCACCTGCGCCGCGCTGCGCGCGCGCGGCCTGGAAGCGACGTTCCGCGACAAGACCGGGCTGATCCTCGACGCCTATTTTTCCGGCACCAAGCTCAAGTGGCTGCTCGACCATGTGAGCGGCGCACGTGCCGCCGCCGTGAGCGGCGAACTTGCCTTCGGCACGGTGGACAGCTGGCTGATGTGGCAACTCACCGGTGGACAGGTTCACGCCACCGACGTCAGCAATGCCTCGCGCACCTTGATGTTGAACGTGCACACGAATCAATGGGACGCCGAACTGCTGAAGCTGCTCGACGTGCCGCCCGAGGTGCTGCCCAACGTGCATGCGTCGAGCCATGTTTATGGGCACACGCGCAAGGAGCTGCTCGGCGCATCGATCCCGATCGGCGGTGTGGCCGGCGACCAGCAGAGCGCGCTGTTCGGCCAGGCCTGCTTCAAGGCCGGCCTGGCGAAGAACACCTATGGCACCGGCTGCTTCATGCTGATGCACACCGGCGAGCGTTTCCAGGCTTCTCAGAACGGCCTCATCACGACCAGCGCGGCGCAGCCCACGGCCACACCCGAGTTCGCACTCGAAGGCAGCGTGTTCATCGGCGGTGCGGTGGTGCAGTGGTTGCGCGACGGCTTGCACGCCATCAAGGCCAGCGGCGAAGTGCAGCAGCTCGCCGAGAGCGTGCCCGACAGCGGCGGCGTGATGTTCGTGCCGGCCTTCACCGGCCTGGGCGCGCCGTACTGGAAGGCCGATGCGCGCGGCGCGATCGTGGGCCTCACACGTGGCAGCACGGTGGCGCACATTGCGCGCGCGGCGCTCGAGAGCATTGCTTTTCAGAGTGCGGCACTGCTTCTCGCAATGAGCCGCGACGCGGTGGCCGTCGGCGGCGCACCTGTCACAGAATTGCGCGTCGATGGCGGCGCCTGTGTCAACAATTTGCTGATGCAGTTCCAGGCCGACTTGCTCGGCATTCCGGTCGTGCGGCCGCGCGTGATCGAGACCACCGCGTTGGGGGCGGCATATTTGGCAGGCTTGTCGTGCGGTGTATACAAAAGCCTTACCGAATTGGCACAGCAGTGGCAAGCCGAACGCACTTTTCATCCGACGCTTTCGCGCGATCGCGCAGCAGAGCTGATGGCCGGATGGGAACGCGCGGTGCGCCAGGCCGTGACATCGTAAAAATTGCTCCACAACAGCGCAGCGAACCCCCCTGAAGGAGGGGCCTGAACTCGGGCAGCTTCCTATTGTTTGTGCGAGCAGCGAGATCACAATTTGGTCATCGTCACTTCGATGGTCCGAATGAGTTGGTTGCCCGATCTGGAATTGCTACGGCGCGTGCCGCTGTTTGCCCTGCTTGATGATGAACAACTGCGCGCCGTGGGGGAAGGTATGGTCCGGCGCCGCGTGCAGCGGGGCGACGTGATCGTCGAGCAGTCGCAACAATCGAATGCGCTGTTCATCCTGCTCACCGGCGAAGCGCGTGTATACATTGCCGACGCGCGCCAGCGCGAAGTCACGCTGGCCACATTGCACGCTGGCGATCATCTGGGCGAGATGAGTCTGATCGACGACCAACCGCACTCGGCCACGGTGCGCGCCGAAACGCACTGCGATCTGTTGACGCTCGGTCGGTCCCAGTTCGCGGCCTGCCTGCCGCACAGCAACAGCCTGTCGTTTGCGATCCTGCTGGGCCTGGTGCGGCGCCTGCGTTGCGCCGACCGTCACATCACCAACCTCGCCTTGCTCGACGTCTATGGCCGCGTGGCGCACGAGTTGCTCGAGATGGCCGAAGAGAACGGTGGACAGATGTTGATTCGCCACCGGGTCTCGCGCGAAAAGCTGTCCAAGGTCGTCGGAGCGTCGCGCGAGATGACCGGTCGCGTGCTGCGCAGCCTGGAGCGCAGCGGCGCCATTCACACGCTCGAAGACGGCTCGGTGCTGCTCGACAACACCTTGCCCGGCAACACGACCGCGAACGGCCGCAAGGCCGCAGCGTAGACACGCGGCTGCAAATCAGGTGCCGGTGAGTGCCTGCGGCTCCTGTGCATGGACTGTGAATGGATAATGCGCCCCGTTGGACCTGTTCCCACGGGTTCCCACTTCCGCCTCACACCCGCATCCATGCTTCACCTGCACTACTTCCCCGGCAATGCCAGCCTCACGCCGCACATGCTGCTCGAAGAACTGGGCGTGCCTTACGAGCTCGAGCTCGTCGACCGGGCCCGGGGCGCACACAAGCAGCCCGACTACCTGCGTCTGAACCCGAACGGCTTGATCCCGGTGCTGGTGCAGACCGAGCCCGACCTGGTGCTGTACGAAACCGCGGCGATCTGCCTGCACCTGGTGGACACGCACCCGCAGGCGCGGCTGGCGCCGGCGCTGGGCAGCACCGACCGGGCGCACTTCTACAAATGGCTGGCGTGGTTGACCAACACCTTGCAGGCCATGCTGATCCACTACTTCTACCCTGAACGCATGGTGGACGACGGCAACGCCGCTGCGGCAGCGCAGGTCAAGGCCCACGCCGAGGCCAAGATCGGCGCCATGCTCGACCAGCTCGACGCCGAACTGGCACGCCACGGCCAGCCCTGGCTGTCCGGCGAGTCCTTCAGTGCGGTCGACCTGTACGCGTTGATGCTGTGCCGCTGGACGCGTGGCTTCGCACGCCCGGCGCGCAGCCTGCCGAACCTTGGCCCGTTTCTGCAGCGCGTGCTGGCGCGGCCGGCGGTGCAACGGGTCTTTGCTCAGGAAGGCTTGGGCGCGCCGCTGGTGTGAGCGCCGGATCCAGGCGCCGCATCCCAGCGCCCGATCCCTGCGCCGGTACCGAGCGCAAAGACAGCGTCAACCGCCCGTGTAGAGCGGGTCGTTGGCGGGAGTCCGTGCCCGGGCCGGCGGTGATGCGGCTGTCACAGGCAGCACGGGTTCGCGGGCGGCGGGTGCCTGCTCCGCGGGAGGTGTCGGCGGGGGTTCCGCGACCGGGGGTGGCGAGGGCGCGAGGGTCGCCACCGCGGGGTGTGCCGGAGCCTGCGTCGCTGGCAAGGCGACTGGGGTGCCGACGCTCGAAGTCACCGGGCGCTCCAGCAACGTGAAGTGGGTGCGCATCTCGCGCGCCTCACCCCCCAGCGTCCAGACCGTTTCCAGTTCGTACTTGCCAGGCAGGATGCCGGCCGGCAGCGCCAGCGGGAGGGTGGACTCGCCGGGAAACACCGACCAGCGTTCAAGCAGCGGAGTGCGCTGCCGCGCCGCGTCACGGGTGACGATGAAGGCATCCATCGCGGCCGCGCGACGGGCGCCGTCGGGCAGCTGCCACGAGACCACCAGGTCCAGGTTGTCCCCGGTCGCGAGTTCGGCCTTGCGCAATGCAAAGCGATCGATCGCCGGCATCGGTGGTGCCGCCGCCGAGCGGTCGGCCATGGAGGCGGGGGATGCATTCAGCGCGTTCAGCGCATCGACCGGCACGGGCTCGGCCGGTGAATTCACGGCCGGTGGCGGCTGGTGTTGAACCGGCACGGCCCGGGTCGGCATCGTCCCGCTCCCGTTCCACCCAAAGAAAACGAACAGCACCACCAGCGCGGCGGTGGCGAACTGCGCCTTGCTGCTGGTGCCCCTTCTCGACGAGCCGCTGAAGATCCGCCCCTCGTCGATGCCGGCCGGCCGCGACGCCGACCAGATCGCCTCACGGATCATCTGGTCCTGAAATCGTTGCTCGCGTTCGCGTGCCGCCCGGGCTGCCGCCTCCTGCTCGCGTTGCTGCTCTTGCTGGCGCGCGAACTGCCCTTGCCGGGCCTCGTGGCTGTGCTGCGGGCCGGCCGAAAAATACCCCTTGTTCCACTCGTCGCTCATCGCGCCATCGTATCGGAGCTACAGGTTGTCGATGTACATCCGGTTCCAGGTCGGGCTGATGATCAACTGGTTGATGCACACATGCGGCGGCAGCTCGGCGATGAAGCGGATCGTGCCACCCATGTCCTGAGGCTGCAGCATGCGGGCGCGGTCCTGCGCGCTCGGCGGCACCGGGCGTGTGTCGAGGATCGGCGTGGCCACCTCGGCCGGGCACAGCGCGCAGGCGCGGATGCCGTTGGCGCCTTCTTCCATGTTGATCGTCTCGGTCATCGCCGTGACGGCGTGTTTCGACGCGTTGTAGGCTGCGCCGGGGAGCTTGGGGTTGTGCACGCCGGCCCACGACGACACATTGACGATCAACCCGTCGCGGCGCGCGCGCATCGCCGGCAGCACCGCGTGCACGGTGCAGTACGTGCCGTCCAGGTTCACGCCCAACACCTCGCGCCAGCCGGCCACGCTCTGGTTCGTCCAGAAGCGCTGCGGCGTGTTCGTGCCGGCGCTGTTGAGCAGGATGTCGATGCGGCCATGGCGCGCCAGGATCGCATCGGCCGCGCGCTTCACCGCGGCGGCGTCGGCCACGTCGAGCGGCTCCAGTTCGGCCACGCCGCCGTCGGCCTTGATCTTCGCCGCCTCGGCCGCCAGCACGTCTGCGCGGCGGCCCGACATCACCACCACCGCGCCCGCCTGCGCCAGCGCCTGGGCGCCCGCCAGACCGATGCCGCTGCCGGCGCCTGTGATCCAGGCGAGCTTGCCGTCCAGCGTTTTCATGGCGTCACCGGGTCCAGCACGTGGATCGCGCGCGCTGCGGTCAGGTCTTTCACCTGGCTGGCGTAAGCCTTCATGTGCGGCGCCACGCCGTGGGCCTGCAGGGCTTCCATCGAGGCCCACTGTTCGACGACGACAAACGTGTCCGGCCCGAACTGCGCGAAGCCGGTGGCCGCGGCCTTCGAGTCGACCACGGCTTCGTAGGCGATGCAGCCATCTTCGGCGAGCACCGCGGGCACGTTGGCGCGAAAGACCTGCAGGATGGTGTCGCGCAAGCCCGGCTTGGCGGTGATGATGGCAAGGACGTGGATCATCGACAGAGCTCCGAAAGTGGTCAGCCACTGTATCGGAGCCATGCGCCGGCCCGCATCGGCGATGACCCGGCATCTTGCGGTGGCGCAGGCGGTGGTACAAAGCGGCTCCCTCCACAACCCTTTGCGAGATTTCCATGAGTGCAGACAAAGACCGCGCCATCCGCCGACAAAAGCAGAAGCGGGCGAAACAGCGGAAGAAGGAAGCGTCGCCGCGCCCCCAGCCGACGGGCAGCGAGCCCAAGGCAGCGCCGGCGGCCTGAAGGTCGATACGCCTCTCGGCCGGCGGGCGACCTCAGTCGCCGCGCCGGTCGATCAACGACGCCAGCAGCCGCACCACGTGCACCGCGTCGCGCTGCGCACCGTCGGCAATCTGGTGCCGGCAACTGGTGCCGTCGGCCACGATGATCGCGTCGGGCCGCTGGCGGATGGCCGGCAGCAGGCTCAATTCGGCCATCTGCATCGACACCTCGTCGTGTTCGGCTTCGTATCCAAAGCTGCCGGCCATGCCGCAGCATGAACTTTCGATCAGCTCGGGTTGTGCGCCCGGAATCAACCGCAGCACGTCGAGGATCGGGCTGACCGCGCCGAACGCCTTCTGGTGGCAATGGCCGTGCAGCAGGATCGGCGCGTCCGCCGCCTTCAGCTCCAGGCTCCAGCGGCCAGCTTTGGCTTCGCGCGCGATGAACTCTTCGACCAGCAGCGCCTGACCGGCCACGACCTCGGCGCGCTCACCCAGGCCCATCACCAGCGCCTCGTCGCGCAAGGTCAGCAGGCACGAAGGCTCCAGCCCGACGATCGGGATGCCGGCGCTCGCAAACGGCAGCAGCGCGTCGATCAGCGCGCTGACCCTGGCTTTGGCTTCATCGACCATGCCGGCGGCGAGGAAGGTGCGCCCGCAGCAATGGTGGCCGCCTGCCTTGGCAACGGTGTGCAAGGTGTAGCCGGCCGCGCTCAACACGTCGGCGGCGGCAAGCGCGTTTTCGGTTTCGAACGTGCCGTTGAAGGTGTCGACGAACAGCACGGCGGCTTTTTCGCCGGCGGCCGCGGCGGCCAGGGTGACCTCGGCGCTGGCGAACATCCACAGCTCGTCGCTGCGCCAGAAGGTGTCGGCGCGCCAGCGCGGCAGGCTGCGCGCTTGTGACAGGCCGAGCCACTTCTCGCTCAACCAGGCCGCACCGGGCAGCGTGTCGCGCAGGTTCATCAACCACGGCATGCGGCTGGCGCGCGCGGCGTAGTTCGGCAGGTGGGCGATCAGGCGGTCTTTCAGGCTGTGGCCGTGCTTGGCCTTGTAGCGGGCCAGGAACTCGATCTTCATCTTCGCCATGTCCACGCCGGTCGGGCAGTCGCGCTTGCAGCCTTTGCAGCCGACGCACAACTCCATCGTGTCGCGCATCGCTTCGCTGGTGAAAGCGTCAGCGCCGAGTTGGCCCGACAGCGCCAGCCGCAAGGTGTTGGCGCGGCCGCGCGTCAGGTGCTGCTCGTCGCGCGTGACTCGGTAGCTCGGGCACATGGTGCCGGCGTTGAATTGGCGGCAGTGGCCATTGTTGTTGCACATCTCCACCGCTTTGGCCAGGCCGCCGGTGCTGTCGCCGCCGGTGCCGGGCGCGCTGGTCACTTCGGTCACCGGGTCGGCGTTCACGTTCCAGGCCGACCAGTCGAGCACCGGTGTGATGGCAATGCGCTGGTAGGGCCGCGGCGCGGTCGGCGGGGCAAAGCGGAACAGCGCGCCGTCGTCCATCTTCGGCGGGTCGATTATTCTGCCGGGGTTGAAGAGGTTGATGGGGTCGAGCTCGTCCTTGATCTCGCGAAAGGCTTCGTTGATGGCCGGGCCGAACTGCCACTCGATCCACTCGCCGCGGCACAGCCCGTCGCCGTGTTCGCCACTGAACGCGCCCTTGTATTTGCGCACCAGCACGGCGGCTTCTTCGGCGATGGCACGCATCTTGGTGGCACCGCCTTGCTCCCCACCGGCACGCATGTCCAGGATCGGCCGCACGTGCAAGGTACCGACCGACGCATGTGCGTACCAGGTGCCGCGCGTGCCGTGGCGCGCGAACACTTCGGTCAGCGCGTCGGTGTAGTCGGCCAGGTGTTCCAGCGGCACGGCACAGTCTTCGATGAAGCTGACCGGCTTGCCGTCGCCCTTCAGGCTCATCATGATGTTCAGGCCGGCCT
>JANOQS010000163.1:0-1676 GCA_031414975.1 Methylibium sp. | reverse complement strand
TGGGCGGGTCCATGCCGCCGTCGGTGATGGACATCATCACCGAGATCAGCGCAATGCCGTCGCCGATGCAGTGGTGAATGCGCGCGATCAGCGCACTGCCGCCTTCGTAATGGTCGATCAGGCAGAACTGCCACAGCGGGTGCGCCGGATCGAGCGCGGTGGTGGCCAGTTCACCGGCACGCGCCTGCAGCGCCTGGCGTTCGGTCTGGCCCTTTTTCTTCGGCAGCTTCTCGCGCACCACGTGGCGGTGCAGGTCGAAGTTGTCGTCGTTGACCCAGGTGGCGCCGGCGGCATCCTGCACCACCTTCTGGTGGAAGCGCGGGTACTTGAGCAGCTTGTCTTCGATGCGCTCGCACAGCGCTGCATAGGTGATGCCGGGCTGCAGCAGCCACACGCCGACGATCATCATCAGGTTGACGTCGTTGTCCATCCGCAACCACGCGGTGTCCACGCGCGACATGCGCTGAGCGGCTTGGGGCATCGAGAAGTCTCCTGGGAACACGGTTTTGGCAGCTCGCAAGATGCTGGGTAACATCGGTGCCGTCAATGCCCGTTTTCACGCAGACCCACCCTGGAGACACCCCATGGCCGACCTGAAGAAGCAGTTCGAGCAAGCTGTTGCCGACTCGAAGACCTTGCCCGAGAAGCCCGACAACATGACCCTGCTGAAGCTCTACGCGCTGTACAAGCAGGCCAGCAGCGGCGACGTTGAAGGCAAGCGCCCCGGCTTCACCGACATGGTCGGCCGCGCCAAGTGGGACGCCTGGAACGAGGCCAAGGGCAAGGACTCGAAGGCGGCGATGCAGGAGTACATCGACCTGGTCGAGTCGCTGAAGTAGCTACTTCTTCGGGGCCTTGGCCGCGGCCTTCGCGGCTGGGGCCTTGGGTTTGGCAGCGGCCTTGGTGCCGCTCTTGGCCAGCAGCGCATCGAGGTTCTTTTCGATCTCGCCCTCGATCGTCTTGCTGAACGCGCCGAGCAAAAAGCCCAGCTTGGCGTTCAGGTCGAAGTGGTCGGCCGCCACGATGAGCTGGCCGTTGACGCCGGCGCGCGTGAACTGCACCGTGTCGCTGGTGTCTCCTTCGAGCACGGTGCATTCCATGTCGAACTTCTTCTCCACCTCTTCGGCCCACTGCCAGGCCACCTCGCGCGCCTTCTTCAGGCCGAGCTTGTGGTTGCGGTGGATGCAGATGTCGGGCATGGCTCAGTCTCCTGCTTGCGGCTTCATCAGTTCGGCGCGGCGCTGGCCTTTCGGCAAGGCGGCCAGGCGTTGCACTTCGGCGTAGAAGCGCCCGAAGTCGCGACCTTGGAGTTCGAACAATCGCTCGAACTGTGGCACCAGTTCGTTGTAGGCCGCCAGCACGCCGAAAGATGCATTGTTGGCGCGCGCCACCCAGCTGTCATACCCGGTAAACCCGCCCCAGCGGCCGGCCTTGAGGGCGTCGAACTCGGCGCGGAACTGCGCCATCAACGTGGCCTTGGAGGTGCGCTTGTCGGCCTCCGGCGCGCCACCGGCGTACACGTCGGCCAGCCGCTGGCGGTACTTGAGCGTGAGCGCACGGAAGTCCTGGCGCCGGCCGTCGATTCGCTCGTAATCCAGCCGCGCCTGCGCACTGCCGTGTGCCGCCAGCCAGCGCGCGCCGCCGATGCGCTCGACCGCGGTGGCGAACGACTCGTT
>JANOQS010000162.1:0-8786 GCA_031414975.1 Methylibium sp. | reverse complement strand
CTGGGCGCACTCGGCACGCTTCAATATGCCGCGCGCCTGGCCGAGCAGCAGGTTGTCGACCACCGTCAGGTCGGGCACCAGGCTGAAGTGCTGGTGGACCATCGCGATGCCGCGCGCCAGCGCATCGGCCGGGCCGTGCGGCCGATGCTCCTGCCCGCCCAGCAGCATCTGCCCGGCGTCGGGTGCATAGACGCCGAAGATCAGGTTGCACAGCGTGGACTTGCCGGCGCCGTTCTCGCCCAGCAGGCAATGGATCTCACCGGCGGCGATATCGAGCGACACATCGTCGAGCGCCTGCAGCGTTGCGAAACGCTTGCTCATGCCGCGCAGCGACAGCAGCGGCGCCGTCGCTACCGCCGCGGCGCCGACGGGCGCGTCGCCCACTTCGCTCACCGTCACGGCCTGATCGAGCGCGGCCAGCGTCACCGGCTCAACCTTCGAGCACCTTGATCTTGCCGTCCAGGATCATCTTCTTGATTTCTTCGAGCTTGGCCTTCTGCTCCGGCGTGCCGCCGCACACCACCATGCCCGAGGCCTTCGGCCCCATCGCCAGCCCGAACGGCTTGTAGCCTGCCTTCCACGTGCCGGCCACCGCTTCGTTGATGGCATACGACGCGAGGAAACCGACGCCGGTGATGCTGTAGCCCACGTACAGCGGGTCGGTGCCGCAGCGGTCGGTGTAGCTGCCGATGATCTTGGTGCCCTTGTCCTTGGCCGCCTGCTCCATGCCCTTCAGGCCCAGGTTCAGGATGTGGTAGTGGATGTCGGCCCCCTGCGCGATGGCCGCGAGCGTGCCTTCCTTCGACTTGACCACGTCGTCGAAGTCGCCGGTGAAGCTCTGGAAGTACTTGATCTTCGGGTTGATGAACTTGGCGCCGTTGTTGAACTCGGTGCCGGCGTTGACGATCGGCGGAATTTCCAGCCCGCCGATGTAGCTGATCGCGCCGGTCTTGGACATCATGGCCGCCGCGGCACCGGCCACGAACGCGATCTCCGCCTGCTTCACGTCGTAGCCGGCGATGTTGGGCAGGCTCTCGTCACGGTTGCCGCCGACGATCGAGAACTTCACCTTCGGGAACTTCTTCGCCACTTTGGTGAGCGCGGCCTGCGTCTGCCCGCCGATGCCGATCACGAGCGCGTTCTTGCTCGCCAGGGTGGTCAGCGCCTGCTCCATGTCGGCGTCCTTGATGTTCTCGATCATCTGCATCTTCATCTTCGGGCCGAGCTCTTTCTGCGCCGCCATCAGCCCGTCGTAGCCGGACTCCATCCAGCCCTTGTCGGTCTTCGAGCCGGGCAGCAGCACGCCCACCGTCAGCGGGTCGGCCGCCTGTGCAGCGGGCCCGGCGGCAAGTTGCAGCGCCAACAGTCCGGCCGCGGCCAACATGCCCCGGCGTGCCATGAAATTCTTGGACATCGCGATTCCTTTCGTCGACTGACATTGCGTGGAGTGAAGCGGGCCGCCATGCCGGCGGCTCAGACGGTGGTTAGCAAAAACGGTGCCGCGCGCGCCGCCCTGGTGGCGCAGGCCGCGCCTGCCCGCAAACAGGGCGCTTGACTGCCGATTGCACCGAAATGATGTTCAGTCAAGTCACTTGAATGACATTCTTGGTGCACGACCGGGTGCAGCCCGTGGCCCACAGCTTGCTGACACATGACGGCAAGGCAAGTGAATGGATGCGAAAGGCACAACGGCGATGAACAACCTGGCAGATGACGCATCGAGCCCAGCAGCGCGCTCGGACCCGAGCCTGACCGAACTCGCCACCGCGCTGCGCAGCGGGCGGCTGACGGCCATGCAAGCGGTCGAGACGACCTTGGCCAACATCGCCACGTTGGACCCCACGCTGCACGCGTTCTGCACGCTCGACGCCGAGGGCGCGCGCCACACCGCCGCCGCCATCGACGCGCGCCTGGCCCGTGGCGAGGCGGTCGGCCCGCTGGCCGGCGTGCCGGTGGCCATCAAGGACCTGGTGTGCACGCGCGGCCTGCGCACGACCTTCGGCTCGCGGCTCTACGCCGAGCACGTGCCCGACGAAGACGACGTGGTGGTGGAGCGGCTGCGCGCGGCCGGGGCGATCGTCATCGGCAAGACCAACACCTCGGAATTCGGCTACGGCGCGATGGGCCACAACCCGCTGTTCCCGACCACCCGCAACCCGTGGAACACCGCGCTGACGCCCGGCGGCTCCAGCGCCGGTTCGGCCGCCGCGGTGGCCGCGCGTTTGCTGACCCTGGCGATCGGCAGCGACGGCGGTGGTTCGGTGCGCGTGCCGGCTGCCCTGTGCGGGCTGTTCGGCATCAAGCCGTCGTGGGGCCGCGTGCCGGTCTACCCGGGTTGCCGCGACGAGCGCCACCCCGGCATCAGCAGCTGGGAGTCGCTCGAGCACATCGGCCCGATCACACGCACCGCGGCCGATGCGGCGCTGGCGCTGTGTGTGCTGGCCGGGCCGACGCCGCGCGACCGGTTCTCGATTCCAGCCGAGAGCAGCGACTGGGCGATCCGCCCGGCCGACAGCCTGCGCAAGATCCGCATCGCCTTCAGCCCCGACCTGGGTTTCGCGCTGGTGGACCCGCAGGTACGCGAGGCGACGCTGGCCGCCGCGCTGCGCATCGAGCGCGAACTCGGTTGCGTGGTCGAACTGGCCCACCCCGCCACCGGCAACCCCGGCGCGATGTTCGAGACCCTGGTCGCGCTGGACACCGACCGCGCAGGCCTGCGTCGCATGGCCGCGCAGCAAGGCGTGACCTTGACCGGCTGGCTCGCGCGGCTGCTCGCGCGCGACTGGACCGGCGATGAATTCACGCACGCGCTGATGGAACGCAAGCGCATCGTCAACACCGTGTGGCGCTTCATGGAGGGCTGCGACTTCCTGTTGACGCCGACCACCGCCAGCGCGGCCTTCCCCATCGACCTGGAAGGCCCGACGCACATCGCCGGTCAGGCGGTCGACACGGTCGCATGGCTGCCGTTTTCATCGATCGCGAACCTGACCGGGCTGCCCGCGGCCTCGGTGCCGGTCGGCTTCACCAACGAAGGCCTGCCGATCGGGCTGCAGATCATGGGCCGCCACCTGGACGACCGTGGGGTGCTGGCGTTGGCGGCGGTGGTGGAGGGCTTGTGTCCGATGCAGGATCGGCGGCCGGCGGTGTGCGCCGGACGCTGAAGCTTGCCGACGGGTATCGATCGTCATACAAAATGGCTACAGGATCATCTCCGCCCCCCGCTGCCGCAGCCACTCCTTGCGTTCGCGATAGTCCGGCATCACCTTGTCTACCTCGTTCCAGAACAAGTCCGTGTGATCCCGTTGATGCAGGTGACTCAACTCGTGAACCACGATGTAGTCGATGATCTTGGCAGGGGCCATCAGGCACTTCCAATGGAAGTTCAGCCCACCGCCGACCAGGCTGCTGGCCCAGCGGTAGCCCAGTTCTTTCACCTGGATCGCCCCTGGCTGCACGCCGACGCGCGGCGCAAAGTGCTGCACCCGCTGCGCCATTCGCACCCTGCCCCGCTCGGTGTAGAAGTCCCTGAAGGCGTCTTGCGCTGAAGCCTTGCCGCCCACATCAACCACGCTGCGCAACAGGCAGAACCGCCCATCCTTCAGCTTCACCGGCTCGTCCTGTTCGGCCACCATCAGCAAGCGGTAGGCGCTGCCCAGGTACAGGAAGCTCTCGCCGTTGACCCACTCCCGCACCACGCGCGTGGAGTTCAGGTCGCGCCACTCAGACAGGTTTCGATAGATCCACAGGCGCCGGCTGAGCACGGTTTGATCCACCTGCTCGGGCGTCAAACGCGCCGAGGGTCGCACTGTGATGCGGCCATCGCGTTCGATGACGATGTCGGTCGTCTGCCTCGGCGTGCCGGGCAGCAGGCGGTACTCGATGTCCTTGATGTGGCGGATCTGCATGTCAGGCCTTGCCGGGGCCGGCCGCCTTCAGCAACTTGTCGTGCCGGTTCTTGGCCAGCTTCATCACTTCCACGGCCGCCCGCTCCCGCTGCGACAGCAGCGAATCAATCTTCGCGCGAACTATCGTGGTCTTGATTTCGCCCCGCAGCCTCTTCTGCTTGTCGGGGCTCTGCCAGAAGTCGATGCTGCCGATCGTGTCCTGCAGCAGCTCGACGATCTGCTCCATCAGCACCTTGAAGGCCGGCAGATCGGTCGGCGGCACGCCAGCGCTGCCGAAGCCGATCTGGGCGATGTGTTCATAGAAGGTGCTGACCTCGCGGCCAAGACCTTCGACCCCTTGCTTTCGGCCGGCAACCGCCTCGACACGAAACTCAGCAAGCTTCTCGACCAGCAAGTCCCATTCATCGTGGTGCCGCTCGATCAACGCATCCACCTTCTCGGACAGCTTCTTGTAGAAGGCCGGGTCTTCGTCGTGGTGCACGGTGCAGTGCTTGCGGATGGCGTGCTCCATCTCGCTGGCCTTGGCCTCATCGTTGCCGCCCGCATGCTGTTGCAGCCGGCGCAGAAAGTCTTCGGCCAGCAGTTCCACCGGCGGCAGCATGGGGTTGACGCCCAAGCTGATGAGGTGCTCGTTGATCAGCGCCTTCACCTTTTCGCCTGCGTCACCCAATTGCAGGCTGGCATCCTTGTAGCGCTCCTTGGCCACCTGCAGGATGTAGCCGAACCGCTTGGCCGGCACACGAAACAACTGGGCCGGCGCTTGCGGGAGCACGATGTCCAGGCTGATCAGAAACTTCTTCAGGTACACGTCGAAGTCGGCCCGGCAGCGCTCGTCGGCCAGCACCTTCACGGCAGCATGCACGACGGCAGCATCCTGCTGCTGGCCGGGCAACTCTCCGTTCACGAAGGCCTTGATGCTCGCAACGCCTTTGCCCGCGAAGTGCTGCAACAGGCGCTGATAGCGCTCTTCCAGCATTGGCAGCTCGGTGGTGATGTTCTTCAGGCCGTTATGCAGCTCCTGCAGCTCGTCGGTCGCGGTGTAGAGCGTCAGCGCCTCGGTCAGGTGGTTGGCCAGGCCGATGTAGTCCACCACGTAGCCGCGTTGCTTGCCGCGTTTCACCCGGTTGGTGCGCGCAATGGCCTGCAGCAGGGTGTGCTCGCGCAGCCGCTTGTCGATGTACATCACCTGCTCGATGGGCGCGTCGAAGCCGGTCAACAGCATGTCGCAGACGATCAGGAAGGCGACGCCGGTATTCGCCTTGTCCGCGTCAACGAAGTCAAATCCCTTGCAGAAGTTCTCTACCGCGTTCAGCCGGGCGGACTGCTTGCGAGCACGGGTGATGTAGGCCGCCTCGTTGGTGCCATCCGACGACACGACCACCGCGGTCTTCAGGAACGCCAGCTTGCGCAGCAGCTCGGTATCCGGCGCCGACTTGGCTTGCTCCAGCGCCACATGCTCTGCAATGGCTGCCTCGATGCCCTCTTGGTAGCGCACGCAAGCCAGCTTCGAATGGCACACCACCTGCGCCTTGAAACCGTTCGGCAGGATGTTGTCAACGTAGTGACGCACCAGGTCGCGCGAAATGGCGGCTATGCGCGCCTTGGCTTCCAGGATGTCGCCCGTCGCGCCGTACTTCTTGCGGATGGCGGCCAGTTCCTCTTCGCTGCGGTCACGGAACAGGTCTTCGAACTTCTCGTCGAAGGCGTGCTTCTCGTTCAACGCGCTGTCTGCGGTGCGGCCTTCATACAGGATTTGCAGCGTGGCGCCATCGTTGACCGCGTCCAGCAGCCGGTAGGTATCGATGTACTCGCCAAAGCGCTTGTGCGTCTTGCGCTCCCCATGCCGATCGGTGATCAACGGCGTGCCGGTGAAGGCCAGTCGGGTGGCGTTGGGGAAGGCCTCGAAGAGGCTCTCGCCCAAGTCGGAGCTCTGGGTGCGGTGTGCCTCGTCGATCATCAAGACGATGCGCTCCGACGTGTTCACCACGCCGAAGGTCTTGCCCGCCGGCATGGCGCGGTATGTACCCAGCGCCTCAGCCACGGCGTTGCTCAACACCTGTTCGCGCTCCTGGAACTTGTGGACCATCACCATGTTGAGGTCCGAACTGTCGGTGGCCAGGTGCCGCCGCAACTCCTGCGTGCTGCCGATGACATTGACCCGCCCGCCAATCAATGTCGCCGTCTCCCCCAGCTGCTCTTCCAGGTCTTGCCGGTCGTTGACGAGCACGATCTTGAAGTCGTTCAGGTCGGTGCTGGCGCGCAGCATGCGCGCGACGAACACCATGGTGAGTGACTTGCCCGACCCCTGCGTGTGCCACACCACACCGCTGCGCTCCAGCGCCGAGCCACCCGTGCGCAGCCTTTGCACGATCTTGTTCGCGGCGCGGAACTGCTGATAGCGGCACACCACCTTCACCCGCGTGCCGGCGTCCGTGTCCATGAACACTGTGCAGGTGCGAAGCATCTGCAGCAGGTTGGCGCGCGTGAGCATGCCGACCACCAGGCGCTCTTGGGGATTCATGCCCGTCAGGCCACTGTCATTGGCTGGGTACAGCGTTGTCCACGCATGGAAATGTTCTTCGCCTGAGCTGATGCTGCCGTAGTCGGCCTCCAGCCCGCAGGTGCGAACGAGCAGCAGGTTGGCATGAAACAGCCGCGGCTCGCCTTCCTTCAGGCCTGAAGCTGCTGTCTCGGCCCGCTGGTCCATGTAGCGCATGAGCTGGACATAGGCTTCCTGCATCGGGTTGGCACAGGTCGCCGACCCCTTCTTGCACTCCACCACCGCCAGCGGAATGCCGTTCACGAACAGCACGATATCCGGCACGATGAACTCGCGCCCGCGGCCGGGTGTGGCAATGCGGAACTGGTTGATGGCGTGGAAGCGGTTGCGCTCGGGGTGGTGGAAGTCGATGAGCCGCACCACCGGGTCCGCCTCCCCGGTGGCCTCGTTCACGTCCACCTGGGCCTTGAGCAGCAACTCATGCACGGTCTGGTTGGCCTCCAGCAGCGTTCGCTGCGGCTGGCGGAACAACTGCGACTCCAATTCGTCGAGCTGGCGCTCGGTGAGCCACGGCGTGCCCTTGTCGGGCCCGTCGGGCAAGGTATGGATGGCAGCAACAGCCTGGCGGAACACGCCGGGCAGCCACCACGCCCGAAAGTTGCTGCGCAGGCTGGGCGCCGCGTCCTGCGGCAGCTGAGTGCCCTGGTCGATGACGGTCCAGCCCTGGGCGGCCAGTTGCGCCAGGAAGGGTTGCTCGACTTCGGTGTACTCACTCACGGCTTGGCCTCACCGTGGTGGGCGCGCAACCAGCGCTGCCCCAAGGCCGTCAGACGGTAGCGCTGCAGTCGGCTGTTGGGCTGATCTGGCAGGGTCATTTCCAGCAGACCGGCCGTCATCGCAGGTTGAAGATAGGCCTGCCTGAAGTGCGGTGTGTGCTTCAAACCCAGCAGGCCTTGCAGCGCGCTTCGGGCCCGCTCACCCTGCGCGGTGGCCACCAACAGGCGTGCGACTTCTGGGGTGACTTGGTCGGTGACTTGGTCGGTGACTGGTGCGGTCTCGGCTTCCGCAGCCGTGGTGAGCGGGTGCGCTGGCAGGCGAATCACATACGCCGCGCGGTCGTCGTCGGTCTCGAACAAGGGCGTTGGCGAGCCATTCGAGGCCATCGCCTTGAGGATCTTCGGCACCCCGGTGCTGCGCCCCTCGGTGAGATCCAGCTCTTTCAGAAACTCGCCAATGCGACGGTTGCGGTATCGCCGGCTGACGGCTCGCCCGGCTTCGAAGTCCGCCAGGCGAATCGATCGGTCTGGCCCCGGGAAGCTGAGGACCACCAACTCCGCGCGGTCGATCCGAACTTCGATCGGCTCACGCTCTTCGTACGACCGGTGGTAGACGGCATTGACCAATGCCTCCTCGACCGCGTCGTAGGGAAAGTTCCAGACGCGGGTGGCCTCCGCGCGGTCCGGGTGCTTCTGCACGATCTGGTGCAGAAAGTTGCGCTGGATGTAGCCCAACGCCTCGCGCGTCATGCGGGCCAGCGGCCCCTTGAAGATCTTTTCCTCGAAGCGGTCACCGCCCGCGCCTTCCGGGAACCACACCACATCAATCTGCGTGTAGGGGAAGAAGCGGTCCGGCGCCTCGTTGAAGAACAGCAGCCCCGCGTTCTTGGGCCACGGTGCCTCGCTCGACCCACCAACCACGTTCATCTGCCGGCCCAGCGGCTCCAGCGGCAAGCCAGGTGCTTCATCGGCCAAGGCGCTGCCCACTTCGCGCAGGTAGTCCAGCATCAACGCCCGCGACAAATCCTCCAAGCGCGCCTGCTGTGCCAACCGGTCGTCCCAGGGCACGTTGGCGGCCAGGCCCAGCAGTTCCTGCTCATCCTCACCCTTGGCTTCCACCGTGCTGCTGTAGCGGCGGATGTAGTAGTGCCAGGACTTGTGCTTGGCCGTTACCGACGCCGGTGCCTTGTAAGGGCGATTCATGCCACCCGGCGCCCACAGCACGATCAGCTTGCGGCCCTGGACCTCTTCGACGCTGAGCGTCGGAAAGTAGGGCGGCTGGATCAGCTGGCAGTGCGCCAGCAGTTCCCGCTGGATCTTGTCCAACTGGTTCTCAGCCAGGCCGGCGGGCGGAAACACCGGCTGGCCATCGGCGTCGCACTCCAGGCCGATCACCACATAGCCGCCACCCAGGTTGGCAAAGTCGTTGGCGAAGGCACACAGCGTGCGCAGAACAGCATCCGGGTTCCAGCCGGCCTTGTATTCGATGCGCTCGCCCTCCACCGTGCGCTGGCGCAGCAGGTCAGAGAGGTTGATGGGTAGCTTATGGGACATACGTCGTGAAAAGCCTACTGATGAGGGCTTGCCCACTACGGTGCCAAG
>JANOQS010000161.1:0-3751 GCA_031414975.1 Methylibium sp. | reverse complement strand
AGTGCAACCGCGGCCAAGATGCCGATGATCGCCACGACGATCATCAGTTCGATCAAAGTGAAGCCTTGCTGGGCGCGCTTGGAAATTCGGTTCATCAGAAAACTCCTTCTGGGTTGGGGAAACATGATGCTTTGTTGTTTGCGAATGCCGTGCCAGCAGAAGTGGCCTGCCTTTGCGTGTCTTTTTGCCTGCCGAATGACCAAAAGTGTCACAACGCTGGCTCAGAGCACAAGCAAGCGTGGCGCGACGTGTCGGCGCGGACAAAACGGGTCGGATTGTTGGGAACGTGAGCGCTGGCTATGGCGCGGTTGCCTTGGCAATCGGCCTCGCCGTAGTGCGGCTCAAGTGCGCTTGTGAGCGCACTGCAGCCAACACGATGGGTCGAATCGAGGTGAACGTCGTCCGCACAGCGTATGGACATACGTCCTCTGAGCGCCCGATCTGCTCCGAACCGAGCGGCGCATTTGCACTAGCCCGAAGTTCCTGCCGCCACGTAGTCACGTCGGCTGAGCTAACTCTTTGCCATGATTGCTGAATTGCGTCGTTCGCTTGCTCTTTCGGGGTTCCATTTGTAGTCGCTAAATTTCTTGAGTATTGACAACGTATCGCCTATGTTGTCCCGTATGCCTGCCCGCACCGGTACCGCCCACGTCGTCACGACGACTCGCAAGTACAAGGATCAGTTCTATCGCACGCACTTGCTGCGGCGCAGTTACCGCGAAGATGGTGTCGTCAAGAACGAGACCTTGGGCAACCTCTCGCACTTGCCCGACGCGCTGATCGACATCATTCGTCGATCGCTGCAGGGCGAGTCCTTCGTGCCGTTGGGCCAAGCCTTCGAGGTCGTGCGCTCGCGCGCGCATGGGCCTGCGCAGGCCGTCGCGTTGACCGTTCAGCGCCTGGGCTTTGCGTCACTCGTGGCCTCCAAGCCCTGCCGCGAACGCGAGCTGGCGGTGGCGATGGTGGCCTCGCGCATCGTCGCCCCGCACACCAAGCTGGCCACCACGCGCTGGTGGCACACCACCACGCTGGCCGAGGACTTCGGCGTGGCCGATGCGAGCGAGGACGATCTGTACGCGGCGATGGATTGGTTGCTCGCACACCAGGGCACGATCCAGAACAAGCTTGCCGCACGTCACCTCAATGCCGGCGGGCTGGTGCTGTATGACCTGTCGTCCAGCTACTTCGAGGGCAGCTGCTGCCCGCTGGCCAAGCTCGGCTACAGCCGTGACGGCAAGAAGGGGCTGCTGCAGGTCAGCTACGGCTTGCTCACCGATGCACGCGGCTGCCCCGTGGCCGTATCGGTGTACGAGGGCAATGTCGCCGACAGCCAGACCTTGCTGCCCGAGGTCAAGCGGCTACGCGAGGACTTCGGCATCGAGCAGCTGGTGCTGGTCGGCGACCGCGGCATGATCTCCAGCAAGGCCATCGCCGAGTTGCGCGAGAGCGACGGCGTCGCCTGGATCACGGCGCTGAAGAGCGTGTCGATTCGAACGCTTATCGAGCAGGGCCATCTGCAGCTTGACCTGTTCGACGAGCGCAACCTGCTCGAACTCAGCTCGCCGGAATACCCGGGCGAGCGGCTGGTGGCGTGCCGCAATCCGCAGCTCGCCAAGCTGCGCACGCACAAGCGCGAGGAGCTGCTCGCGGCCACCGAAGCCAACCTCGAGAAGATCAAGCTCCGGGTGGATGCGGGCAAGCTTGCCGGCCAGGACGAGATCGGCTTGCGCGTGGGCAAGGTCATCAACCAGTACAGGATGGCCAAGCACTTTGAGCTGACCATCGGCGAGAACACCTTTACCTTCGCGCGCAAGCGCGAGGCCATCGCCGCGGAGGCGGCGCTGGACGGCCTGTACATCATCCGCACCTCGGTGAGCGCGGCACAGATGGATGCCCCCGACTGTGTGCGCAACTACAAGTCGCTGGCCAACGTCGAGCGCGCGTTCCGTTCGCTGAAGACGATCGACCTGAAGGTGCGTCCGATCCACCACCGCACCGCCGATCGGGTGCGCGCGCACATCTTCCTGTGCATGCTGGCCTACTACGTCGAGTGGCATATGCGCGAGGCTTGGCGCGAACTGATGTTCGCCGACACCGAGCAAGAGGCCAAGGCCACGCGCGACCCGGTGGCGCCAGCCAGGCGCTCCAAGGCGGCGCTGGCCAAGGCAGCCCGCCACACGCAGGATGACGGTACGTCAGTGCACAGCTTCGCCACCCTGATGACTGAGCTGGCCACCATCGTGCGCAACACCTGCCGTACGCCCCAGGCCGGGCCCGACGCGCCAACCTTCGAGATCCTCACCACGCCCAACGCGAAGCAACAGCGTGCGTTCGAGTTGCTCCAGCAGATCCGCTTGTAGACAGAAACCGGAACGCCGTTCTCACGCCAAGTGCTTGGCACACAAGAACAAACTCGCTCGGCGCTTGGAGGAACTTCGGGCTAACGTGGTTGACTTGCGTTGAAGAACCTCGACATGCCACCGCACCTGCAGGATCAGGCCGGTGGGGCGCTCTGCGCAGCGAAGTAAAGGAGGAGCCGAGGCCACAGGCCGATGGCGGGGGACATTCGCGGAGCAGAGCGCCCCGCCGGCCTGATCCCGCGCCGACGTTCGTGCGAAGGGCAGCCGTTGAACACCGGCCGCGCGCCGTCAGCGCGCAAGGTCAACTCAAGCCGCTTCCCCCCAAGGCAACATCAACGTCACCGTCAGCAACTTCTGAAACTCCGGCTCGAACCGATCGATCACCGCTTGCGGATCGGGGCACAGGTGCCGGTCGGTGATCAACCCGAACTGCACGCCACCGCCATACGACAGGATGCTCACCCCCATGCCGATGTCGCCTGACGCCGGCACCCAGAACATCGTCTGGCGCAACGTGGACCCGCAGAACTTCAGCGGCACCGCCGGCCCCGGCACGTTGGTCATCACGGCGGTGGCCTTCTTGGCGAACATGCCGAGGATGGCGTCTTGCACGGGCTTGATCATCAGCCCGGCGACCGACAGCACGGCAAACGCGAGCAGCGGCTGGTAGCTGTCTTTCAGCTGGTTCATGCGCGCACGCACCGCGAACACTCTTTCGATCGGGTTGCGGATGCCGATGGGCAAGGTCAGCGGTGCCAGACCGAAGCGGTTGCCGAGTTGCCAGGCCTTGTCGAGCGGGCGCAGGTTCACCGGCACCATCGCGCGGATCTCCTGGCCGTCGGGGTCGTCGCCCTTCTCGCGCAGGTACTCGCCGATGGCGCCGGCCACGCAGGCCAGCAGCACGTCGTTGATCGAGCAACCCAGGCCCTTGCCGATGGTCTTCACGTCGGCCAGCGGCATCGGCTCGCTCCAGGCCACGATCTTGTGGCCCTCGGGCTTGCCCTTCAGGCGCGTGGGTGAATCGTCGGGCAGCAGCGCCAGCGCGGCCACGTCACCGATGACCTTGTAGCCGGTGCGCGCCATGTCGAGCGAGCTGAGCAAACCTTGCTGCGGGTTCGACAGCATGTCCATCGATTTGCTCACGCCGCCGCCGTACATGCCGATCGCCTTGGTGGCCAGGTCGGTCAGCGGCTTTATCACCGCGTCGGACAACCAGTCGGGTTCTTCTTCGGCCTCGCGCTTCTTGCGCTTGGGCGGGTCCATGCCGCCGTCGGTGATGGACATCATCACCGAGATCAGCGCAATGCCGTCGCCGATGCAGTGGTGAATGCGCGCGATCAGCGCACTGCCGCCTTCGTAATGGTCGATCAGGCAGAACTGCCACAGCGGGT
>JANOQS010000160.1:0-8795 GCA_031414975.1 Methylibium sp. | reverse complement strand
GTCACCCTGCACCGCGCGCCAGACCCAGCCGGCAAACTGCTCGGGGTAGCTGCGGTCGAAGCCGTACAGCGTGCGAAGCTGCGCCTGCAGCTCGCCCGAGGCATCGGGCGGCAGGATCGACACCAGCGGGTCACCCGGGGCCAGGTGCACCAGCGCAAAACACACCAGCGCCACGCCCAGCATGATGGGCAGGGTGTAGACCAGGCGGCGCAGCAGGAAGGCGATCATGGTGGCCGCCTGCTGCCGCTACTCGATCGACATGGTCGCGATGTCGATGAACCAGCTGCGCGGCTGCACCACGCCCTTGACCTTGGCGGTCATCGCACGCGGGCCCACGTCGTGCGCGATCCACACGAACGGCGCTTCTTCCACGATGCTCGCGTGCAACTTGGCCAACGCGGCGTCGCGGCCCTTGTCGTCGAAGGTGGTGCGGGCGTCGGCGATCAGCTTGTCAATCTCGGCGTTGCCGAAGTAGCCCCAGTTGTTGGACACCGGCGGGAAGGTCTTGGTGCTGGTGAAGCGCACCATCGCGAAGAACGGGTCCATCGCCGCGAACGACACGTTGGTGGCGTTGCTGCCGTTGGCCGACGGGTCCTTCGAACCCTTGCGCCAGTTGGTGAACAGCGTGTTCCATTCGATGACGTCGAACTGCACGTCGAAACCACACTGCTTCAGGCTCTGCTGAACGAACTCGTTCATCGGCAGCGGCTGCATCTGGCCCGAACCGCTGGCGCTGATCTGCACCTTCACCTTCAGGGGCTTGGCCGGGCTGTGGCCGGCTTCGGCCATCAGCTTCAGCGCCGCCGGCACGTCGTAGCGGATGTCGAACTTCGGGTTGCCCCACCACGGGTGGCCCGGCGGCACGGTGCCCTTGGGCACGGCCATCATGCCGCCCAGCAGCTTCATCAGGCCCAGGCGGTCCACGCACAGGTTGGCGGCGTGGCGAACGCGCTTGTCGAGCCAGGGCGAGCCTTCGGCAAAGCTCAGCTGCCAGGGCCAGACGTGCGGCTGCTGGTTGAAGTAGATCTTGTGGCCGCGTTGCGAGATGCTGCCCATGGCGTCGGGCGACGGTGCCTCGATCCAGTCCACCTGGCCCGACAGCAGTGCCGCGGTGCGCGCGTTGGCCTCGGGCATGGGCATCAGCACCACGCGGTCGAGCTTGCTCACACGCTTGGGGTCCCAGTAGGTCTTGTTGGCCACCAGTTCCAGGCGCTCACGCGGCACGAAGCGCGCCATCTTGAAGGGGCCGGAACCCGAGGCATCGGCGGCGAAGGCGATCCACGCGGCCTTGGACTTGTCGGCGGGCGTGGCGCCCGGCGCGGCATCGAACTTCTTCTGCCAGTGGGCCGGCGAAGCCATGAACAGGTTGGTCAGGTTCAGCGGCAGGAAGGCGTCGGGCTCGCTGGTGGTCAGCTCCACCGTCAGGTCGTCGATCTTGCGGGCCGTGCGCAGCGTGGGCATGCGCGAGGCGGTCACGCCCACCTGGCTGGCGTCGAAGTGCACGGCGTCCTTGTCCAGCACCTTGCGCACGTTCCACACCACGGCGTCGGCGGTGAGGTCGCTGCCGTCGTGGAACTTCACGCCGGGGCGCAGCTTGAAGACCCACTTGGTCTTGTCCTTGGCGTCCACCGCCCAGCTGGTGGCCAGGCCGGGGATCAGCACGCTGGGGGCGTCGGCCTTGGACAGGTCCCAGTGCGTGAGCGCGTCGTACATCGGGATGCCGGTGAAGCGGTTGCCCTCGAAGCCCTGGTCGGGCTGGCCCAGCGTGCGCGGGATGTCGGCGGCGGTCATCGCCACGCGCAGCACTTTTTCCTGCGCCCATGCCGGGGTGGCCACCCAGGCGGCGGCCACCAGCGTGGCAGACAGGCCCGCCAGGCGCCACGCCGATTGCGAAGGGGTGTGCAGACGCTTCATCAATGCTCCTCGAGGGTTTGTTGGGGTGGGGGCGGGCTGACGGCCCGTGAAATCTGGTGGACGAGCGCCAGGACCGGGGCAGCGCCTGTGAAGTGATGTATGCAAAGCGTGTGCCAGTGGGCACGCCCGCGCTGCGCTGGGGCGGGTACCGCGGCGTGTGCACCAGCGCATTGCAGCAGGCCCCCCAGGCGCACCCATCAGAGGCGTTTCGCCCAACGCTGGGGCAAACAGCGCGCCTCTGACAGGCGTGCGACTTGCTCGGACGACCGTACTGGCCACTCTGCTTTTGTATACACGGGGGTGCGCTCTAATTTTGGAGATTCCGCAATGAAGCTCAACCTGATCAACCCCAACACCAGCGCGTCGATGACGGCGCTGATCGGCGCTGCGGCGCGCGCGGTGGCCGCGCCGGGCACGCAGATCGATGCGGTGCAGCCGAGCTTCGGCGCCCCGTCGATCGAAGGTCACCACGACGACGTGTGGGCCGCCGCTGGCGTGGCCGAGCAGGTGCGCGCCGGCGAAGCGGCCGGCGCCGACGCTCACGTGATCGCCTGCTTCGGCGACCCCGGCCTGCACGGCGCGCGCGAACTGGCGCGCGGGCCGGTGATCGGCATTGCCGAAGCGGCCTTCCACGCCGCCAGCCTGCTCGCCACCGGCTTCTCGGTGGTGACCACCTTGACGCGCACCTGCGTGATCGCCGAGCACCTGGTGCTGCAATACGGCTTCGAGCGGCGCTGCCGCGGCATCCACGGCACCGACATCGCGGTGCTGGAGCTGGATGACCCGGCGAGCAACGCCTATGCGCGCATCCTGGCGTGCGCCGAGCAGGCACTGGCACGAGACAGGAGCGGGGCGATCGTGCTGGGCTGCGCCGGCATGGCCGACCTGTGCCAGCGGCTGCAGCAGGCTTTGGGCGTGCCGGTGATCGACGGCGTGGCGGTGGCTGTGAAGCTCGCCGAGTCACTGGTCTGCCTGGGGTTGGGGACCAGCAAGCGTGGCGACTATGCGGCGCCGCTGCCCAAGGCGTACGCCGGGTTGGCAGCGCCGTACTCGCCGGGATGACCGGCCCGGCTCAGATCCACAGCGCCGCGAAGAACACGCCGATCATCAGGAAGGTGAGCACGACCTTGATGACGGTGCCCAGCAGCAACCCGATCCAGGTGGCCACGCCCACGCTGGCGGCCTGTTGCCCGGCAGCGTTCAGTTCGCCCCGCGTCGCGCCCGAACCCAGGCGTTGGCGCTGGCTCCAGTACTCGCCGGCCATCGCGCCCAGCAAGGGCATGAACAGCAAGCCGACCAGCCCCATCAGCACACCGGCGACGGTGCCCAGGGCCGCGCCGACGAGTGCGAGCCGGCTCGCGCCGGCCTTCTTCGCGCCCATCAGCGCGGCCACGTAGTCGGTGACCCAGGCCAGCACGGCCAGCAGGGCGATGAAGCCGAGCGTCCAGCCCGAGACGCGCGTGAAGCCGTCGATCCACGCGCCGAGCACAGCGCCGCCAAGCACCAGGATGGTTCCGGGCAGCATCGGCAACACCGTGCCGACCACGCCGACCACCATCAAGGCGATGCTGACGATCCACCAGAGCTGGCTCGAAGAAGCCGCGACGTCCATGCAGGCACTCCCGCGGGCACCGTGCCCGCAAGCTTCGGATGTGCCGACGCTCGCGGCAATATCAAGCGGCGCGCAGCCGAAGGGCCGAAGCGATCACCGTTTCTAGGGCGACGCTGATCAAGTCCGCGCGAGTGCGCGCGCCTCGATTCGGGATGGGCTGCAAGGCGCAAACCACAGCCATGGCCCCCGCCATGGCGAGGATTTGCAACGCCGCAGACCGCCCGAAGCGAGGATGCGCGAACCGCGAGGGACTTGATCAGCGTTGCCCTAGCTAGGCTTCGAAGACCGGCAGCACGTCGTCCTTCAACACGCCGCGGGCGCGCTCGTAGTCAGGCAGCACCGAGCGCACCACGTCCCAGAAGCGCGGGCTGTGGTTCATTTCGCGCAGGTGCGCCAGCTCGTGCGCGACCACGTAGTCGATGGTGTGCAGCGCAAAGTGGATCAGGCGCCAGTTCAGGCGGATCGAGCCATCGGCGCTGGCGCTGCCCCAGCGGGTTTGCGCCGACGACAGGCTCAGGCGCGTGTAGCGCACGCCCAGCCGGTCGGTGAACAGGCGGCAGCGCTCTTCGAACACGCGTTTGGCCTGGCGCTGCAACCAGCTCTGCACCGTGTCGCGGATCTGCTCGGGCGCGGCGGTGTGCGGCAGGCCGATGTGCAAGGTGAGGCGCGGCACGCCGGGCAGTGAACTGGCATCGGTGTTGAGCACCGCGCCGGTGGTGCGCGGGTCGAGCACGACGATCACCGTTTCGCCCAGGAACGGAATGCTGGTGCCGTCGCGCCAGTCGACCCTGGCGGCCTGCAGGCGCTGGCCGCGCTCTTGCTGTTCGCGCAGCTTCTTCAGGATCCAGGCCGCCTTTTCCTGCAGCGCGGCTTCGATGTCGCCGATGCCCACCCACTTGGGCGCGTTGACGCTGAGCCCTTCGACGCCGACGATGAAGCCGATGCTGCGGCGCCGTGCGCGCTTGAGCGCGTAGGCCACCAGGTGCTCCTTCAGCCGGATCTCGCGGTCGGCCTGCGGGTGGCGGAAGACGGCGGGGGCGAGGCCGCTGGGCTGCGCGACGGCTGCACCCCCCCGAGGTGCCGGCGCGGGCGGCTTGGGCACGGTGGCAACGGGGGGCACCGCTGCTTCAGGCGCCGCAACTGCCGGCTCTGCCTCACCGAACAGCGACAACTGCTGCGTGGTGGAAAGAGCGGCCGGGCGGGTCATGGGCACGAAGTCTATCGGCTCGCGCTTCTACTGGCTTGCGCCTACTGGCTTGCGCCGGCTGTCGCGGGGGCTGCATCCGGCGCATAGGCTTCCGGGTCGAGCCGCCGCATCTCGGCCTCGATCCAGGTCTGCACTTCGCGCATCAGTTCATCGGGCTCGCGGCCGGCCGACGCAATCGGGGGGCCGACCGACACGTCGATCACCCCCGGCCGCAGGATGAACGACTTGCGCGGCCAGCAGCGCGCCGAGGTCACCGCGATGGGCACCACCGCCGCGCCGGTGGCCACCGCCAGGCGCGTGCCGCCGTTCTTGTAATTGCCTTGCTGGCCGCGCGGGATGCGCGTGCCCTCGGGGAACATGATGACCCAGTGCCCCGTTGCCATGAAGCGCCGGCCCTGCTCGGCGACGCGGTTCCAGGCCTCGGCGCGCTTGCTGCGGTCGATGTGGATCATGTCCATGCGGCTCATGGCCCAGCCGAAGAACGGGATGTAGAGCAGCTCGCGCTTGAACACATAGCACAGCGGCCGCGGCATCAGCCCCGGGAACGCAAACGTCTCCCAGGTCGACTGGTGCTTGGGCAGCAGCACCACCGGCCCGTCGGGCAGGTTCTCGAAACCCTGCAGCCGCGCCTGCACGCCGCAGATCACACGCGCCCCGGCGATGGCGGTGGTGAGCCAGCCCACGCACAGCCAGTACACCGTGTTGCCGCGCGCGAACAACGACACCACCAACACCGTCAGCGCCCACGGCACCACGGTGACGAAGAGGAACAACACGAACACCAGCGAACGAATCGCATAGAAAAACATGGCCATCAGTTCCCCGCCCCGTAACCCGAATCCGATTCGCCCGAGTCGCCATGCTCCTTGCGCTGGCGCTCGATCAGGTGCGCCGCGAACTCGGCCAGGTCGGCATGCACCTGCGTGCCCGGCACCTGCGCGCACAGGCGCTCGACTTCAGCCGCGTCCATCGCCCCCGCCTTGCCGGTGCGCACCAGGTGCGGCTCGCAGCCCGCGGCGGCGCCGGCCTGCAGGTCGCGCAGCGTGTCGCCCACCGAAGGCACCTCTTTCAGGTCCACGCCATAACGTTCGCCGATCAGCTCGAACATGCCCGGCAGCGGCTTGCGGCAGGTGCAGTTCTCGGTCGGCGAATGCGGGCAGAAGAACACCGCGTCGATGCGCCCGCCCAGCTTGGCCAGCGCCTGGTTCATCTTCAGGTGGATGGCGTTGAGCGTGCTCATGTCGAACAGGCCCCGCCCCAGCCCCGACTGGTTGGTGGCCAGCACCGTGTGCCAGCCCGCATGGTTGAGCCGCGCGATCGCCTCCAGCGCACCGGGCAGCGGCACCCACTCCTCCGGCGTCTTCACGAAGTCGTCGCGGTCTTCGTTGATGGTGCCGTCGCGGTCGAGGATGATGAGTTTCATGGGTGGGCTTCCTGGGCGCGGAGGTCGGCCCAGGCGACGATGGCGGCGATGGGTCGGCCCGGATCGAGTTGCCGGATTCGCTTTTCAAGCGTTGAGGACTCGATCATTCCTTGCTTCAGCATCACGCGCACGAAGCGTGCATCCTTCTCTCGGCCAGCCACGCACTTGGAGACGGCCAGATCATGCATCTCGGGGCACACCACGGTCGCGTCGCCCAAGTAGTGCAGCGACGCGCGGTCCATCCAGTCCGCGGGCATCACCGCGGTCTCCGGCCCTACGCCGTCGGCGTAATAGCCGAAGGTCTCATCGAACTGCGACAGTGCGCCGATCGCGCCTTCGATCAGGTCTGACTTCTCGGGCGCCATCGCAGGATAGAGGTCCAACTCCCTGGACACCAACAGGTCCGGGTGCGCGTCGGGATAGGGAAGCAGGACGGCCTGGCTGCCGATGACCACAAATGACAACTCCTTGGTGATGGCCGCTGCGGCCCGAATCACATGTTCGAGCTGTTCGCGCGTCATGAGCCACGAGCCTCGCGCAAGAGTTCGCGGCGCTCCGGTTCGGTGATCAGAACGCCAATGGGTGAGACGCTGCGCAACACGGTGGCGTGCTCGTCGTCCGCGCAAATCACGCCCTCAAGCTCATCGATGGGCATGGCCAGCAACCGCTCCCACTCGTCCCAATAGAGATCCGAGCGGGTCGGGCCGGACTGTTCGCGCCAGCGGTGAAGCAGCGCCTGAACTTCGGTCATCCGCGACGGGTCAGCGCGCAGCCGAGACACCGCAAGTCGGTGCGCTGCCCGCAGAAAGATCTCGATTCTTCGCTGGCGATCCATCCTGCAATTATCGGGCTACTCGCCCTGCGGAACCGTTGAGGACGGCGGACTTCACCGAGCACTGCAGCAGGCGAGCCGGCAGGTTGTGATCCAACAGGACCCTCATGCGGCGCGCGAGATGCGCCTGTCGACGTCGGCGAGGTAGGCGAACGTCGCAAGCACATCGTCACGCGTCAGATACGGAAAGTCCTGCAAGAGCTGTTCGATCGACATGCCACCCGCAAGGTAGTCCATCACGTCATATGCGGTGAAGCGCATGCCTCGAATGCACGGCTTGCCGCCCATCTTCCCGGGTTCAACAGTGATGATCTGGCTGTAGTCCATGGCACGCAGGGTAAATCAGGCAGCGAGCTTCGACAAGTCTGCGACTCTGTTCATCGCGGCATGAAGTTGCGCGAGCAGGGCGAGGCGGTTGGCGCGCAGCGCGGGGTCCTCGGCGTTGACCATCACGGTATCAAAGAAGGCGTAGACCGGGGCCTTGAGCGCGGCGAGTTCCTGAAGTGAGGCGGTGTAGTCGCCGGCTTCGAATGCAGCGTCCGCCTTGAGTGCAACGTCTTGCAGGGCCCGGTAAAGCGCGCTCTCTGCAGGCTCCATGAAAAGCTTCGCGTCCACTCTGGCCTCCACGACCTCGTCGGCCTTCTTAAGGATGTTGGACACGCGCTTATTGGCGGCCGCCAGCGGCTGCGCTTCAGGAAGCGGCATGAACCCGCGTACTCCGACCAGCAACCTCGGTACCTCGGAAAGAGTCTTCGGTCGAAGCACCAGAACAGCCTCGATCTCATTGGCTCCATACCCCTGATCCCTCAACAAGACCTCCAAGCGGTCATAGATGAACGAGAACAACTCGTCGAGCACCGAGCTACCTTTCGGGAACTGGGCCTCGGCCAACTCGACCAACGAGTACACCGCCAGCGGCAATTGGCGCTCAAGCAGAATGCGGACGACACCCACCGCGTGCCGGCGCAACGCGAACGGATCCTTGTCTCCGGTGGGCGCCTGGCCGACTCCGAACAGACCGGCCAGCGTGTCCAGCTTGTCAGCCAACGCCACCACAAGACCTGCCACATTTCGCGGCAAGGAATCTCCTGAAAAGCGCGGCTTGTAGTGGTCCTCGATCGCGAATGCCACCTCCTCGGTCTCGCCATCGTGACGCGCATAGTAGCCGCCCATCACGCCTTGCAGCTCCGGAAACTCGCCCACCATGTCGGTCAGCAGGTCAGCCTTGGCCAGGAGTGCCGCGCGGTCGGCGCTGGCGGCCAGTGTGGTGCCGCCGAGTTGCTCGCCGATGGCGCGCGCAATCGCCCGCACCCGCTCGGTCCGCTCGCCCTGCGTGCCCAGCTTGTTGTGATACACGACCTTGTCCAGCCCCGCCACGCGCGACTCCAGCTTCTTCTCCCGATCCTTGTCGAAGAAGAACTTCGCATCCGCCAGGCGCGGGCGCACGACGCGCTCGTTGCCTTCGATCACGCGGCTCGGATCGGCGGGGCGGATGTTGCTGACGACCAGAAACCGGTTCGTCAGCCGGCCCGCCGCGTCGAGCAGCGGAAAGTACTTCTGGTTCGCCTTCATCGTCAGGATCAGGCACTCCGGCGGCACGCCGAGGAATTCTTCTTCGAAGCGGCACAGCAGCACGTTGGGCCGCTCGACCAGCGCGGTCACTTCCTCCAACAGCGCAGCGTCTTCGATCGGCGTCAGGCCTTCCTTGCGCGCCGCGGCGTTGAGCTGGCGCGCGATCTCGCCATGGCGCGCCGCAAAACTCGCGATCACGGCGCCCTGCTCTTCAAGCTGGCGCGCGTAGTGGTCG
>JANOQS010000159.1:0-23698 GCA_031414975.1 Methylibium sp. | reverse complement strand
GCCGGCACGCCGCTCGGCCGCATGGGCCAGCCGGGTGACATTGCCGACGTGGCCGTCTTCCTGGCCTCCGATGCATCGCGCTGGATCACGGGCGACCGGATCAGGGTGGCGGGCGGCTTTCGCTGAACGGCGGGTGCGCCGGCGGCGCGACGCCATCCAAGTGGCATGCCGGCGGTCCGCTCTTGAGCGACGTCAGTTCGAAGCGAACTCGTCGCCCGAGATCGAGGCGATGTCTTGGCGCTCGCCCAGCAGCCGGACCCCTTCCAGGGGGTCTCCGCGCTCGAAGTAGCACCAAGGTCTCTCGGATCGGATTGGCGATGCGCTCACTCGAACCCCGGCTCATCCCACCAAGGAAAGAACGCCGGCATGTCGGTGGACACCTTGTCGGCGTAGACCGCCGGCCGCTTTTCGAGGAACGCGCTCACGCCCTCGCGCGCGTCGGCCGACTGCCCGCGCGACTGGATCGCCCTGCTGTCCACACGGTGTGCCTGCATCGGGTGGTCCTGCCCCGCCATGCGCCACAGCATCTGGCGCGTGAGCGCGACCGACACCGGCGCGGTGTGGTCGGCGATCTCGCGCGCCAGCGCGCGGGCGGCGGGCAGCAGTTCGTCGGGCGCGTGCAGGCTGCGCACCAGGCCGCGGTCCTTGGCTTCCTGCGCATCGAACAGGCGGCCGGTGAAGCACCACTCCAGCGCGGTCTGCATGCCCACCAGCCGCCCCAGGAACCAGCTCGACGCCGCCTCGGGCGTGATGCCGCGGCGCGCAAACACGAAGCCGAAACGCGCGTCGGTCGAGGCCATGCGGATGTCCATCGGCAACTGCATCGTCATGCCGATGCCCACCGCCGCGCCGTTGATGGCGCCGATCACCGGCTTCAAGCTGTTGAAGATGCGCAAGGTGGCGATGCCGCCGCCGTCGCGGTACACCTCGCCCACCTTGTATCGGTCACGCGCCGCGTCGCCGCGGCTCGCGTAGTCGAAGGTCTGGCCGCCGCCGGACAGGTCGGCCCCGGCGCAGAAGGCCCGCCCGGCGCCGGTGACGATGACCACGCGCACCGCGTCGTCGGCGTCGGTCGCATCGAACGCGGCCACCAGGTCGTCGCGCATCTGCGCGGTGAACGCGTTCATCTTCTCGGGGTGGTTGAGCGTCACGGTGGCAATGCCGTCGTCCACGCGGTAGAGCAGGGTTTCGAACAGGGGTGGGTTCATGGGGTCTCCAGATCGGCCGCCGCATGGTACAAAAACCGCATCAGCAGGAGAGCACCCCATGGCACGCCAGGACCCGCTTCGGAATTTTCGCTACCGGCTCGAGATCGACAACCTGACGGTGGCCGGCTTCGCCGAGGTGGCGATCGGCGCGACGACCACCGAGGTGATCGACTACCGCGAGGGCACCGACCCGCCCCATGTGCGCAAACTCTCGGGCCTGACCAAGTACGGCAACGTCACGCTCAAGCGCGGCGTGACCGATTCGCTGGAACTGTTCAACTGGCACCGGCAGGTGGTGAACGGGCAGCTCGGCGCGGGCCGCCGCAACGTCGTGATCGTGGTGGCCGACGAAGCCGGGCAGGACAAGGCGCGCTTTGTGATCAGCGGGGCCTGGCCCGCGAAGTACGACCCGAGCGACCTGAATGCCAAAGGCAACGAGGTGCTGATCGAGCTGCTCGAACTTGCCAACGAAGGCATCGAACGGACCGCATGAAACCGCTGCGCGAGCCGTTCGGCAACATGCACTTTCGGGTCGAGGTCGAGGGCCTGCCTGAAACCGGTGCCGTCGAAGTGATCTTTCCGGAAGCGCGCATCGCCACGTCATCGAACCGAAAGCGCTCGGTCCAGTACGGCAGCCTCGTGCTGCGCCGCGGCGTGACGCGCTCGCGCGACTGGTACGACTGGTGGGACCACGCGCGCAGGGCGCGTGCCCGCCGCAAGCGAGGGGTCGCCGTGATCTTGCTGGACACGCAGGGCGGCGACGTTCATCGCTGGGCCTTTGCCGACAGCGAGCCGCTGGGCTACAGCCTGTCGAATCTGCACGCCATGGCCAACGCGCCCTTGATCGAAACGCTGGAGTTGACGGTGGGCGGCTTCGCGTTGTCGTGAGCGGGCGGCAGCCCTACTTGTCGTCGCCGAAGGTCCAACGCACCCCGATCCACCCCGAGCGCGGCGCGCCGGGGGTCGAAAACTGCTCGTTGCGCCAGTCGGCCGGCGCTTGCAGGCTGCCGGCCGCGTCGAACGCGTTCTCGCCCAGCAACCCGCCGCTGGAGTAGCGCTTGTCGAGCACGTTGTTGATGCGGCCGAACAGCGCCCACCCCGGTGCAAAACGCCATTCGCCGGTGAGGTTGAGCACAGCGTACTTGGGCACGCTGCCGGCGCCGAAGAAGTCGACGCCGTCGGGCGCGTGCCGGTTGTTCTCGTTGCCGCGCACGTACTGGCCCGAGAACGCGGCGAGCTGGGCGCCGATGCGCAGCGACTCCATCGGGCGCACGCCCAGGTTGAGCTTCAGGCCGTGGCGCGGCAGGCCGGGAATGCGGTCGCCTGCTCTGACCTCGATCTCGTCGTCGCCGGTGCACGCGGCCGAGGTCTCGGCGCTGCTGTTGCTGCCCGAGACGATGCACGCGGGCGACTCGTAGGTCGCCTTCAGGAAGCTGTAGGCCACGCCCCAGTCGATGCCGGCGGTGGAGCCGGTGGCATCGAGTTCCAGCCCCTGGCGCTGCGTGCGGCCGAAGTTGGTGAAGTAACCCGCGGCCAGCGAGTTGCTGATGAACAGGATGTCGTCGCGGTTGCGCGTCGAAAAGCCGCTCACGTTCCAGCGCACGCCGGCCACGCTGCCGCGCAGGCCGGCCTCGAGCGTGCGCGAGACCACCTGGTTCAGCGGCGGGTCGGCCTGCAGCGCGTTGGGCAGCACGCAGGCGTTGTTCGGGTCCGAGCAGCCGAGTTCGATCGGGCTCGGCGCGCGGTTACCCTGGCTCACGCCGCCGTAGACCGTCATCGCCGGCGAGAGCTTGAAGGTCATGCCCACGGCCGGGTTGAACTTGGTGTAGCGGTAGTCGTTGTCCAGCGCGGTGGGCAGGCCGAGCGTGGCACGGCCGTCGTCGAGGGTCTGCACACGGGTGCGGTTGTAGCGGCCCGACAGCGTGAGGTGCATGTCGGGTGACAGCGCCCAGGTGTCGGTGGCGTACACGCTGGCGGTGGCGGTCTTGCCGCGCAGCAGCGCGTCGACCTCGGGGGCGTCGGTGGGCACCACGCCGCGGTTCGCATCGAGTTCGCCTTCGGCCTCGGTCTGCTCGAAGCTCGTTCGCGAGCGGTCGTACGACACACCGACCGCGAGCCGGTGGTTCGCGTCCAGAAGGTTCCATTGCACGGCCGCGCCTTCGCCGCGCTGCTGGCTGGTGGTGCGGTTCTCGACGCCCGACTCGGTGACCAGCGGCGGGTCGTAGTCGTCGTTCAGGTCGCCGTTGAGCGTCTTGGTGTCGACGCGCCGGACGTAGACCGTGCCCGACACCGATTGCGTGTCGCTCAGCTTCCAGCCGGTCTGCAAACTCAGCAGCAGCGCGTCGTTGCGGGTGATGTCGGGCGTGGTGTAGACCTGTTTGCGGTTCTGCGCGAGAAAGGACTCTGGCGACGGGCCGTTGCCGGTGAGCCGGGTCTTGCCATAGGCCGCGCTCAGGTCCCAGGTCAGCGGCCCGCCGCTGCCACCGAGCTTGCCGAACAACTGCTGCACGCGCGAGGGCGAGAAGTCGCGCCAGCCGTCTTCCTTGAAGTGGCTGGCGGCGAGGAACAGGTGGTGGCTCTGGCCCATTGCATCACCCAGCTTCTGGCCGTGCGACACGTCCACGCTCACGCGCCCGAACGAACCGGCGCTCACCTCGGCCTCGGTGCCCGGGTGCGTCAGGCCGCTCTTGGTCTGCAGCGCCAGCGCGCCGCCCAGTGTGTTCAGCCCGAACAGCGGGTTCGAGCCCGGCATCAAGGTGATGGAGGCCAGCGCACCGCGCGGGATCAGGTCCCAGTTCACCACGTCGCCGAAAGGCTCGTTCACGCGCACGCCGTCGAGAAACACCGACAGCCCCTGCGGCGTGCCCAGCAGCGGGCTGGCCGAGAAGCCGCGGTAGTTCACGTCGAGCTGGTACGGGTTGCCCTGAATTTCGTAGATCGAGACGCTGGGCATCTGGCCGGCCAGAAAGTCGGGCAGGTTCAGGCTCTGCGCGTCGCGCAGCTTCTGGTCGCTGGCGGTTTGCACATTGCCGGGGATCTGGTCCTTGGGCACGCCCAGGCCGGGCACCGGCGTGACGCGGATCACTTCCACCTGCGGCAGGTTGACGGCCGGCGGTGTGGGCGGTGGCGTGGGCGCTGGCGTGTTTTGGGCCCAGGCAGGTGAGCTGCACAGCGCAGTCAGCGCGGCGTGTGCGATCAGGGTGAAGCGAGGTGACGTGGAACGAGAATGAGAGTGCGACATGGATCGGCAGCCAACGACGGGCTTGTGGTTTGTGTTGTGCGCGAGACCATAACCAGCCGGTGCCCATGGCAACAGGGAAATCTTCCCGATCCCGCTCGGTGTTGTTCCTTGCGCGCTTTCCCCAGCGCGCGGCCCGGGCCTTCGCGTTTGCCCTGATTTCTTCAGCGCCCGTCCGGCCCGATCACGCCGTGGCGGATGGCCAGGTGCACCAGCGCGGCGGTGGTGCCGACAGCGAGCTTTTCCTTGATCGTGGTCTGGTGATTGGAGATGGTCTTGGGGCTGAGATTGAGCAGTGCCGCGCAGTCGGCCAGCGACTCACCCCGCGCCAGCAGGCGGAAGATCTCGAACTCGCGCGGCGTCAGCCCGTCGAGCCGGGCCGGCGGTGTACCAGCCTGCAACAGGTCGGCCGGCAGGTCGGGGCTCAGGTAGTTGTCGCCGCCGTGCACGCGGCGCACCGCGTCGAGCAGGCTTTCGGGCGCGCTGCTCTTGGACAGGTAACCGCGCGCGCCCACCTCGAAAGCGCGCCGCACCAGCATCGCGCTGTCGTGCATGCTGAACACCAGCACGCGTGCGTTGGCGTTGCGCGCCAACAGGCGCCGGATCAGCTCCAGCCCACCCAGCCCCGGCATCGCCAGGTCGGTCACCGTCACGTCGGGCGCGTGCGCGGCAAACTCGGTGATGGCGTCATCGGCGCTGCCGGCCTGCGCCACCACGCGCATGTCGCCGGCCTGTTCGAGCAGGCGCTGGTAGCCGGCGCGCACGACCGGGTGGTCGTCGACGAGCAGCAGGCGGATCACTCTGAGACCTTGTTCGAGACCGCGATCGGCGCCGGCGCGGGCAGGCTCATGCGCAGTCGCGTGCCCGCGCCCGGCTGGCTGTCCACCAGCAGGCTGCCGGCCAGCGCCGCGGCACGCTCGGCCGCGCCCAACAGGCCCAGCCCGCGGCTGTGTTGCTGCACGTCGAAGCCGCGGCCGTCATCTTCCACCTGCAACTCGAGCGTGCCCGCTGCGCCGCGCTGCAGCCCGATGCGCACGCGTGAGGCCTGGGCGTGGCGCATCACGTTGTTCAGCCCCTCCTGCGCCACCCGGTACAGCGTGGTGGCGGTGGTTTCGTCCAGGCCGTCCAAGGCACCGTCGTGCAAGAAGATGCAGGCCACACCGCTGCGCTCTTCCCATGCTTCGCACAGTGCCTGCAGCGCCGCCACCAGACCCAGCTCATCGAGTTCGGCCGGGCGCAACTGGCGCAACAGGCTGCGCACATGCTGGTAGAGCGACTCGGCGCTCGCCGCTGCGCGTGCGGCTGCGGCGTTGATCTGTTGCGGGTCGCTGCTGCGCTGGATGTAGGCGGCCTCCACGCGAATGGCGTTGCAGCTCTGCCCCAGTTCGTCGTGCAGTTCGCGGGCCAGCGCGCGGCGCTCGTTTTCCTGCACCGCAATCAGCTGGCGCGCCAGTTCGCGGTTGTGCTCGAGCAGGCGCAGCGCTTCGGCTTGCGCCTGATCCTGCAGGCGCAGCGCCGCGGCGGCTTCGGCGCGGCGGCGGAAGGCGAACCAGGCCAGCCCCAGCGCCAGCACCGTCACCGCGGTGGGCACCTCGTCGATCTCCCAGAGTTCCCATTTCGAGGTCCAGCGCGACATGGCCTCATGCAGCTCCACCGCCGCCGCGAGCAAGAAGGCCGCGAGCGTGGCCAGCAGCACCAGGGCCAGGTCCTTGCGGGTGGAGGTGGACAATGCGGGCGGCATGCTCGACCAGAAAGTTGGAATGGAAATCGCAGGCGCAGAGGACTCATCGATGATACGGGTGCCACCCGGGCAGCCGGCCCGGGAAGACTTCCTGGCCCTGCTGGCGGGCAGCCTCGCGCAGGGCCGCTTCGTCAAGCTGGTGCTGGCCAGATACCAGGGCGTCGAAGCAGGCCTGAATCAGCTCGCGCTGCGCCAGGTGTTGCTGCGCGACGAGGCGTGCCTGTCGCTGGTGTACCGCTACCAGACGCGTGACGTGACTCGCAATCTGAGCATCGGTGAAGGTCTGAAACTGATCGGCGAGCGGCTCGGCAGCGACTTCCGCAACGCGCATCTGCAGACCCGCACCGAAGACATTCAACTGTCCATCAGCCGGCGCGGCCAAGCCACCTTGCGCCGCAGCGCCAGCGCGCATGGCGAAGCAACGCCGCAGCCGCACGACCGCGAGAAGCAGCGCTTCGTCGAACTCGACCGGCCGTTCCTCACTGCGCTGGGCGTGACCGATGTGCAGCACCGCCTGGTGCCGGCCATGGCGCGCAAGTGGAAGCAGATCAACAAGTTCGTCGAGGTGTTTTCGCACGCACTGGCGGCCTCGCCGCTGGCGCAGGCGCAGCAGATCCGGGTGGCCGACTTCGGCTCGGGCAAGGGTTACCTGACCTTTGCGATTCACGACCACCTTCGCCACCGCTTGAAGCGGAATGCGCAGGTCACCGGCGTGGAACTGCGCCAGGACATGGTGAGCCTGTGCAACGGCGTGGTCGCGAGGCTGGGCATCGAGGGGCTGGCCTTCGAGCAGGGCGACATCGGCCAGCACGCAACGCAGGCCATCGACGTGATGATCGCGCTGCACGCCTGCGACACCGCCACCGACCACGCCATCCACAAAGGCATTCGGGCCGGTGCGGCGATCATTTTGTGCTCGCCGTGCTGCCACAAGCAGGTGCGCCCGCAACTGCTCAGCCCGCACCCGCTGCGGCCGATCCTGCAGCACGGCATTCACCTCGGGCAAGAGGCCGAGATGCTGACCGACGGCCTGCGCGCGCTGCTGCTCGAGTCGCGCGGCTACCAGACCCAGGTGTTCGAGTTCATCTCGTTGGAACACACCAACAAGAACAAGATGATCCTGGCCGTCAAGCGTGCCGCGCCGGGGCCGGCCGACGAGGTGCTGGCGCAGATCGACGAGATCAAGCGCTTCTACGGGATTCGGGAGCAGTGCCTGGAGACGCTGCTGGCGGCAGACGCCTGAAGGCGGGTGGCAGGGAGCAGGCTCTCAGCGGCCGGCGGGCCGACGTCTGCCGCGCGCGGCGGGAGCGGCTTCCAGCACGTTGCGCAAGGCCTTGCCGCGTGCTGTGCGGTAGATGCCGAAGTCGCGCCGGTCGAGGGTCAGAACGTCGAGCACGCCGAGGTTCTCGGCCAGCCAGTTCAAGGAGGCATCCGCCAGATCCATCGGCAGATCGGCGTACTTGCCCATCCGGTCGGCCAGCGCCTGCGCGGCCGACGGCGGCAACTCGACGATCGTCAACCCGCCGCTCGCCACCCATTGCATGAAGACCGGCACCGCAGATTCTGGGAGCAGGTGGCAAGTCTCGGTCATCACCAGCCAGGTGCTCAGCAGTTCGCCGTCGTAGTCGGCGAGGAAGCGCTTGACCGCCGCGTGGTGGCCGTCGTCGGCGTCGAACCAGGCCATCAGCGGGCCGGTGTCGATCAGCAGCCGACGCACGGCGAAAGATCAGTTTTCGCCGGCACGGCGACGTGCGGAAGGCGCCGCAGGCGCGGCCTTCGAGTCACACTGAAGCTTGGCACGCAGGCGCTGCCTCAGGTGCTGCGAATGGTTGACGGCCAGATCACCTGAGCCGCTCTTGAAGCCGCCGATCAGCCCGAGCTGCCCGGCCAGTTCAGCCGGCGAGGGTCGATGTTGTTCGACCACGTGCTCGATGGCCGCCTTCAGTGCTTCGGTCTGGCTCAGGCCCAGGCGTTCGCAGAACGCACGAAACAAGGCGTCGGTGCGGTCGTCGAGGCGGATGGAGATGGTGCGCATGATGAATGCCGATGCTGTATTACGCGAGATAATACAACGTTGAAGTTAAGGCAAACGCGCACTCGCGGGGACTTGTTCGGCGTCGCCTTTGGCCTCAAAAGCGAAGGGCCACCGCAAGGTGGCCCATGAGCTTCCGGACACTTGCATCGCGTCGATGCAGAGACGGTTTTCTGGCGCCGGGTACGGGTTCCGGAAGCCCGCCCAATCGTGCGGTCGGTTTGTCGCCTTTGAAGCTTTGCATTGTGCCGGCGGGCGCCGCTCGCGGTCGGCGGAAATGCGGCGTCTTTCACCCCCTTCTTCACGAATGCCGGGCGTGATCGGCTAACCTCGCGGGCTTGCCCGAGAGGAGAGTCATTCTTGTTCGGCTATTTCGAGAGGCTGGTTCACACGTACCCGGACACTGAGCCGGCCCAGCCGCCGCGCGGCTTCTTTGCGTTCGTGTGGGCCTGCACGCAGGGCCTGCGGCCCTACATCGCCGGCATGACCTTGCTGACGGCCGTGATCGGTGCGTTCGAGGCGCTGCTGTTCAGCATGCTCGGGCGCATCGTCGACTGGCTCGGCGCGGTGGCGCCGGCGCAGTTGTGGGCGCAGGAGCGCGGCACCTTGCTGCTGCTGGCGGGCATCCTGCTGGTCAGCCCTTTGTTCATCGCGCTGCAGACCTTTCTGAAGCACCAGACCCTGGCCGGCAACATGCCGATGCTGCTGCGCTGGAACTTCCACCGCCGCATGCTGGGCCAGAGCATGAGCTTCTACCAGGACGAGTTTGCCGGTCGCGTGGCGGCCAAGGTGATGCAGACCGCGCTGGCCGCGCGTGACGTGGTGATGATCATCTGCGACATCATGGTCTTCGTGGTGATCTACTTCGTCACCATGGTCGCGGTGGTGGGCAGCTTCGACCTGCTGCTGGTGCTGCCCTTCGTCGGCTGGCTGCTGCTCTACATCGTGGCGGTGTGGTACTTCGTGCCGCGCCTGGGCCGCGTCGCCACCGAGCAGGCCGATGCGCGTTCGCTGATGACCGGGCGCATCACCGACGCGTACACCAACATCGCCACCGTCAAGCTGTTCTCGCACGCCAGGCGCGAGGCCGGCTTTGCGCGTTCGGCGATGCAGGAGTTCATCACCACGGTGCATGCGCAGATGCGCCTGGTCAGCGGCTTCGAGATCACCAACCAGGCTTTGAGCATGCTGCTGATCCTGGCCACCACCGGCGCCACCTTGGCGTTGTGGATGCAAGGCCAGATCGGCGTCGGTGCAGTGGCGGCGGCCACCGCGATGGCGCTTCGGCTGAACGGCATTTCGCACTGGATCATGTGGGAGATGTCGTCGCTGTTCGAACACATCGGCACGGTGCAGGACGGTGTCAACACGCTGACGCGCCCGCACGCGGTGGTCGACCGGGCCGACGCGGTGCCGCTGAAGGTGAGCCGCGGCGAGTTGCACTTCGACGCGGTGAGCTTCGCCTACGGCAGCCTTGATGCGAGCAAGCCGCCGGTGATCGACAAGCTCTCGCTGCACATCCGCGCCGGCGAGAAGATCGGCCTGGTGGGCCGCTCGGGCGCCGGCAAATCCACGCTGGTGAACCTGCTGCTGCGCTTTCACGACGTGGCGCAGGGGCGCGTGCTGATCGACGGGCAAGACATTGCGCTCGTCACGCAGGACTCGCTGCGCGCGCAGGTGGGCATGGTCACGCAGGACACCTCGCTGCTGCACCGCTCGGTGCGCGACAACATCCTCTACGGCCGGCCCGATGCCGACGACGTGCAGATGGTCGCTGCCGCCACACGCGCCGAGGCGCACGAGTTCATCCAGGGCCTGACCGACCCGAAAGGCCGCAGCGGTTACGACGCCCACGTGGGCGAGCGCGGTGTCAAGCTGTCGGGCGGGCAGCGCCAGCGCATCGCGATCGCGCGCGTGATGCTGAAAGACGCGCCGATCCTGCTGCTCGACGAAGCCACCAGCGCGCTCGACTCCGAAGTCGAGGCTGCCATTCAGGCCAGCCTGTACCGGCTGATGGAAGGCAAGACGGTGGTCGCGATCGCGCACCGCCTGTCCACCATCGCCGCGATGGACCGGCTGGTGGTGATGGACAAGGGCCGCATCGTCGAACAGGGCGACCACCGCAGCCTGCTCGCGCAAGGGGGTTTGTACGCGCGGCTGTGGGCGCACCAGAGTGGTGGTTTCCTCGCTGACGACCTTGACGACGAGACGGGCAACGAGCCCGTTCCGACGCGCGCTCCGCAGGGCGAAACTGTGAGCTTGTGACGAGCCGCAGCTCGTGCGGGGGCTGCTCACCGGTCGAGCCGGCGGGCCAACGGCCTACAAGGTCTTGCCCAGCCCCAGCTTCTCGACGATGCGGCGCTCGTTGGCAAAGTTATCGCGCATCGCGCGGCCGTAATCTTCGCTGTTCAGGTAGACCAGTTCCTGGTCGTACCTGGCCAGTTCGGCAATGTGCTGCGGCTCGTACATCGCCGCCTTGAAAGCGTCATGCAAGGTCTTCACGATGCCGGACGCCATGCCGCGCGGGCCGGCCAGGCCGTAGGGCGACGAGGCCACGATGCCCATGCCCAGCTCTTTCAGCGTGGGCACCGTGGGCCAGCGCTTCGTGCGGTGTTCACCAAAGGTCACCAGCAGGCGCAGGGTCCCGGCATCGACGAAGGGCGCGAAGCCGTTCGAGTTGACACCGGCCATCACCTGCCCGGCCGCCACCGCCACCATCTGCTCCGACGTGCCCTTGTACGGCACGTGGATGTAGCGCAGGTTGCGGCGCCCGAACAGGTCGTCCATCACCACGTGCGGCGTGGTGCCGGCGCCGTTGGTCGAGATGCTGAGCTCCCCCGGGCGCGCGGCCGCAAAGGCCAGCAGGTCTTCGAAGCTGCGGAATTCGCTGGCGCTGGGCACCACCACGCCGAAGGTCACGCCGCTGATCTGGATGATCGGCGTGGTGTCGCGGATCGGGTCCCACAGCACCTTCTGCGTGTGCGGCGCGCGGAACACCGGCTGCGGCATCTGGCCGATCGTGTAGCCGTCGGGCGCGGCCTGCTGCAGCACCGGCATCACCAGCGTGCCGCCGGCGCCTGAGCGGTTTTCGGTCACCACGCGCTGGCCCAGGTGCTTGCTGGCCAGTTCGGCCAGCAGCCGCATCGTCAGGTCGGTGGCGCCGCCGGCAGGCCAGGGCACCCACAGCGTGACGGGGCGGGTCAGGAAGCTCTCGCTGGCGCGCAGTGCGGGGGCGGCCAGTGCGGCCGCCGCTGCCAGCATGCGCAGGGCCTGGCGGCGCGACGTGCGCTGGGCCGGTGTCGATGGCGTGGCGCTCATGGCCATGAAACGTGTTGCATGCGGTTCGGGCGGGTGGGTTGGTATGTGGGTGGTCGGTCGCGTAGCCCGGGCTGGGCCGGCCGCGGGGTTGGAGCTTGTTTCGAGACATGGGTTCAGGGTTTCACGTGCTAGCGTCATGGCACGCCACTCCCGGCCCACTTCATGCCCGAAAGGGCCCGTTCTCAGGAAGGCGCCACTGTGCCCATTCAAGTGCTCCCCGACGGTCGGTATTTGCCCGAACGCGATGGCCACCGCGTCTGGTGGTGCGAGACGGGTTTGCCCGGGGGCTTGCCCGTGCTGGTGCTCCACGGTGGCCCCGGCGGGCGCACACGCGCGGCGTCGTTTGCATGGTTCGATGGCCTGCCGGTGCGCTGCATCGGATTTGATCAGCGCGGCTGCGGCCAGAGCCTTCCGGCGGGGCGGCTGCAGCACAACAGCCTGTTGCATCTGGTGGGCGACATCGAGCGCCTGCGGGTCGAACTCGGCATCGAGGCGTGGGGCGTGGTCGGTGGATCCTGGGGCGCGCTGGTGGCCGTGGCCTACGTGGCGGCGCACCCGCAGCGTGTGAGCGGGCTGTTCCTGCGCAGTGCTTTTCTGGGCAGCGATGCCGAGGTCGCGCGCTTCTTCGGGCCGTGGGCGGCGTGGCTGGGTGAGGCTGGTGCGGCGTGGCTCGGCGCCGTGTCGGTCGACCCGCTGGGCCTGCTTCAGGCAGGGGTGTCGCCCGCTCGTGTCGCGGTGGCATGGCAGGCGTTCGAAGCCGCGCAGGGCCGCGCCGGTGGTTTGCAGGCCGAGCCGGGGGCCGCCTTCAAGCCGCCCGAGACTGCCAAACCACAGGCCGATGCGCAGCCCGATGAACTGCCTGCCAGCCTGGCCGTGCAAGCGCACTACCTGCGGCAACACTGTTTCGTGCAACCCGCGGTCGTCGATGGCTGGCTCGGCGACATTCGCAGCACGCTCGGCGCTCGTCCGCTGAGCCTGGTGCATGGTTGGCAGGACGCGGTGTGCCACCCCGAGATGACGGCGCTGCTGGCGGCGCGCTGGCCGCATGCCCGCGTGCGCTGGGTCGAAGCGGCAGGGCACGACATGGACTCGCCGCCGATGCGCCAGGCGCTCACCGAGGCGGCCCGCCAGTGGGCCGCCGCGCTCACGTCACAGGGGGCGTGAGTTCAACGGGCCTTGTTCCAGCGCAGTTTGCGATAGATCGTGTTGCGGCTGATGCCGAGCCGCTTGGCTGCTTCGGAAATGTTGCCGCCGGCCGCTGCCAGCGCGTTCTGCATCATCTCGATCTCGGCCTGCTCCAGGGTGACCACCGGCTTGGCGGTTCTGGTTTCGCCAGCGGGGCCTGCATCCACGGGCACACCGGGTTCGTTCGCCAGCGCCGCGGCCGGGCCACCGAACGACGCCAGTGCAGCCGAGCCCAAGGTCGCCGCACCGGCCGGCTGCGCCGCGTAGAACGAGCTGCCTGGCTCCGAGGCCGCCAGGCGTGCCGCCATCGGGTGCACCGGCGGCGCGATGCGGCGCACGTCTTCGAGGAAGTCGTCGGACAGGTGCGCTTCGGTGATCTGGCGTTCGCCGATGGCCATCACCGCTGCGGTGCGCAGCACGTTGGCGAGCTGGCGGATGTTGCCGGGCCAGCCGTAACGGCGGAACAGGTCCATCACCGTCGGGCTGATCTCGGGCGTGTTGACCGGGCACTCGGCCTGCAGGATGCGCCGCGCCACCATGCCCAGGTCGGTGCGTTCCCGCAAGGCCGGCAGCCGCACCACCAGGCCGTTCAGGCGGTAGTACAGGTCTTCGCGGAACTCGTGGCGCTCGATCATCTCGCGCATGTTGCGGTGGGTCGCGCCGATCAGCGCAATGTCGACCGGGATCGACTTGTGGCTGCCCAGCGGCGTGACGCAGCGCTCCTGCAGCACGCGCAACAGGCGTGCCTGCAGGCCCAGCGGCATGTCGCCGATTTCGTCGAGGAACAAGGTGCCGGCGTTGGCCTGCACCAGCCGGCCGGTCGCGCCCTTGCGCTTGGCGCCGGTGAAGGCACCTTCTTCGTAGCCGAACAGTTCGGCCTCGATCAGCGCCTCGGGGATCGACGCGCAATTCACCGCGACGAAAGGCTGGCGCGAACGGATCGAGTCCTGGTGCAGCGCGCGCGCGAGCAACTCCTTGCCGGTGCCGGTTTCGCCCAGGATCAGCAGCGGGATGTCGCGGTTCATGATGCGCCGCACCTTTTGCACCACCGCCTCGATGTGCGCGTCGCCGGTCTGCAGGTACTGCAGGCCGGACGGCGGCACCGCGCGGTCGGCCCGGCCGGTGGGGTGCGCCTCGGAATCGGCATGGCCGCCGGCCGCGGCGCCAGGCGCAGCGCCGGTGGGGGCCACCGCGGCGTCAGCACTGAGCGGGTGCCCCACCAGCGGGCGCGCCTGCCAGTTGAAGCGCGCCGCCACGTGGAACTGGCGGCCGTTGTCCAGGCTCAGGTACATCGGCACCGACAGCGGCGCGCGGAAGTGGTCGATCACCGCCGACGCGGTGGTGCCGAACAGGCTCGTCAGCGTGTGCAGGCGCAGCGCCGCGCCGCTCAGGTCGAGCTGGTCGAGCGCGCTGCGGTTGGCGCCCAGGATCTTGCCGTCGCCGCCGACCACGATGATGCCTTCCAGCAAGGTGCCGATGAACTCGACCCGGCTGTGGAAGTGCAGCCGCAGCCGGTCGCCGTAATCGTCGGACAGCCAGTGGTTCTCGATCATGCGCGCCGACATGCGCACCAGCCCCATCGTGTGCTGGTGGTAGCTGCGCTGGTCGCCGGTCACGTCGAGCACGCCGAGCATGTTGCCGCGTGGGTCGAAGATGGGCGCCGACGAACAGGTGAGAAAGCTGTTCGCGTACATGAAGTGTTCGTCGGCATGCACCAAGGTGGGCGACTCGGTGAACAGCGCCGTGCCCATGCCGTTCGTGCCCTTGGAATGTTCGGCCCAGTTCACGCCCGGCGACAGCGCCACCTTGCCCGCGCGGTCCAGAAAGTCGTCGTCACCGACCGAGTGCAGGATGGTGCCCTGCGCGTCGGTCAGCATGATCATGCTTTCGGTGTTGACGATCTGCTCGAACAGCATTTCCATCACCGGCGCGGCGTGCGTGAACAGGCGCTGGTTGCGTTCGCGCGCCACCGCCAGGTCGCTGCGCATCATCGGCGTGAAGTCGGGCCGTTCGATGCGCGACAGGCCGAGCGCCGTGCAGCGCTGGTGCGACTGTTCGATCAGCTCCAGGTGGGCCGGCTGCATGACCAGCGCCGTCGGGCTGCGGTAGCCGGCCGCGTTGTCGGCCAGGGCCTTGCTGCGTTGTGCGACGGGGCGGTTTGCTGCGGCCATGGTGGCGCTCCTGTTCCCTGCGTTCGGGCAGGGTGTCCCAACGATGAAATTCTGCGCCGCCGCACGCGACAGCGGCCAGTTGTTCTGTTCCAGAGCAGCTCTTTGCGGCCCGCAAGCATAGTCGAAACGACCTCCCGGCAGACCACGCTCCGTGCTTGCCCCAGGGGGATGGAGCACATGGAGCAGCCGACCCGCGAATCTAGGGTTTTGCCTAGGTGGGCGGGCGCACGCAAGGCCCTGAAGATAGGCAATCGCTTGCATAGCGCCAGTCTGGATCCGGCGTGTGCGCGGCGGTCACCCGGCTTCGCGAATCACTGAGGAAACTTCATGCAGAAGACCCTTCACATCAACCCAGACAAATGCACCGGCTGTCTGCAGTGCGAAATGGCCTGTTCGTTCGAGAACTACGGCACCTACGCCACCGCCAAGTCGCGCATCAAGGTGTTCGACTTCCATCACACCGGCCGCAAAGTGCCCTACACCTGCACCCAGTGCGACGAAGCCTGGTGCCTGCACGCCTGCCCGGTCGAGGCCATCAGCATCGACAAGCTGACCGGCGCCAAGGTCGTGAGCGACAGCACCTGCGTGGGCTGCAAGGTCTGCACCATCGCCTGCCCGTTCGGCACCATCAACTACGTGCAGGAAACCGGCAAGGTCCAGAAGTGCGACCTGTGCGGCGGCGAGCCGGCCTGTGCCGAAGCCTGCCCGACCGCGGCGATCACCTATGTCGATGCCAACTGGACCGGGCTGAACAAGATGGCGGCCTGGGCCGACAAACTCGGCAATCAACCTTCCGCAGCTTAAGGAGCACCTCATGTCTTGGGCTGGAAAAATCCTCCGTGTGAACCTCACCGCCGGCACCGTCAAGTCGGAGCCGCTGAACATGACCTGGGCCAAGCAGTACCTCGGCTCGCGCGGTCTTGCGTCGAAGTACCTGGTCGAAGAGATCGACCCCAAGGTCGACCCGCTGGCGCCGGGCAACAAGCTCATCTGGGCCACCGGCCCGCTGACCGGCACCATGGCCTCCACCGGCGGGCGCTACACCGTCGTCACCAAAGGCCCGCTGACCGGCGCGATCGCCTGCTCCAATTCGGGCGGCTACTGGGGCGCCGAGCTGAAGATGGCCGGCTGGGACATGATCATCTTCGAAGGCAAGTCGGCCAAGCCGGTGTTCCTGTACATCAACGACGACACCGCCGAACTGCGTGACGCCGCGCACCTGTGGGGCAAGACGGTGTGGGAAACCGAGGCCACCTTGAAGAAGCAGTTGCAAGACCCGCTGGCGCGCGTGTCCAGCATCGGCGGCGCCGGCGAAAACGGGGTGCTGTACGCGGCCGTGGTGAACGACCTGCACCGTGCCGCCGGCCGCTCGGGCGTGGGCGCGGTGATGGGCAGCAAGAACCTCAAGGCGATTGCCGTGCGCGGCACCAAGGGCGTGGGCAACCTGGTGAACCCGAAAGAGTTCATGAAGGTCACCGCCGAGAAGAAGAAGATCCTGGCCGAGAACGGCGTCACGGGCCAGGGCCTGCCGACCTACGGCACGCAGGTGCTGATGAACGTCATCAACGAGATCGGCGCGCTGCCCACGCGCAACCACCGCGACAGCCAGTTCGAAGGCGCGAAAGACATCTCCGCCGAAGCCATGGCCACGCCGCGCTCGGCCCCGGGCAGCGACGGCAAGAAACCGCTCGTCACCAACCAGGCGTGCTTCGGTTGCACCATTGCGTGCGGGCGCATCCAGAAGATCGACCCGAGCCACTTCACGGTGGCCAACACGCCGCAGTACTGGGGTGCCAGCGGTGGCCTGGAGTACGAAGCCGCGTGGGCGCTCGGTTCGGCCAACGGGGTCAACGACCTCGACGCGCTGCAGTACGCCAACGTGCTGTGCAACGAACACGGCATGGACCCGATCTCGTTCGGCGCCACCATCGGTGCGGTGATGGAGCTGTATGAAATGGGCGTGCTGACCAAGGAGCAGCTGGGCACCGACGCCAAGTTCGGCTCGGCGCAGGCACTGGCCCACTTTGCCGAGATCACTGCCAAGGGCGAAGGCTTCGGCAAGGAGATCGGCCAGGGCTCCAAGCGCCTGACCGCCAAGTACGGCCACCCCGACCTGAGCATGAGCGTGAAGGGTCAGGAGTTCCCGGCCTACGACGGGCGCGGCATCCAGGGCATGGGCCTGGCCTACGCCACCAGCAACCGCGGCGCCTGCCACCTGCGCGGCTACACGGTGGCCTCTGAAGTGCTGGGCATCCCGGTCAAGACCGACCCGCTGGTCGCCGAAGGCAAGCCCGACCTGGTGAAGGCGTTCCAGGATGCAACCGCGGCGTTCGACTCCGCAGGCATCTGCATCTTCACCAGCTTCGCGTGGGGCCTGAACGATGTACAGCCCCAAGTGGCGGCGGCCTGCGGCGACGAGTTCACGCTCGAAAACCTGAGCATCATCGGCGAGCGCATCTGGAACATGGAGCGCGACTTCAACAACAAGGCCGGTTTCACCGCCAAGGACGACACCTTGCCCAAGCGCCTGCTCACCGAACCGGCCAAGACCGGCCCGGCCAAGGGCCTGGTCAGCAAGTTGCCCGAGATGCTGCCCAAGTACTACGAAGTGCGCGGCTGGGACAGCAACGGCCAGCTCAAGCCGGAGACGCGCGCGCGCCTCGGCCTTTGATTCTTCCTGTGGGTTCGTGAAGCTCGAGAAGGCGGTTGCAAGACCGCCTTCGCTTTTTTTTGCTGGACAGAGAGCGCTGGAGACAACAACATGAAGCATGTGATCCTGGGCGCCGGGCCCGCCGGTGTGATTGCCGCCGAGACGATCCGCAAGCACGCGCCTTATGATCAGATCCTGATCGTGGGTGACGAAGACGAGGCGCCGTATTCGCGCATGGCCATCCCCTACCTGCTGATCGGTAATGTGGCCGAAGCGGGCACGCACCTGCGCCACCGGGCAGGGCATTTCCGGGCCCTCAACATCGAGCTCAAGCGTGCGCGCTGCACCGCCGTCGACGCCGAGCGGCGCTCTTTGAGCCTCAGCGATGGCAGCGTGCTGACCTTCGACACCCTGCTGATCGCGACCGGCTCGCGCCCGGTGAGCCCGCCGATCCCCGGCATCGGCTCCCCCGACGTTCACTCCTGCTGGACCCTGGCCGACGCGCGCGCCATCCAGGCCAAGGCGGTCAAGGGCCAGCGCGTGCTGCAGATGGGGGCCGGCTTCATCGGCTGCATCATCATGGAATCGCTGGCCGCGCGCGGCGTGCAGTTGACCGTGGTCGAGATGGGTGACCGCATGGTGCCGCGCATGATGGGTCCGACGGCCGGCGGCATGATCAAGGACTGGTGCGAGAAGAAGGGCGTCAAGGTGTTCACCGGCGCGCGGGTCACTGCGATCGAAGCCGCCGGTGCCGCGCCTCACGCTGCAGCACCGTCGCACGCCGCCAGCGCTGCACCGGCCGGTGGCGGTGGGGGCCTGCTGCACAAGATCGCGTCGTTCTTCGGCGCCGGTTCGCCGGCGGCTGCGGCCGCCGAAGAGGCCATCGCCGCCAACAGCGGGGCTTCGCACGGGCTGGCCCATGGGGCGGCGGCCCCCGCCCCGGCCGGCAAGGGCCTGCGCGTGCGCCTGTCGAACGGCCAGACGCTCGAGGCCGACCTGGTGATCAGCGCCACCGGCGTGAAGCCCAACATCGAGTTCCTCGAGAAGTCGTCGGTCAAGTGCCTGCTCGGCGTGCTGACCGACGAGCACATGCGCACCAGCATGCCCGGCATCTACGCCGCCGGTGACTGCGCCGAGGCGTTCGACAAGGTCAGCGGCAAGACCATCGTCAGCGCGATCCAGCCGAACGCGGCCGACCAGGCCTATGTGGCGGCGATGAACATGGTCGGGCGCCGCGCCACCTTGAAGGGCGTGACGCAGATCAACGTGCTGGACACGCTGGGTCTCATTTCCACCAGCTTCGGCAATTGGGAAGGCGTGCCCGGCGGCGAGCACGTGGAGCTGACCGACCGGGCGGCCGGCCGCCACCTGAGCCTGCAGTTCAAGGGCGACGTGCTGGTGGGCTGCAACAGCCTGGGCTGGACCGAGCATGTGGGCGTGATGCGCGGGCTGGTCGAGGGGCAGATCAAGCTTGGTGAATGGAAAGACGTGCTGCTGAAGGACCCGACGCAGCTGATGGCGGCCTATCTGGCGCGTGCGCAGGCGCAAGACCAGCGGGCCCTGCTGAAAGTGGCCTGACCTCGGCGCATGAAGATCACGTTCAAGCTCTATGCAGGCCTCACCGACTACCTGCCTGCCGAGGTGCGAACCAGCAACCTGATGACGCTGGACCTGCCAGACGGCACCGCCATCGCCGCGGTCATCGAGCCCTTCGGCCTGCCGCAGAAGATGGTCCACCTGGTGCTCGTCAATGGCGTCTATGTGGCGCCCGAGCAGCGCTTCACGCACGTGCTGAAAGACGGCGATGTGCTGGCCATCTGGCCGCCCATCGCTGGCGGCTGACGGCCAGCGGCTGAAGGCCGGCAGTGCAGGGCTGGTACGAGGCGCGCTTCGAGCGCGAGATGGGTTGCACCGAGGCGGACCTGTTGCGCTGGCTGCCCGGGGCGGCGACGCCGCACGCCGTGCAGGTGCTCGGCCAGTGGGCCACCGTGGTGATCGGCGTCGGCCGCCTGAAGCTTCGCTGGCGTGTGCTGCCGGCGCGCCAGATCGCGCTGATGCGCATGCCGCGCCTGGCGGTGTCCTTCGAATTCGACGGCGTCGATGAAGCGGCCCGTCAGGTCTTCATGCGCCACTTCGACCTGTACACCCAGCGTGGCGGCGGTTGACTGCGAAGCTCAACCGTTGCTGGTCGCCCGCACTTCGTCGATCGTCGTGATGCCGGCCCAGACCTTGTCGATGCCGTCCTGGCGCAGGGTGCGCATGCCTTCGGCCATCGCGAGTTTCTGCAGTGCCTCGGCGCGTGAACCGGTCTGGATCAGGTGGCGCATCTCGCGTGACACCAGCATCAACTCGTGCAGGCCGGCGCGGCCCTTGAAGCCGCTGTCGTCGCAGTTCTTGCAGCCCGCGCTGCGGTACGCCAGCAGGCGGCCTTCGCGGCTGTTGCGTTGTTTCCATCCGGCCAGCACATCGTCGCGGCTCATCGGGGCGTCGCCGCTGCCGAAGGCGTGCATGTAGTTGCCCAGCAGCTCTTCGACCAGTGCCTCGCTGGCCGGTTGGCTGACGCGGCACTGCGTGCACAAACGCCGCACCAGGCGCTGCGCCAGCACGCCGAGCAGCGAGTCGGCAAAGTTGAACGGGTCCATGCCCATGTCGAGCAGCCGGGTCACGGTTTCGGGCGCGCTGTTGGTGTGCAGGGTGCTCAGCACCAGGTGGCCGGTGAGCGAAGCTTCGATCGCCATCTGGCCGGTTTCGCCGTCGCGGATTTCGCCCACCATGATCGCGTCCGGGTCGGCGCGCAGGAAGGCGCGCAGCGCTTTCGCAAAGGTCCAGTCGATCTTCGGATTCACCTGCACCTGGCGCAGCCCGGGCTGGGTGATTTCGATCGGGTCTTCGGCGGTCCAGATCTTGCGCTCCGGCACGTTGATGTGGCTGAGCGCCGAGTGCAAGGTGGTCGTCTTGCCCGAGCCGGTGGGGCCCACGCACAGCACCATGCCGTAGGGCCGCTCGATCGCTTCTTTCAGGTTGCGCAGGTTGTTCTCGGACAGGCCCAGGTTGTCCAGCGGCACCGGCTTGGCCGACGCCAGTATCCGCATCACCACGTCTTCGAGCCCGGTGTTGGTGGGGATGGTGGCCACGCGCAGTTCGATCTTGTGCTGAGGCGAGAACTTGGCGAAGTTGATCTTGCCGTCCTGCGGCTTGCGCTTCTCGGAGATGTCGAGGTCGCACATGATCTTGATGCGGGCGATCAGCGCGCTGCGGTAGTTCGGCGGCAGCTCCAGGTACGAACGCATCACACCGTCTTTTCGGAAGCGGATGCGGATCTTCTCGCGGCCCGGGTAACTCTCGACGTGGATGTCGGACACGCCGTCCTTGTGGGCCTCGACGATCATGTTGTTGATCAGCCGCACCAGCGAGTTGTCGGACTGCTCGATGCTGTCGCCACTGTCCAGGCTCAGGCTGTCCAGGCCTTCCTTCTCCAGCGTCTCGACCAGCTTGCCGGTGTCGGCCATCTCCATGTTCAGGGTCAGCGGGGCGTCGCCTCTGGGACGCTCGCCGGTGTCCATGCCGATCTTTTCGTAGGCGGCGAGCAGCAGCGACTCCATCGAGCGGCACTTGGCCAGCACCGGCAGCACCTTCATGCCGCAATTGAATTCGACTTCTTCGACCGCCGCGCGGCGCCGCGCCGGGTCGTCCAGCGCCACCACCAGGCGGCCGTCGCGCAGCAGCAGCGGCATCACGCCCAGGCGCTGGGCCACCGAATGGCTCAGCTTGCGCAAGGCCTCGGGCTCGACCGGGAACACGTCCAGATCGACCAGCGGGTAGCCCATCTTGCGCGACAGCGCTTCCTGCAGGTCGTCGCGCGAGACGATGTTCATGCGCACCAGCAACTCGCCCAGCGGCACGCCGCGGTCCACCTTCTGCTGCTCCAGCGCGGCCGACAATTGTGCTTCGTTGACCATGCCCATCGACATCAGCGCATCGCCGATGCGAATCATCGGCATCTTGGCCTGGCGCTCAAGCGCTTCGAGCAATTGTTCGGAAGTGACGATCTGGCGCAGCACCAGGATGTCGCCGATCTTCTGTTTGCGCAGCTCTTCCTGCGCCGCCACCGCGAGATTCACCTGCGCGGGGGTGGCACGCTCCTGTTCGATCAGCACCTCGCCGATGCGCGGCCCGAGTTCGGCCTCGAGGTAGGCCGCTTTCGGAATGAACATGCGCAGCACGCTGCCGTCGTCGCCGATAGGCTGGAACAGGAACAGCCCGAACGGCGACTGGACATGCCCGATGGACACGCCGCTCATTTCTTCACCCGAGCTCAGCTTGACCCGGTAGCTGGACGCGCCGCGCTGGCCCAGCATGGGCGCATGCGGATCGCTGGCCGCCAGGGCGCGCGGGCGCAGCGGCGTGGTCAGCACGATGCAGCGGAACTGGTGGAAACGCAGCGGAAAGGTGGTGCGGGCCGGCGGCGACTGGATGTGCACGACCGAGTCTTCGGGCACGAAGAAGGTCAGCCGGCTGTGGCTCTTGGCGCCGTTGCGGCCGACCACCTCACAGGGCAGCGGGTCGGTCTGCAGCACGGGCTCCGGGTAGGTCGCAAAGGGTGGCGTCGGCCAGGCAAATCCCTCGCGCCGGGTCTTGGCCTCGGCTTCGATGTTCTGTATTTCAATCGGCGGAAGCGTCAGCTCCCAGTCCGGAAATGGATTGGATTCGCCCATGAGCTTGTGCGTGGTGTGGCGGGCGGCGGTTACCGCGCTGGCAAAATTGCGCCGTTGCGGACCCGAGCCCTGAAGCCATCGTAGGCCGGGCACCGGCGCCGCAAGCCCCGAACAAAGCCGTTTTCACGCGCCAGATCAGGACCGGGTGCCTACTTCTGCACACCCATCACCACGTCGGGCAGCCAGGTGACGATGGCCGGGAACAGCGTGATCAGCCCGATGCACAGCACCAGACACATGAAGAAGGGAATGGCGGCGCGGGCGATGGTGTTGCTGTCCTTGCCGGTCATGTTCTGCAGCACGAACAGGTTGAAGCCGACCGGCGGCGTGACCTCGGCAATCTCGACCAGCAGCACCACGAAGATGCCGAACCACACCAGGTCGAAGCCGGCCTTCTGGATCATCGGCAGCACCACCGCACTGGTCAGCACGATCATCGAGATGCCGTCCAGCGCGGTGCCCAGCACCAGGTAGACGACCACCAGGACCGCGATCAACGAATACGGGCTGAGCTGCATGGCGGCCACCCACTCGGCCAGCTCGCGCGGGATGCCGGTGAAGGCCATGGTCTTGGCCAGGAAGGCCGCGCCGGCCAGGATGAACATGATCATGCAGCTGACGCGGGTGGCGCTCATCAGCCCGTCCCAGAAGTTGCGCCGGTTGAGCGATCCGCCCGCCGCGGCGATGGCCAGCGAGCCCAGCACGCCGTAGGCCGCGCATTCGGTGGCAGTGGCCCAGCCGGCCACCAGCACCACCACGATGAAGACGATCAGCAGCCCGCACGGGATCAGGCTGGCCGACAGGCGCAGCTTCTGCACGAAGGTGGTTGGCGCTTCAGGCGGCGGCACCTTGGCCGGGTTGCGCAGGCTCCACCAGCCGATGTAGCCCGAGAACAGCAGCATCAGCAGGAAACCCGGCAGGAAGCCGGCCAGGAAGATGCGAATCACGCTGGCCTCGGCCGCCACCGCATACACCACCATCGTGATCGATGGCGGGATCAGGATGCCCAAGGTGCCAGCGGTGGCCAGCGAACCGAGCGCCAGTTTTTCGTCGTAGCCGCGCCGCTTCAGTTCGGGCAGCGCGACCTTGGCGATGGTGGCGCAGGTGGCCGCCGACGAACCCGACACCGAGCCGAAGATGCCGCAGCCGAGGATGGTGGTGTGCATCAAGCGCCCCGGAATGCGGTTCAGCCACGGCGCCAGGCCTTCGAACATCTGCTCCGACAAGCGGGTGCGGAACAGGATCTCGCCCATCCAGATGAACAGCGGCAAGGCGGCCAACTCCCAGCTCGCCGAACTTTCCCAGAACGCGCTGAACAGGTTCTTGCCCGGCATCGTGTTGGTGAAGAAGAACTGCCCGATCCAGCCGACGATGGCCAGCGACATCGCGATCCAGACGCCGCCGGAGAGCAGCAGCAAGAGGATCAACAGCAGCAACCCG
>JANOQS010000158.1:0-5725 GCA_031414975.1 Methylibium sp. | reverse complement strand
GATCTATGGGCTCAGCTGGGGGCCGATCCTCGCCGACCCTCGTCACGCGGGCAGAACGCTGGCGACCGGGTATTCATGCCGATGCCAGGTTGCCCTGATCGATGGCCTGCAACTGATGCACCCGGTGCAACTGCTGCTTCGTGTCGTCAAGAGAGAAAGCGCGGCGCATTTGCCGCATCCCGACAACGCATCGCTGCAAGAGCGCGAGCATCATGAAGAGTACTGATCTCAGCGGTCCAGCCTTGGTTTCGCTTCAGATCATCGCCGCCGGATCGGGCAGCACTTCGGAGGCGCCGAAGCGCGTCACGCGGCGCGGGCGCAGGTGCACATGCGCGCCGGGCACCAGACCGAGCCGGTCGCGCAAGGTGGTGAAGGTCTCGCGCGGCAACTCCACGTCCACGTAACTGTCGTCAGACACGCGCTTGAACTCGATGCGCGTGTTCGGGCCGACGGTGAGCGTCTGGCTCAAGGTGACCGGCCAGGTGCCGTCGCCCGCTTCGGCCAGGATCTCGAGCTCGTGGGGCCGCACGTAGCTCACGTCTTCGGCGGCGGTGGTGCCGCCGGGCGCATGGCCCATGCGGCCGTGGAACAGGTTCACGTCGCCCAGGAACTGCAGCACGAAGGGCGTGGCGGGGTGGTCGTAGACCTGGTCGGGTGTGCCTTGCTGCTCGATGTGGCCCTGGTTCATCACGACCACGCGGTCGGCCACTTCCATCGCTTCGTCCTGGTCGTGGGTGACGAAGACGCTGGTCACATGCACCTCGTCGTGCAGGCGGCGCAGCCAGCGGCGCAACTCCTTGCGCACCTTGGCGTCGAGCGCGCCGAAAGGCTCGTCGAGCAGCAGCACCTTGGGCTCCACCGCCAGCGCCCGCGCGAGCGCAATGCGCTGGCGCTGGCCGCCCGAGAGCTGGTGCGGGTAGCGGTCGGCCAGCCAGTCAAGCTGCACCAGCTCAAGCAACTGCATCACCTTGCGCTTGATCTCGGCTTCGCCGGGTCGGGTCTCCTTGGGGCGGACCCGCAAACCGAACGCCACGTTCTCGAAGATCGACATGTGGCCGAACAGCGCGTAGTGCTGAAACACGAAGCCGACCTTGCGGTCGCGCACGTCGGTGTTCGTCGCGTCTTCGCCGTGGAACAGCACGCTGCCCGAGTCGGGCACTTCCAGGCCCGCGATGATGCGCAGCAAGGTGGTCTTGCCGCAGCCCGAGGGCCCGAGCAGCGCCACCAGCTCGCCGGCCGGGATGTCGAGGTTCAGGTTGTCGCAGGCAATCGTGTTGCCGAAGCGGCGGTTCAGGTTGCGGACTTCAATGCTCATGTCATTCCTGCGTTCTGATTCAGCGCGTTCTCATTCAGCTCGATCATCGACCGCACGCTTCTGATGTTTGACACGCTGTTCGATCACGTACTTGACCACCAGGGTCACCAGCGCCAGCGCCGCCAGCAGCGAAGCGACCGCAAACGCCGCCGCGAACTGGTATTCGTTGTAGACGATCTCGATGTGCAGCGGCATCGTGTTGGTCTGCCCGCGAATGTGGCCCGAGACCACGCTGACGGCGCCGAACTCGCCCATCGCGCGCGCATTGCACAGGATCACGCCGTACAGCAGCGCCCACTTGATGTTGGGCAGGGTCACGCGCCAGAAGATCTGCCAGCCGCCGGCGCCCAGCACGCGCGCCGCTTCTTCCTGCTCGATGCCCTGCGCCTGCATCAACGGGATCAGCTCGCGCGCGATGAACGGGAAGGTCACGAACACGGTGGCCAGCACGATGCCCGGCACCGCGAAGATGATCTTCAGGTCGTGGTCGCGCAGCCACTCCCCGAACCAGCCCTGCAGCCCGAACACCAGCACGAAGATCAAGCCGGCGATCACCGGGCTGACCGAAAACGGCAGGTCGATCAAGGTCAGCAGCAGGTTCTTGCCGCGAAAGTCGAACTTGGTGATGCTCCAGGCCGCGGCCACGCCGAACGCCAGGTTCAGCGGCACGCTGATCGCGGTGGCGATGAGGGTGAGCTGGATGGCCGACAGCGCGTCCGGCTCGGTGATGGCGGCCAGGTAGACATCGACACCCTTCTTGAAGGCCTCGAAGAACACCGTGACCAGCGGCACGAACAGGAACAGGGTCATGAATGCCAGCGCCAGGCCGATCAGCAGGCGCTGCACCCACAAGGGTTCGGTGGTGGCATTGCGCAGCGCGCGCGGTGCCACGCCGGCCGGCGCGGGTGGGGTGGTCGGAGCCGCAATGGCCGAGGTGACGGCGCTCATCGGCAAGGTCTCACAGCCCACCCTGGCGCTTGCGCGCCCAGGCCTGCAGCAGGTTGATCACCAGCAGCATCACGAACGCCGCCACCAGCATCACCACCGCGATGGCGGTGGCACCGGCGTAGTCGTACTGTTCGAGCTTGGTGATGATCAAGAGCGGCGTGATCTCGCTGATCATCGGCATGTTGCCGGCGATGAAGATCACCGAGCCGTATTCGCCCAACGCGCGTGCGAAGGCCAGTGCAAAGCCGGTCAGCAGCGCCGGCATCACAACGGGGAAGATCACTTTCGTGAACGTCTGCCAGCGGCTTGCGCCGAGCGTCGCGGCGGCTTCTTCCAACTCGCGGTTCACGTCTTCGAGCACCGGCTGCAAGGTGCGCACCACGAACGGCAGGCCGATGAACACCAGCGCCACCCACACCCCCAGCGGCGTGAAGCTCACCTTGAACGGCAGCCACTTGCCGATCCAACCGTTCTGGGCGTAGAGGGCCGTCAGCGCAATGCCGGCCACTGCCGTGGGCAGCGCAAACGGCAGGTCCACCAACGCGTCGATCAGGCGCTTGAAGGGGAAGGTGTAGCGCACCAGCACCCAGGCGACGATCAGCCCGAACGCGGCGTTCAGCAGCGCCGCCAGGAACGACGCGCCGAAGGTCAGCCGGTATGAAGCCAGTACGCGCGGCGTGGTGGTGGCGTCGATGAACTGCTGCCACGTCATCGTGAAGGTCTTCAGGAACGCCGCCGACAGCGGGATCAACACGATCAGGCTGATGTACAGCAGCGCGAAACCGAGCGCCAGGTCGAAACCGGGCAGCACCGAGTGGCGCTTGAGGAGGGTGCGGGAGAGAATCACAAGAGAGGATCACAAGCCAGCCGCGCCGGTCTACTTCCTGGTGTAGATCTGGTCGAACACCCCGCCGTCGTTGAAGTGGGTCTTCTGCGCCTTGGCCCAGCCGCCGAACAGTTCGTCGATCGTGAACAGCGACACCTTGGTGAACTGCTTGTCGTACCTGGCCGCCACCTTCGGGTCGGTCGGCCGGTAGTAGTTGCTCGCCGCGATCTCCTGGCCTTCCGGCGTGTACAGGTATTGCAGGTAGGCGGTGGCCACCTCGCGCGTGCCCTTGCGGTCAACGGTCTTGTCGACCACCGTGACCGGCGGTTCGGCCAGGATGCTCATGGACGGCACGACGATCTGGAACTTGTCGGGCCCGAGCTCCTTGGTGGCCAGGAAGGCCTCGTTCTCCCACGAGATGAACACGTCGCCCACGCCGCGTTCGGTGAAGGTGATCAGCGAGCCGCGCGCGCCCGAGTCGAGCACCGGCACGTTGCCGAACAGCGCGGCCACGAAGTTCTGCGCCTTCAGCGGGTGATTGCCGAACTTCTTCAGCGCGTAGCCCCAGGCCGCCAGGTAGTTCCAGCGCGCGCCGCCCGAGGTCTTGGGGTTGGGGGTGATGACCGACACGCCGGGCTTGGCCAGGTCGTCCCAGTCCTTGATGCCTTTGGGGTTGCCCTTGCGAACCAGGAACACGATGGTCGAGGTGTAGGGCGCGCTGTTGTGCGGCAGGCGCTTCTGCCAGTCGGGCGGGATCAGCCTGGCCTTGTTGCCCAGCTCGTCGATGTCGTAGGCCAGCGCCAGGGTCACCACGTCGGCGTCCAGCCCGTCGATCACCGAACGCGCCTGCTTGCCCGAGCCGCCGTGCGACTGCTTGACCGAGACCACGTCGCCCGTCCTGGCCTTCCAGTGCGCGGCGAAGGCCTTGTTGAAGTCGACGTACAGCTCGCGTGTCGGGTCGTAGCTGACGTTGAGCAGGGTGATGTCCTTGGCCTGCGCGGCGCTGGCGGTCAGCGCCAGGGCGCTCAGGGCCAGGGCGCTCAGGGCCAGCAGGCGGCGGACGAGTGAAATGCGGGTCATGGCTCGGGTCCTCGAATCGTGTGAATGTCGATCCGAGGGATGCTAGGCAGCCCGCCGCGTCGGGCGAACGAATGAATGCGCCGATGCTTATGCGGTTTTCAGCTTTGAAAAACCTTCAGGCGCCTGCAAAAGCGAAGTCCACCTCCGGCTTCAACCCGCTGACGATGCGCGCGATGCTCTTGCCCGAACCGCACGAGTGCGTCCAGCCGAGCGTGCCGTGGCCGGTGTTGAGGTACAGGTTGGGCAGCTTGCTGCGGCCGATGATCGGCACGTTGCTCGGCGTGGCCGGGCGCAGGCCGGTCCAGAACTGCGCCTGGGTGCTGTCGCCGGCGCCGGGGAAGAGCTGCTCCACGCGCTTGACGATGGCCTCGCAGCGCACGCGGTTCAGGTCGCGGTCATAGCCATTGAATTCGGCGGTGCCGGCGATGCGCAGGCGGTTCCCCAGGCGTGAAAACACCAGCTTGTATTCGTCGTCGGTCAGCGACACCTGGTGCGCCATCGAGGCATCCTTCACCGGCATCGTTACCGAGTAGCCCTTGGCCGGGTAGATCGGCAGCGAGATGCCCAATGGCTGTGCGTACAGCGGCGACAGGCTGCCCTTCGCCAATACATAGGCGTCGGCCTGCAGGCGCTGGAAGCGGCCTTCGGCGTCGGTCGCCTCGACGTGGTCGATCTTGCCGCCGGCCTCGCGCAGCGCGGTCACGGTGTGGCTCATCAGGAACTGCACGCCGTCGGCTTCGCAGCGCCTGACCAACTCACGGGCAAACTGATTCGCGTCGCCCGACTCGTCTTCGGCGGTGTAGGTGGCGCCCGCCAGTTGGGGGCGGATGTGGCGAAGCGCAGGTTCGAGCTTCACCGCCTCGTCGGCCGAGATCACGCGCCGGTCGCAACCCAGCGCTCGCATCTGCGCGGCCGGGCCCTCGGCGCCGTCGAACTCTTTCTGGCTCGTGTAGAAGTGCAGGATGCCCTCGGTGCGTTCGTCGTAGGCGATGCCGATGTCGCGCCGCAGTTGCTGCAGCATGTCGCGGCTGTAGGTTCCCAGGCGCACGATCTGCTCGATGTTGTGGCGCGTGCGCGCGGGCGTGCATTCGCGCAGGAACTGCAGGCCCCACAGCCATTGCCGCATGTCGGCACGGATGCGGAACAGCAGCGGCGCGTCTTCCTTGCCGAGCCAGCTCAGCACTTTCAGCGGTGCGCTCGGGTTGGCCCAGGGCTCGGCATGGCTGACCGAAATCTGCCCGCCGTTGGCGAAGCTGGTTTCTGCTGCGGGCGAGGCCTGGCGGTCGACGACGGTCACGTCGTGACCTTGCTGGCGCAGGAAATAGGCCGAAGTGACGCCGAGCAGGCCGGCGCCGAGAACGATGACTTTCATGAGAGAACACTCCAGAGACATAGGGCACGAATGACGAACAGACGTCATTCGATTGCCGCTCCCCCTGTCCTCGGTACCTGAGAGATTCAGCCTGGAGCCGCGCTCCGGGCCTTGCTCCTTCGGTGCGTCACGTGTGACGACTCTCCAGACGGCGTTGGTGGTGTGCAGTACGGAACCTGAGCGT
>JANOQS010000157.1:0-25100 GCA_031414975.1 Methylibium sp. | reverse complement strand
CGTGATCTTCGATGCCCCGCCGCTGCTGGCCACCACCGAGTCACGCGTACTGGCAGCCCGCATGGGCCAGATCCTGATGGTCGTGGCCGAGGGCACCACCGGCCGAGATGAAATCACCCAGGCCTTCGCCGCCGTCCAGGCTTGCCCCATCGTGCTGTCCATGCTCAACCGCTCGGAACGGCCTTCGGAACATCAGCAGTATGGTTACTACTGACGTTCCACAGCCATTGATCTTGCCGGCCGTCGGCCGGTTCTGAAGAGCCACCCTTCCGGTTCCCCGCCTCGATGTACGAATCGCACTTTGGCCTCAGCGGCCCGCCGTTCCAGCTGATCCCGGACCCGTCCTTCTACTTCAGCAGCCGCGGCCACAGCAATGCGCTGGCGTTCCTGAAGTTCGGAGCGCACCAGGGCGAAGGGTTCATCGTCGTCACCGGCGAGATCGGCGCCGGCAAGACCACCTTGGTGCGCACCTTGCTCGAAGGGCTGGACCCTGCCAAGGTGGTGGCCGCGCCGGTGGTGAGCACACAGCTCGAACCGGGCGACCTGCCGCTGGCGATCCTGATGGCCTTCGGCGTGCAGGTGGCGATCCAGAACAGCGCCCAGCTGATTGCCGACCTGGAGAGTTTTCTGGCCGACCTGGCGGCCAAGGGCCGCCGGGCTTTGCTGATCATCGATGAGGCGCAGAACCTGGCGCCCGAGGTGATCGAAGAGTTGCGCGTGCTGACCAACTTCCAGGCCGGCAAGAACGCGATGCTGCAGGTGTTCCTGATCGGTCAGCCCGAACTGCGCACCCAGTTGCAGGCCAAGGCGATGGACCAGTTGCGCCAGCGTGTCACGGCGTCGTGCCACCTCGGCCCGCTGGACCCTGCCGAGACGCGCGCCTACGTGCAGCACCGCTTGCACCTGGTCGGCTGGAACGACCGGCCGCAGTTCGAGCTCGACGCCTTCCAGCAACTGCACCGCTGGACGGGCGGTATTCCGCGCCGCATCAACCGCTTGTGCAACCGGCTGCTGCTGGCCGCATTCCTGGAAACGCGCGACGCCATCAGCGCCGAGAACGTCGAACAGATTGCCCAGGACCTGCGCGCCGAGATTGGCGAGACCGACGAGATCCCGCCGGCAGATGCGCCGCCGGTGCCGGCGTTCGCGAGCTCGACCCTGATGCCGCCGAACATCGAGCCCGAGCTCGAACCGGCGAGCGAAATCAAGATGAACCTGGACGTGGTGGCCCCGCCGGCCTCCGATGCCCGAGCTCAGCACGCCAACGAGCGCGGTTCGCGCCACGTCGTGTCCGCGCCGGCGTCGCTCCTGCCCGGGGTGGTGGCCGCGCACGAGCCTTCGGCGCTGGGGGACCTGACCGATGTCGCGGAGCCGGCCGAGGTGCGTGTGATCGCTGCGCCCACCGCGCCCGCTGCGCTGGCTCCCCCAGCCGCACCGGCCGCAACGACCGCACCGGCCTTCGATTCCCGCGTCGAGCCGACGCTCGATCCGGTCAAGCCCGTCGAACCGGCCCAGGCGCTCGCCGCTGCCGACGTGGCGCCGGTCGCGCGCGACGCCGAAGCCGCCCAGGCCCGGACGGTGGCGGCTGCGCCGATCGCACCCACCGCGCCGATCGCGCCGATCGTGCCGGCACGATCGACGCCGCCGGCCGTCATCGAGGTCATCGCGCCGTCTCTCCCGAAGCGGGCCGAACCCTTGATCTGCCTGGTCGATTCGACGGCCGACTACGTCAAGGCGCGCGCCCTCGCGCGCATCCTGGCAGACTTCCCCAAGCTGCCGCCGGTGATGACGGTGCACACCGGCAACGCCGCCGCGATCGAAGTCGGCGACGGCCTGTCCGGCGTGATGCCCGGTTCGCTTTCCGACGTGCACCTGAACGTCGACGGACGCAGCGGCGCGGCCAATGCGGCCACGGCCCTGGTGCGGTTCGAGGCGGTGTTGAAGGAACACTCGCCGATGGCCGTGCTGGCCATGGGCGCGAGCGACACCTTGCTCACCTGCAGCCTGCTGGCGCACAAGAGCGAAATTCCGGTGCTGCGCAACGATGCCGGCCGCCGGCGGGCCTGGGCCACGCCGGGCGAAGAGATGAACGCGGTGCTGCTGGAACGCTTTGCAGACATCTCCTACATCAGCGACCTGGCAACCTACTACACGCTGTACCGCGTGGGCATCCCGACCGACCGCGTGCTGTGTGTCGGCGACCTGTCTGACAACGTGCTGCGCTTTGCCTCCGACCACACGATGCAGCCCGACGAGGTGCTGCGCCGCGCCGGCATTTCGAGTGCGGCGCTGAAGGGCCAGCGTGGTTATGCCATGGTCACCGCGCAGATCGAAGCGCACCGCAACCCGAACCAGGACGCGCACGAACTGGTGTCCCGGCTGGCAGGGGTCAGCAAGCAGGTGCCGGTGCTGTGGGCGGTCAACGCCTACACCTTGCAGGAACTGAGGGAGTCGGGCCAGGAGAAGCGGCTCGATGGCGCGCGCATCGTGCTGCTGCCGTCGCTGGGCTACCTCGACTGCATCGACCTGCTGCGGCGCGCCCGCTGCCTGATTGCCGGCGTGTCCGGCGAGTTCGTCGACGAGGCGGTGTCGCTCGGCATCCAGAGCGTGGTGCTGGGCCGGGGCGTGGTGGTGCCGATGAAGCTCACCGAGCCGATGCAGCTGAACGTGGCGCAAGGCATCGACAAGCTCGACAAGCTGGTCAGCGACATGCTTTCGGTGCCGCCCGCGCGGCGGCCGGTGCCGGAGTTCTGGGACGGCGGGCCGGCGGCCAAGATCGCGGCCCACCTGGAAGGCTGGCTGCACAAGCAGGCCCGCCAGCGCAAGATCCACAACCGGGCGTCGCAGCCGGCCAAGGCCCTGGGCGCGCCGGCCTGAGGCGCCTGGCTGCACAGGCCGGCGGCCCGGCCGGGAGGGTCGGCGGGCGCCGGCGCAGCGCCGGTTCCGCAACCGGACAAATCAGCTCCCGAACGCCTCTTCCACCGCCAGCAAACGGCCAGTCTCGGCGGCTTCGTAACCCACCAGGGCGGCCACCGCCGAGCGGTAGGCGGGCGAGCGCAGCAACTCCAGCACCTGCGGCATCGGTGGCTGGTCGGCGGCGGCGCGGTCCAGCGCCAGGAAGTAGCGCTCGCGCACGAGCGGAATGAAGTGCAGGCCGAATCGGTGCGCGGCGGTCTGCACGCCGATGCCCACGTCGGCCATGCCGCTGGCAATGAAGGCGGCGACGGCGGCGTGCGTGAACTCGGCGCTTTCGAAACCCAGCACCTCGGCCGGCGGAATGCCACGCCGCGCCAGCATCAGCTCGGTCAGCATGCGCGTGCCCGAGCCTTCGGGGCGGTTCACGAAGCGCAGGTCCTTGCGCTCCAGGTCGTCCAGGCTGCGCACTTTTTTGGGGTTGCCGGGCGCCGCGAACAGGCCTTGCGTGCGCACCGCCAGGTGCACCAGCCGGTGCGTGTCGTCGCGCAACCAGCGGCGGTAGTGCTGGGCAGCCGGGCGTTCGAATTCGCCGATCGGCACGTGAAAGCCGGCCAGGTCGCATTCGCCGCGCGACAGCGCCGCCACCGACTCGAAGCTGTTGCGGTAGCGCAGTTCGACCGGCAGCTTCGCGCTGTCGAGTTGCTGCACCAGCGCGGCCACCGCAAACCCGTGGCTGGCGTGGACGCGCATCGCGCGCGCCTGGCGCGGCAGGGTGCGGTCGAGTTCGTTCTCCAGTTCGGAAGCGAGCGACTCCAGCAGCGGCGACAGCCGCGCCGAGATGCGCCGGTCGGCCCAGATCAGCTTCTCGGCCAACGGTGTCAAGGTGGAGCCGCGGCCACGCCCGGCGTCGAGCAGCGGGTGGCCCACCAGCGCTTCGGCGCGCTTGATCTGGCCCCACGCGTGCCGGTAACTCAGCCCCATGCTGCGCGCACCCTGGGCGATGGCGCCGCTTTCCTGCACTGCCGCCAGCAGCGCCAGCAGGTCGGTGGTGTCCAGCGACGGGTCGGCGTCGTGGCCGAGTTCCCAGTGGGGAGTGATCTTGATGCGCAGCATGAGCGGTCGGGTCTACGAGGAGGCGATATAGGCAGCGCCGTGCATATATTGTGCCGCCGGAGCCGGTATCTTCCACAGCGTCGGCCCTGGGCCGGAATATCGCCAACCGAACATATTTGGGCCGCCGCCGATGAACGCTCCCGTCATTCCCATCCACGTGCTGGCCGATCCGGCCGCGCCGCGCCCGAAGCGCACACGGCGCGAGCGCCCGGTCACCGCGCAGGCGCTTGCCGCGGTGCGCGACGCGATCGGCGCCACGCCGCTGCGCCGCGACTTGGCTGTCGAACTGCTGCACGCGGTGAACGACCGCTTCGGCCAGTTGCAGACCGACCACCTCGCCGCACTCGCCGAACTGTTGCGGCTGTCGCAGGCCGAGGTCTACGAGGTCGCGAGCTTCTATCACCACTTCGACGTGGTGCGCGAGAACGCCAGTGGCGGCTTCGACGCACCGGCGCGCCTGACCGTGCGCGTGTGCGACGGCCTGTCCTGCGAGATGGCCGGCGCGCGCGACCTGCTGCAGCGCCTGCCCGCCTTGCTAGACGCCGACGTGCGCGTGATCGCCGCGCCCTGCATCGGCCGCTGCGAGCAGGCGCCCGCGGTGGCGGTGCACCAGCACCCGCTCGCGCGCGCGACGGTGGAGTCGGTCGTGCAGGCGGTGCAGACGGGCCGGACCACACACGAGCCCACGCACGAGCCGCAACCGGCGACCGGCTTCGCAGCCTATCAAGCGGCCGGTGGTTATCAGACACTCGCGGCCTGCCTCAACGGCCAGCGCGATGTCGAATCGGTGATCAAGGCGCTCGAACATTCGGGCCTGCGCGGCCTCGGCGGCGCGGGCTTCCCGGCCGGCCGCAAATGGCGCATCGTGCGCGACCAACCGGCGCCGCGGCTGATGGCCGTCAACATCGACGAAGGCGAACCCGGCACCTTCAAGGACCGCTATTACCTTGAGCGCGACCCGCACCGCTTTCTCGAAGGCATGCTGATCGCCGCGTGGGCGGTCGGCATCGATGCGATCTACGTCTACCTGCGCGACGAGTACCACGGCTGCCGCGCGTTGCTCGAACGTGAACTCGCGTTGCTCAAGGCCAGCCCGATCATGGCCGGCATGCCGAACATCGAGCTTCGCCGCGGCGCAGGCGCTTACATCTGCGGCGAAGAGTCGGCCATGATCGAATCGATCGAAGGCAAGCGCGGCATGCCGCGGCTGCGCCCGCCCTACGTGGCGCAGGTCGGCCTGTTCGGCCGGCCCACCTTGGAGCACAACTTCGAGACGCTGTTCTGGGTCCGCGACATTCTGGAAAAAGGCGGCGACTGGTTTGCCGGCCACGGCCGCAACGGCCGCAAAGGGCTGCGTTCGTTCTCGGTTTCGGGGCGTGTCAACAAGCCAGGTGTGCACCTGGCGCCGGCCGGCATCAGCTTGCGCGAACTGGTGGCCGAGTACTGCGGGGGCATGCCGGAGGGCCACACGCTGTATGCCTACCTGCCGGGCGGCGCATCGGGCGGCATCCTGCCGGCCAGCCTCGCCGATGTGCCGCTGGACTTCGACACCCTGCAGCCGCACGGCAGCTTCATCGGCTCGGCGGCGGTGGTGGTGCTGTCGAAAAGTGACACACATTGCGACCGCGTGACCGACGCGGCGCGCAACCTGATGGCCTTCTTCGAGCACGAGAGTTGCGGCCAGTGCACCCCGTGCCGCAGCGGCACCGCCAAGGCGCGCGAGTTGATCGCGAGCGACCGCTGGGACACCGCTTTGCTGGCCGAACTGTCGCAGGTGATGCGCGATGCGTCGATCTGCGGGCTGGGGCAGGCGGCGCCGAACCCGGTCGACACGGTGATCAAGTACTTTCCGCAGGAGCTGTCATGAACGCACCCACCTTGCACGGCCTGCTCGTTGCCGAAGTGCCGACGGTTGAGTTCACGCTCGACGGTAGAGCCGTCAGCGCACGCGCCGACCAGAGCTTGTGGGACGTTGCCAAGCGCGAGGGCACGACCATTCCGCACCTGTGCCACAAGGAAGGGTTGACACCGGCCGGCAACTGCCGCGCCTGCGTCGTCGAAGTCGAAGGCGAGCGCACGCTCGCCGCCTCATGCTGCCGCAACGTCACGGCGGGCATGAAGGTCAACACCCAGTCCGACCGCTCGCTGAAAGCCCGCGCGATGGTCGTCGAACTGCTGCTCAGCGACGCCGGCCGCACGACCGACAGCTACACGCATGAATCCGAATTGACGCAATGGGCGCAGCGCCTGGGTGTCCGCAGCGACCGCCTGCCGCAACGCGAAGCGAACTACGCGCAAGCCGACACCACCCACGCCGCGATCGCCGTCAACCTCGACGCCTGCATCCAGTGCACCCGCTGCCTGCGCGCCTGCCGCGACGAGCAGGGCAACGACGTGATCGGCCTGGCGCTGCGGGGCTCGCACGCCATGATCACCTTCGACGCCGGCGACCCGCTCGGCCAGTCGAGCTGCGTGGCCTGCGGCGAATGTGTGCAGGCCTGCCCGACCGGCGCGCTGATGCCGGCGCGCGGTGCCGGGCTGGTGCCCATCACCAAGCAGGTCGATTCGGTGTGCCCGTACTGCGGCGTGGGCTGCCAGCTGACCTGGAACGTCGGGCTCGATGCGAACGGCCAGGAGGCAATCCAATCGGTCACCGGCCGCGACGGCCCGGCCAACCACAAGCGCCTGTGCGTGAAAGGGCGCTACGGCTTCGACTACATCCACAACCCCAAACGCCTGCTCAAGCCCTGGGTGCGCCGTGCCGGCGTGGCCAAGGACCCGGCCGACATCGAACGCTTCAAGCGTGGCGAGAAGCGCCTTGATCAGATGTTCGAAGAGGTCACGTGGGAGCAGGCGCTCGATCGGGCGGCCGGCGGCCTGAAGACGATTCGCGACGGTGCGGCGCACGGTTCGGGCTCGGCACTGGCCGGCTTCGGCTCGGCCAAAGGCAGCAACGAAGAGGCCTACCTGTTTCAGAAGCTGGTGCGCCAGGCCCTGCACAGCAGCCACGTCGATCACTGCACGCGCTTGTGCCATGCCAGCTCGGTGGCGGCGCTGCTCGAAGGCATCGGCTCCGGCGCGGTCAGCAACCCGGTGGCCGACGTGGCACAGGCCGAGCTGATCTTCCTGATCGGCGCGAACCCGACCGTGAACCACCCGGTCGCGGCAACCTTCATCAAGAACGCGGTGGACCGCGGCGCCAAGCTGCTGATCGCCGACCCGCGCCGCTCGCAACTCGCGCGGCGCGCGACCTGGCATTTGCAATTCCGCCCCGACACCGATGTGGCGCTGCTCAACGGCCTGCTGCACGTGATCATCGACGAAGGCCTGGTGGACCAGAAGTTCGTCGACGCGCGCGTGAACGGCTTCGAGGCGCTGAAGGCGTCGGTGAAGGAGGCCACGCCAGAGCGCATGTCCGAGATCTGCGGCATCCCGCCCGACACGATCCGCGAAGTCGCGCGCGCCTACGCCACCGCGAAGAGCGCGATGATCCTGTGGGGCATGGGCGTGAGCCAGCATGTGCACGGCACCGACAACGCGCGCGGGCTGATCGCGCTGGCGCTGGTCACCGGCCAGATCGCGCGCCCCGGCACCGGCTTGCACCCGCTGCGCGGTCAGAACAACGTGCAGGGCGCGAGCGATGCGGGGCTGATCCCGATGATGCTGCCCAACTACCAGCGCGTGACCGAAAAGGCGGTGCGCGACCAGTTCGAGGCGCTGTGGTCCACGTCCATCGACGCCAAGCCCGGCCTCACGGTGGTGGAGATCATGCACGCCATCGACGCCGGCAAGATTCGCGGCCTGTTCGTCGAAGGCGAGAATCCCGCCATGAGCGACCCCGACCTGGACCACGCCCGCGCGTCCCTCGCCAAGCTGGAACACCTGGTGGTGCAGGACATCTTCGCCACCGAAACCGCGATCCTGGCCGACGTGCTGCTGCCCGCTTCGGCGCAGCCCGAGAAGTGGGGCAGCTTCACCAACACCGACCGGCTGATCCAGATCGGCCGTCCCGCGGTCGAGCCGCCTGGCGCGGCGATGCAGGACCTGTGGGTGATCGAGCAGATCGCCAACCGGCTCGGCGCCGGCTGGAACTACTGGCGCACCGAAGACGGTGCCGGCCATGCGGCCGCCGAAGCGCCGGTCGCGCGCGTCTACGAAGAAATGCGCACGGTGATGGAGCCGCTGGCCGGCGTGCCGTGGTCGCGCCTGGTGCGCGAGGATGTGGTCGTCACACCCGCGCCGCTTGAAAACGAACCTGGCCACAGCGTCGTCTTCATCGACCGCTTCCCCACCGCCGACGGCCGTGCCACCGTGGTGCCCACGCTGTTCAAGCCGGGTGCCGAGCAGACCGATGCCGAGTACCCGATGGTGCTGACCACCGGCCGCGTGCTGGAGCATTGGCACGGCGGCGCGATGACGCGCCACGCGAGCATGCTCGACGCGATCGCGCCCGAAGCGCTGGTGTTGGTGCACCCGACCGACGCCGGCCGCCTGAGCGTGGCCGACGGTGCGGTCGTCGAGATGGCCACGCGCCACGGCTCGGTGCGGGCGCGCGCCAGCTTGAGCAACGAGGTGCGGCTCGGCCAGGTGTTCCTGCCGTTCGCGTTCTGGGAAGCCGCGGCCAACAAGCTCACTGGCGATGCGCTCGACCCGGTCGGCAAGATCCCCGGCTTCAAGGTCACGGCGGTGCGGCTCGCGCCTGTTGAAACCGTCGTCGAAACCGCGTGAACGCATCGCCCACCGTGCTGACCGGCGAACGCGTGCTGACCTTGCGCGCGCCGGGCCGCCTGCACCTGGGCTTTCTGGACCCCGGCGCCACCCTGGGGCGGCGCTTCGGCAGTCTGGGGCTGGTGATCGAGGGATTCGAGACCGTGGTCGAGCTGACTGCGTCGCCGAGCGACCGGGTCAGCGCCTTGACGGCCGCCGCGCAGGCCGAAGTCGAGCGTGCCAGCGCCCACCTGCACGCTTTGCGCGAGCGCAGCGGCCAACAGTCGCCGCTGCACCTGCGCCTGTTGCAAGTGCTGCCGGCGCATGCCGGTTTCGGCTCGGGCACACAACTCGCGCTCGCCATCGGGCGCGCGTTCGCGCAGTGGCACGGCTTGAATGTGAGCACCGCCACGTTGGCAAGCTGGCTCGGCCGCGGCCTGCGTTCGGGCGTCGGCATCGCCGGCTTCGACCAGGGCGGCCTGCTGCTCGACGGTGGACCGGGCGCGGATGGCGCACCGGCGCCGCTGCTGGCGCGCATCGCGCTGCCGGAGGCCTGGCGGATCGTGATCGTGTGCGACCCCGAGCATCGCGGCCTGTCGGGCGATCAGGAGCGCCAGGCCATCGGATCGTTGCCCGCGCTGCCGCGCGCGCAGGCGGCCGACATCTGTCACCAGATGCTGATGCGCGTGCTGCCCGGTGCGGCCAACGCCGAGTTCGAACCGTTCGCGGCGGGCATCAGCCATGTGCAGCGCGTGCTCGGCGCGCACTTCGCGCCGGCACAAGGTGGCAGCGCCTACACCAGCCCGCGCGTCGGTGCGCTGGTGCGCTGGCTGTGCGAGGCCAGCCGCGCCGAACAGGGCGCCGCGACCGGCCAGAGCTCGTGGGGGCCGACCGGATTTGCCATCTTGCCGTCGCAGGCGTTGGCCGAGGCGCTGGTCGCGCGTGCTCGCGCGGCCGGCGTGGTGGACCCAGCCCTGAGCCTGCACATCGTGCGTGCGCGCAACCACGGGGCCGTGCTCGGCGAGCAGGCCGCAAACGCTGCCGGCCGTTAACCTCGCCCAATCTTCTTTCTTCTTCTTCTTCTTCTTCTTCTTCGCCCTTCGAGGTCTTCCATGGAACGTCCCTACATCCTGCACATGTTCACGCCGTCGCGGCAGATGAGCCCGTTCGACATCAACATGGCCGCCGACGCCGGCTACCAGATCATCGTGCCGTACAGCGACGTGACGATCGACGGCATCGCCGGCCTGACGCAAGACACGATCTTCTCGCGCGGCCCCAAGGGCGTGGCGCGCACCGGCATCTTCATCGGCGGGCGCGACGCGACCTTGGCCGCCGACATGGTGGAGCGCGCCAAGGCGGCGATGGTCAAGCCCTTCGTGGTGTCGGTGATGGCCGACCCGAGCGGCTCCTACACCACCGCCGCGGCGATGGTCGCCTGCGTCGAGGCGGCGCTGAAGCGCCACCACGGCCAAGACCTCTCTGGCCAGCGCGTGCTGGTGCTGGGTGGCACCGGGCCGGTGGGGCGCATCGCCGGTGTCATCGCGGCGCAGGCGGGGGCCGAGGTGTACCTGTCGAGCCGGCACGGCACCGACGTCGCCGAAGAAGCGGCGACTGAATCGGGCCAGCGCTTCGGCGTCACCTTGCACGGCATCTCGGCCGGCGACCGCGCTGCGCTGCGCGCGTCGCTGGCCGATGCCGACGTGGTGCTCGCCTGCGCCGCGGCGGGCGTGCAGGTGGTGTCGCCGGCCGACCTGGCCTTTGCCAAGCGCATCAAGGTCGCGGCCGACGTGAACGCCGTGCCGCCCGAGGGCATTGCCGGTGTCGGCGTGATGGACGATGCCAAGCCGCTGGCCGGCACCGGCGTGGTTGGCACGGTGACAGGCCCGGTGGTGGGCATCGGCGCGCTGGCGGTCGGCAACGTCAAGTACCAGACGCAGCACCGACTGCTGGTGCAGATGCGCAATGCCGAGAAGGCGCTGGTGCTGAGCTTCCCGGAAGCGTTTGCGGTGGCGCGCGCGTTTCTGGCCGAAGCGGCCGCCTGATTCGCTCGCCGCATGGCAAGCCTGGAGGGACGGCTGGCCGTGGCGGCGATCTCGGCGCGCATGCTGGCCGAGTCGGCCACGCAGGCCGGCTTCACCACGGTCGCGCTGGACCTGTTCGGTGACCGCGACACACGTGCAGCGAGCGCCGAGTGGTGGCCCATGGGTGTCGCAGGCGGCCTGCAGATCGATGTGGAGTTGACCTTGCAGGCGCTGCATCGTGTGGCGCGGCGTGGCGATGCGATCGGCTGGGTGGCAGGCAGCGGCTTCGAAGCGCTGCCTGATCTGCTGGAGCAGGGCGCGCAGGTGCTGCCGTTGCTCGGCACGCCGGCCGCATCGGTGCGGCGGGTGCGCGATCCGGCCACGTTCTTCGGCTTTCTCGACGCAGTGCAGATCGCGCATCCGCAGGTGTCTTCAACGGCACCGGCCGACACCGATGGCTGGCTGCTGAAGAGCGCACTCGGCACCAGCGGCTGGCACATCCGGCATGCGCCGTCACAGGCCGACGCGGCCGTGCCGGCGCACCACTACTTCCAGCGCCACGCGCCGGGTGTGCCGATGTCGGTCACCTTCATCGCGAATGGCCGCGACGCCTGCGTGCTCGGCCTGAACGAGTTGATCGTGCGCAGCGTGATCGGCAGGCCCTTCGTGTACTGCGGCGCGATCGGCCCGGTGCCTCTGCCGGCGCGCGCTGCGGCCGAAGTGACGCGTGCAGTGCGCCTGCTCGCCGCCGAGTTCTCGCTGCGCGGCGCGTGCAGCCTGGACTTCATGCTCGACGGCGACGCGGTCTCGCTGCTCGAAGTCAACCCGCGGCCTTCGGCCAGCATGGCCTGCTACGCGCAGCTCCGGCCGAATGGTGTGCTGGCCGCGCACGTGCGCGCCTGCCTGCAGGCCGAACTGCCGCAGACCGACACGCTCGATGCGGCCCGGCGCGCGGCACACGGCCACCACATCGTGTTCGCACGCCACCGTCTGGTGCTGGACGACGCGGCGACGGCACACATTGCACAACAGGCGCACTGTCACGACCTGCCCTTCGGCGCCGCCACGTTCAACGCCGGCGACCCGGTGTGCAGCGTCAGCGCCACTGCCGCCAGCGCTGAACTGGTGCGACCACAATTGAGCCAGCGCCGCGAGGCGCTGCTGAACACCCTGGAGACATCACGATGACCGACACCACCACCCCGCCGCTGGCGGCCTCGACCCTGAGCGTGAACGCGCTCGCACAGCCGCTCGTGCAGCGCCTGCTGGCCCAGGCCGAGGCGCTGGGCGTGAACGTGAGACACGACGGCAGCGGCACGAGCGGCGGCGTGTGCATCGTCGACGCTGGCATCCAGGCGCGTGGCAGCGTGGCGGCCGGCCTGCTCGTCGGCGAGATCTGCATGGGCGGGCTGGGCCGGGTGAGCCTGCGCAGCGGCGGGCTCGAAGGCTGGCCGACCTGGCTGCAGGTGAGCAGCGCACAACCGGTGCTGGCCTGCCTGGGCAGCCAGTACGCCGGCTGGAGCCTGTCTGCCAGCAAGGAAGAAACCGGCGGCAAGAAGTTCTTTTCGCTCGGCTCCGGCCCGGCGCGCGCGCTCGCCGGCAAGGAAAAGCTGTTCGCTGAACTCGGCTACACCGACCGACATGACGCCGGTGTGCTGGTGCTCGAGGTGGACCGCGTGCCGCCCAAGATCATCATCGACAAGCTGCTGAAGGATTGCGGCCTGAAGCCGCAAGGTCTGACCCTGATTCTCACCCCCACCACCAGCCCGGCCGGCAGCACGCAGGTGGTGGCGCGCGTGCTCGAGGTGGCGCTGCACAAGGCCCACGAGCTGGGCTTTGGGCTCGGCCATATCGTCGACGGGTCGGCCGCCGCGCCGCTGCCCTCGCCCAGCCCGGACGGTGTGGAAGCGATGGGCCGCACCAACGACGCGATCCTGTACGGTGGCCGCGTGCACCTGACCGTGCGAGGTGACGACGAGGCAGCCCGCACGCTAGCGCGCCAATTGCCGTCGATCAACTCGCGCGACTACGGCCGCTCGTTCGCCGACATCTTCAAGGCCGCCGATCACGACTTCTACAAGATCGACGGCGCCTTGTTCGCGCCCGCCGAAGTCTGGGTCAGCAACCTCGACACCGGCAACACCTGGCACGGCGGTGCGCTGAACATGGCGCTGCTGCAGAGCCTGTGGCTGAAGGAAGCCAAAGACGCCTGAGCATGCTGCGCGTCGCGATCCTCACCGACGAGACCGGCTGGCACACGCGCCAGTTGCAGGCCGCCTTGCGCGAGCGCGGCGCGGTCGGTCGCTGCATCGACCTGGCCGAATGCCGCATCGACACCACCGCAAGCTGGCACGGCCTGGTGATCCCCGGCTTCGGCCAGGCGCTGCCCGACGCGGCGCTGGTGCGCGGCATTGCCGGCGGCACCTTCGAGCAGGTCACCAAGCGGCTCGGCGTGCTGCATGGGCTGCGCGAACTCGGCGTGCCGGTCTATAACGACGCGCGGGCCATCGAGCGCAGCGTCGACAAGTCGATGACCAGCCTGCTGCTGCATGCGGCCGGCATCCCCACGCCGCCGACCTGGGCCACCGAGTCGCACGCGCAGGCGCAGCAGATCGTGATGCGCGAGAGCGCGGCCGGCCACGCGCTGGTGCTCAAGCCCTTGTTCGGCTCGCAGGGCAAGGGGCTGCGACTCGTGGGCAACGTGGGCGGCGTCCACCATGCCGTGCCGGCGCTGAAGAAGGGTTACGGCGAACTCGCCTACCTGCAGCGCTTCATCCCGCCGCTGGCTGATGATGGCGAGCCGGGTTTCGACTGGCGCGTGCTGGTGATCGGCGGGAAGGCTGTCACCGCGATGCGACGGGTCAGCGCGCACTGGGTTCACAACGTCGCGCAGGGCGCCGCCTGCCACGCCGCGCCGCTGACGCCGGAGCTGGCGCACATCGCCGAGCGCGCCGCGCTGGCGCTGGAGATGGACTACGCCGGTGTGGACCTGATGCCTTCTTCCGGTGCGCAGGCGATCCAGGTCATCGAGGTCAACGGCGTGGCCGCCTGGCGCGGGCTGCAGCGCGTGACGCGTTTCAACATTGCGCGTGCGCTGGTCGACGATCTGTTGGACCGGCGCATGGCGGCCTCAAGCGGCGCCGCAGCCGAGCGCGCGTGAGCAGCGCGACGGAGCGCGCGCGCGCCGCCTTCCTGCGCGCCTGCGCGCTCGACGTGCTGGTGCGCAAGCCTGGCAACGTCAGCGTGCATTCGGCCGGCCACGGCATGCACGCGGCGCTGTTCCTGGCCAGTGCCGAAGCAGCCGCCGGTCCGCTGTTCGAAACCGGCGCGCGTGTCGGGCCGCGCATCGAAGCCGCGGTGCGGGCCACCTGGGCCGTGGCGGATTGCAACACCAACCTCGGCATCCTGCTGCTGTGCGCGCCGGTGGCGCTGGCGCTCGAACGCTTTCCCGAAGCCGCGGACGCGCCGGCCGTGCGCGCCGCGCTCATCGAGGTGCTCGCCGATCTCGACCGCGCCGACGCCGCTGCCGCCTACCGCGCCATCGCGCACGCCAACCCCGGCGGGCTGGGCAGCGCCGCCGATCAGGATGTGCACGACGAACCCGCCATCGATCTGCGCAGCGCGATGGCCCTGGCCGCCGGGCGCGACAGCATCGCCGCGCAATACCGCGACGGCTATGCGCTGGTGTTCGACACCGTGCTGCCCGCGCTCGGTCCGGCGCTCGACGCTGTGCCCGATGCTGTGCCCGACGCTGTGCCCGACGCTGTGCCCGGTACGGCGACCAACGGCATGCCCGCGCACCGTACGGTGGCCAGCGTTCAGCGCGCCTACCTGGCGCTGCTGGCCACGGTGGCCGACTCGCACATCGCCCGCAAGCACGGCCCGGCCGCGGCCACGGCGGTGATGGACCAGGCGAGGGCATGGCGTGACCGTGCGGTCGCCGGGGCACTGCTCGACACCGACCCGGCCTTCCACGCCTGGGACGCGGCGCTCAAGGCCGACGGCCTCAACCCCGGCACCAGTGCCGACCTGCTGGTGGCCGGCATGATGCTCGCCCTGCTGGCCCGCAGTGTTCCAAAAAGGGATGCTGTTTAGGGGTTAGGGAGGGGGTCCGGTGGCTCGGGCGGTCGTGATACCGTCACAGCCGCGCTGGCCCGTGCGCCAGTGTCGTGATCACCTCAGAACCCTGACAGGAGCAGAAAGCATGGCAAAAATCGATCGCATGATGGTGGGAGAGTCTCTCGTCGGTGACGGCAATGAAATCGCCCACATCGACCTGATCATCGGGCCGCGCGGCAGCGCCGCCGAATCCGCGTTCGCCAACGCGCTGGTCAACAACAAGGATGGCTTCACCTCGCTGCTGGCGGTGGTGGCCCCCAACCTGCTGGCCAAGCCGGCCACGGTGATGTTCAACAAGGTCACCATCAAGGGTGCCAAGCAGGCCGTGCAGATGTTCGGCCCGGCCCAACGGGCGGTCGGCATGGCGGTGGCCGACTGCGTCGAAGACGGCACCATCCCGGTCGGCGAAGCCGACAACCTGTTCATCTGCGTCGGCGTGTTCATCCACTGGCAAGCCGAAGACGACAAGAAGATCCAGGACTTCAACTACCGCGCCACCAAGGAAGCGCTCAAGCGCGCCGTGGCCGGCTCGCCGACGGCGGCCGAAGTGGTGGCCAAGAAGGGTTCGTCGCCGCACCCGTTCGCGCCGAACTGAGTTCTGCCGCGTCACAACAGAAAGGCCGACCGGGCGACCGGCCGGCCTTTTTGCCGAGGGGCTCTTGCAGGTTCTTGTGAAGTGGATGTTCAGCGGCTGCCGGGCACCATGCCGGCACCGATGAGCTGCAGCACGGTGGCGCTGCTTCTGGGCTGGGCCGGGGCTTGCGCAACGCGCTCGATGACCACGCCCACCGCATCCACATCGTCGAACTTCTTCGGCTTGACCACCTTCACGCGCACCCAGCGGGCGCCGAATTCGGTGAGCAGAATGTCGGCCACGGTTTCGGCAAACGCTTCGAGCAACTGCAGTTTGTGTTCGCGCATCAGCCGGCGCAGGCGCTCGGCGACCACGCTGTAGTCGATGGTGTCGCCGATGCGGTCGGTGCTGCAGGCCTGGGCGCGCGGCACGCCGGCGTGCAGGTCGATCACGATGGGCTGCGGGCGGTGCAACTCGCTGTCGTGGATGCCGATGACGGTGTCGCCGGTGAAACCTTCGATGAAGATCACGTCCATCGGCACGTCCCCGGCCAGGGTGGGCGGGTGGGCAAGGAGTGAAGTGGGTAGGGTCAAGGCGTTCTCCGGTGTTCGGGGCGGCAATCTGGGCGGCAGGCCTGGCAAGCATGCCACGCTATTGCACCCGCTGCAGCGCGCCCGCACAACCCGCACAATCACGGGCCTGCTTCCTGCACGAACTTCGGTGATGTTCAGGGTTCACCCGCTTGGCTCAAACGCTCCCTGCCTTGAATGACCGTTCGATGTCCCATTCCGCCTCGCCTTCACCCCACGATGCCGACGAGGCCGCGCCCACTGGCGCAGCCGGCACGCGCTCGCGCTTTGCCTGGTGCATCACCGGCTCGGGGCACTTTCTCGACGAGTCGATGGCGCTGGCGGCGCGCCTGCCCGACTGCGACCTGTTCCTGTCGGCGGCCGGCGAAGAGGTGCTGGCGATCTACAGACTAGGCTTCGAAGAGCTGAAGCCGCGCTTTCGCATCTTCCGGGACAAGACGGCCAGCGGTGTGCCGGTGGGCATGCTGTACGAAGACATCTACCACACCGTCGTCGTCGCGCCGGCCACCAGCAACACGGTGGCCAAGTGCGCCTTCGGCATCAGCGACTCGCTGCCGACCAACATGTTCGCGCAGGCCGGCAAGCTCGGCATTCCCGGCATCGTGTTCGCGTGCGACACCGAGCCGGTGATCGTCACGCGCTCGCCGCACGACTGGGTCACCTTGCGACCGCGCCGGGTCGAGTTCGACAACGTGGCGCGGCTGCGCACGATCGACTTCTGCCGCGTGGTCGCTTCGCCGCACGAACTCGAAGCCGCGCTGAACCAGCGCCTGGCCGAACTCTCGCTGGCATGGAACACATCGTCTTCCTGACCGGCCGCTTGGCCCAGGCCTCGCTGGAACGGGTGCTGGCCGGCATCGCCGATCCGCCCTTCACCTGGGAGGTGCGCGAGATCGGCCTGCAGGTGGCGGCGCTGATGACGGCCGACATGATCCGCCGCCGTGTCGCCGCGCCGGTGCTCAGTGCCAGCGCCGGCGATGAAGCGCCGCGCCGCGCCGACCGCCTGATCGTGCCGGGCCGTTGCCGCGGCGACCTCGATGCGTTGACGCAGCACTACGGCGTGCCGGTGGTGCGTGGGCCCGAGGAGCTGAAAGACCTGCCGCGCTACTTCCAGCGCGCCGCGAAGCCGGTCGACCTGAGCGAGTACGAGGTCGCGATCTTTGCCGAGATCGTCGATGCGCCACGCCTGTCGGTGGCGCAGATCGTCGAACGCGCGGACGCACTCGCGGCCGACGGCGCGAATGTCATCGACATCGGCTGCCTGCCGGCCACACCCTTCGCGCATCTCGAAGACAGCGTGCGTGCGCTGAAGCAGCGTGGCCTGGCCGTCAGCGTCGATTCGGTCGACACCGACGAGCTGCTGCGCGGCGGGCGCGCTGGCGCCGACTACCTGCTGAGCCTGAACATCGACAGCTTGTGGGTGGCCCACGAGGTCGCGTCCACGCCGATCCTGATCCCACGCGAACCGGCCGACGAGGCCTCGTTGTATGCCGCGATCGAATTGATGGACAAGGCCGGCCGCGCCTTCCTGGCCGATGCGATCCTCGACCCGATCCCGTTCGGCCTGACGAATTCGATCGTGCGCTACCACCGCCTGCGCGAGCGCTTCCCCACCGTCGCCATCATGATGGGCGTGGGCAACGTGACCGAACTGACCGAGGCCGACACCAGCGGCATCAACGCAGTGCTGTTCGGCATCGCCGCCGAGTTGCAGGTGGCGGCGGTGCTGACCACGCAGGTCAGCCGGCACGCACGCCGCGCGGTGCGCGAGGCCGACGTGGCACGCCGCGTGATGCACGCCGCCGCGCGCAGCGCCAGCCTGCCCAAGGGCATGACCGATGCGCTGATGACGGTGCACGCCAAGCACCCGGTCCCCGACACGCCGGTCGAGATCGAGGCGATTGCCGTGCAGGTGCGCGACCCGAACTTCCGGGTCCAGGTGTCGGAGGCCGGCCTGCACGTGTACAACCGCGATGGTCACCGCTTGGGGCAGGGCGCGTTCGAGCTGTGGCCGCAACTCAAGCTGGAGCACGATGCGGCGCACGCCTTCTACATGGGCGTGGAACTGGCGCATGCCGAGATCGCCCTCAAGCTCGGCAAGCGCTATGTGCAGGACCAGCCGCTCGACTGGGGCGTGGCGGTGCACACGACCGAACAGGACTTGAATGCGTGGTGCGCGCCCGGCAGCACGCGAAGCAACGACAGCCGACCATGAACGACGTGATCTACGAATGTGTGGTGAGCAGCGTCTCGCCGGAAGGCAAGCCGCATGTCGCGCCGATGGGCGTGCGCTATCGGTCGGGTGGGGTGGTGCTGATGCCGTTCGTGCCGTCGACCACCTTGTCGAACGTCGTCGCCAGCCGCCACGCGGTGCTCAACATCGTGCTCGACACCCGCGTGTTCGCCGGTTGCGTGACCGGCCGCAAGGACTGGCCGACCGTGCCGGCCGAGCGCGTGCCGGGCGTTCGGCTTGCAGCCGCGCTGAGCCACGTCGAGCTGCGGCTCGACTCGATCAGCGACGACCCGCAGCGACCGGTGCTGCAGATGGCGCGCGTGCACGAGGTGAGCCATGCGCCTTTCATCGGCTTCAACCGCGCGCAGGCGGCGGTGATCGAAGGGGCGGTGCTCGTGAGCCGACTGCACATGCTCGCGCCCGAGAAGATCGCGACCGAGATGGCCTACCTGCAGATCGCCATCGACAAGACCGCCGGGCCCGGGGAGCGCGAAGCCTGGGGCTGGCTGCAGGAGGCGGTGGCGCGGCATCGGGCCGCAGCACCGAAGGCGGCACCATGACGCCGCCGCCGGCGATGCGGCTGCTGATCAGCGTGCGCAGCGTCGAGGAAGCCTTGTTGGCCGCCGAGGGCGGCGCCGACTTCATCGACCTGAAAGAGCCGTCGGCCGGCGCGCTCGGCGGCTTGCCGGTCGCGACGATCCGCGCGATCGTCGCCGCGCTGCGAACGCACGGCAGCGGCTTGCCGGTCAGCGCCACGATCGGCGACCTGGCCATGGCCGATGTCTCGGCCGTGCTCGCGCGCGTGGCCGAGGTGGGGGAGTGCGGTGTCGACTACGTGAAAGTCGGCATCCCGCGCGAGCCGGGCGCCGCCGACGTGCTGGCGGCCCTGGCGCGCGTGCCGCACGCGGTCGTGCCGGTCTTCATCGCCGACCGCGGCCTGGACACGGCGCTGATCGAGCGTGCCTGCGAACTGCGCTTTCCGGGCGTGATGGCCGACACCGCCGACAAGCTCGCCGGCAGCCTGTTCGATGCCGTGCCGCTGGCCGATCTGCAGCGCTTCGTCGCGCGGGTTCGAAGCGCGGGTGCGCTGGTCGGCCTGGCGGGTGCATTGCGCTTGCCGCAGCTGCCGGCGCTGCGGGCGCTGGCGCCGGACTTCGCGGGCTTTCGCAGCGCGGTGTGCGGGGCCGACCGGCGTGCTGCGCTGGACCCGCGGCGTCTGCACGAACTCGTCACCGAGATTCGCAGCGCCGATCGCGCAGCAGCCTGATCACATCGGCGCCATCGGCACCGGGCCTCAAATCGGCGCCATTGGCACCGAGGGCGACCCCCACAACGCCGGGTCGCCCGAGCCGGCCATCAGCATCGCCAGCTTCGACACGATGGCCCGCACCGCTGCCATCTCGGGAGCGCGCCAGGTGCGCGGCGCGTCGGTCTGCTCGCAGCACACCATGCCGTAGGCGCGGCCGTTGACCATGAACGCGGCGTCCAGCATCGAGAGCACGTTGTTCGGCACCAGGTAGTTGGCCTGCATCGGCTGCAGGTGCGGGTCGGCCTGCGCGTCGTTGGCCACGTACATGCCGGTGCCCACCAGCACGTTGAAGTACTCGCGGTACTCGGCCGCCGTGAGCCTGCGCTCCTGCGTGTCGAGCTCGGCGCCGGCCGCGCGCGACGCAAAACACAGCAGGCGCAACTCTCCGGGTTCACCGTCGAAGCGCCACAGGCTCACGCGCGAACAGCGGATGCGGTCGAAGATCAGCTGGATGACCGCCGAGCGCGCCTCGTTGCGGCTGATCTTGCCGGCGACGAACGCGGAAGAGATGTCTTGCAGCCGCGTGGCGTCGTTGGCGTGGGGGGTCATCGGGCGAGTATCGCGGCTATCCCGCAGCCCATCAAGCCGGCCGGTCGTCGGCGCCGATCACACCGTCGGCGCGCCCCTTGAAGTAGCGGTAGATCGCGTCGATGCCCGGCTCGACCCGCGGGTTGCCGCGGTAGCCCGGCATGCCGCGGCCCGGGTTGCCGTCGAGCACCGCGCGCAGGAACATCTCGCGGCTCTGCGTGCGGGCGTACTCGACGATCGACGGGCCGGATGATCCGTGGTACGCCTTTCCGTGGCAGCGCGCGCAATCCATCGCGCGCAGCGTGTGCCAGGCCGCGGCCAACGCGGGGTCGTCCAGCGGCTTGCCCGCCGGGGTGGCGCAAGGCGAAGCGAGAGCCAGGGCGAAGAGGCAAGCGTGGCGCAATGCGGGGGTCGACATCTCGCGATTGAGCCACAACGCGGCTGGCGCGCCAAGCGCGCTCAGCCAGCGGGCAGCGCTTCCTCTCGAGCGCAACCAGCAGCATTGATCCCTCCGTCCGCAGCCGGATCACTCACCGTCTCGCGCTGTTCACCACCGGCAGCCGATCCGCTGCCACGCCGATCTCGTCCCCCATCCGGTTGCCGAACGAACGCAGCCCGACCTTGCTGCCTTCGGCCACGCCGTATCCGCCGTTGTGGCGTGTCACCGTGTCGACGAACCACGAGCCGCGGCAGTCCACCCCGGTGCCGCCGTTGGCCGCAAAAGTGGAGCGTTCGATGTGCATCTGCTCGCACACGATGCCCGGCCCGCCGTTGTGCCTGACCACTACCGCGCGCACCCTGCCCGCCGTGGCGTAGCTGCCGCCGGCAATGCCCACGCCGGCGTTGAAGCGTATTTGCAGCTTGTCCAGTACTGTGCCTTCGCCGTAGTGCACGCCCAGGCCTGCGAAGCCCTGCACGATGCCGTTGCGGATGACCGTGCCCGAAGCGCCCACGCTGCTGATGCCGACGACCGCCGAGAAGCGACTCGCCGCATCGCACGTCACCGACCGCGCGGCCTCGTCGTGGCGGCACGTCACGGGGCCGCCGATGGTGTGCCCGCCCAGGTCCAGCGTCACGCCGCGGGCGCCGATGACGATGCCGCTGACGTTGGCCGGCACCACCAGGTCGCCCGTCAACCGGTAGTGGCCGCTGCGGGTCAGGGCGATGGGAAAGCCCGGCGCATCTCCGGGCGAGACGTTGCCGGCCAGCGCGCCGGCCTGGTCGATGGTGATCACGGGCTCGCTGGCGTGCGCGTGGAATCCAAACGCCAGCGACAGCAGTGCGGAGAAGGCGAGGGGGGATCGGTTCATGGTGACCTCCATTGAGTTGGACGAACGGTTCGACAAACGGCTGGGGCCTCAGCAACTGCTGAAGCGCCGGACCCAGGCCATGCGGCCGGGCAGCGGGTCAGGCACGCCGAGTTGGCGCAGGTACATGCCGCCCAGCCGGTAGGCGTCGAACTCGCCCTGAGCCGGGCAGTCGAAGCGCGCGTACGCGCCGCTGGCGTGCTGGGCAAAGTGCACCAGTTCGTGCAGCAGGCGTTCGCGGAACAGCGGGTTGTCGGCCGGGTCGGTGTAGGCGTTGGCGCCGGGGGTGTCTTGCGGGCGCACCAGGTAGATCACGCCGCGCGAGTCGTCCGACCAGTCGAAGTAGCCTTGCACCCTGGCATCGACTTTCGGCGCGGTCGACGGCATGCCGGCCTGCTGGTAGTACAGGGCGGTCATCTGTTCCGGGCCGAGCAGCACGATCGGCGGTGGGCTCAGGCCCGCAACGGCCAGGTTCGAGTGCGCTGCAATCCAGAGCAGCAACGACAGGGCGAGCGGTTCCATGCTTGACACCGGCGCGTGCGCGGTCGGCGGTCGGCGGCAGGCGGTCAGCGCACGGGCGGCGTCTTTGTCTGGGCCATTTGCACCGCGCCCGCAGCCTGTGGCGGCTCGGCCAACGAGGCCACCATGGTGAACAACACGTACGTGGTGCAGATCGAAGCAGCAGCGGCAGCGAGGCGCAGGGTGATCGAAGTCTTCATGATGCGGGCCTTTCGGGGTGGTGCACCAGCGGTGCGTTGTCGATGGCTCGACTGTGTTCCCCGAGGGAGCGCTCCGTCCTTAGGCGTTCCTAAGGGCTCCCGAATCATTCCAAATCGTTGCCAGCCCGGCTTTGCCTTCCCGGCGCATGCCGACCGCTTCAGGTTGATGTCGAGCGCCATCACGCGCATGGGTGGGGCTGGCCAATGCCCCACTCATCGAGGCGAGCGTCGCCCGGAGTCATCCTCGGGATGACTGCACTGACCCCTGCGCGCAGCCTACCCCTTGAGTTCCAGCTTCAGTTCGTTCAGAAACGCAGAGCCCGTTTCGTCGCCACCGGGTGCCTGCGCACGAACTCTCGATTGGCCGCCACCGAACAGCAGAAGTACTGCGACCAGGGTCGATCGTCGCGCGTGCTGAAGATGACGTGGCCGATCTTGCGAGTGCGAAGTTCCTGCGGCTCGGGGGGGAAGCCGAGGTAGGCATCGATCTTCTCTTCTTCAAGCAGGCGCGGCACCTCGACCCAGGGGTTCACGTGCCATTCCACATCCTGGCGAGGGTCGATGCCGATGTTGGGCAGGATCATCTGTGCCATGAGGTGGCTGCCGCGGTCTCGGAACGGGATCGAAATCACCTTGCCCTTGAGTTCGCGGACCGCCTGGATACGGGGCCTTGCGAACAACTCGTAGCAGCCGACGTGGGAGCCTGCAAGCAGCAACAGCGGCTTGCCGGCGTCGAGCTCGACCAGGAGGGACGGCGTCAGCGTGAGGCCGATGTCGACCTCGCCGGTGCCGAACAGCAGCGCGGTATTGTCGAATTGCCGAAGAACGCACTGTTCGTCACGGTCGACTTGTCGAAGCTGTAAATCGCGCCGCCGATGCGCGCCGAGTTGCCTGAAAACTCGCTGCACTCAGCGCTGCGACCGCGCCGATCAGGCCGATGGCCAGCGTGCCAAGCGTTCCGAATCGGCGCCGCGCGGCTTTCAATCGCCGAGCAGGCGAAACGCGGCGACCGGGCGGTGAAAGCCCTTCAGCGTCAGCTCCGGTACCGGCTCGACCTTGAACGCACCATCGAGTGCGGCCACCACGCGCTGCGCCAGCAGCGTTTCGCCGCCTTGGGCCTCGCCGCACAGGCGCGCAGCCAGATTGGTCACGTTGCCGATGGCGCCGTAGTCGATGCGCCCCTCGAAGCCGATCCCGCCGATGGTGGCGAAGCCTTGCGCGACGCCCACCCCCATCTGCAGGTCGTAGCCGCGTTTGCGCCAGCCCGCAGCGAGCCCGGCCACGGCCGACTGCATCGCCAGCACCATGCGCGCTGCGCGCGCGGCCGGGTCGGGAATGGGCGCCGGGTCGTTGAAGAAGATCATGATGCCGTCGCCGGTGAAGCGCTCCAGCGTGCCTTCGTGTTCCAGGATCAGCCGGCCCATCGCTGCGTGGTACTCGCCCAGCACGCCCATCACCTCCTCGGGGTCGGCGGTTTCGGTGAACGAGGTGAAGCCGCGCAGGTCGAGAAAGACGACGGTGATCTCGCGCCGGTGGCTCTTCAGCGGGTCGTCGGCACCGCCGGCGACGATCGCGGCCGCCAACTGCGGCGAGAAGAAGCGCTTCAGCCGCCCGACCTTGGCGAGTTGCTCCACACCGTCAGCCACGCGCCGCTCAAGTTCGAGGTTGAAGCGCGCCAGTTCATCACGCTGGCGGTTCACCTCGTCGTAGAGCGACTTGATGCGCAGCAGCGACTTCACGCGCGCCAGCAACTCGGCCTGGTTCACCGGCTTGGCAAGGAAGTCGTCGGCACCGGCATCCAGCCCCCGGGCGCGTTCCTGCGCCGGGTCGAGCGCCGTGACCAGCACGACGGGCAGCATGCAGTGGGCCGGGTTGGCGCGGATCGCGCGGCAGACTTCGAAGCCGCTCATGCCGGGCATCATCACGTCGAGCAGCACCAGGTCGGGCCGTTCGGCCTCGATCCGCGCCAGCGCCTCGGCGCCGGTTGCCGCAGTAATGGCCTGGTAGCCCTTCACCGACAACAGTTCGGCGAGCAGCTTGACGTTCCTGGCGACGTCGTCGACGACCAGCACCTTGGCGGTCATGGCCGGTGGCGCCCGCGCGCCAGGAAAGTCTGCACAGACTCCACGAACGCCTTCAGCACGATCGGCTTGGTGATGTAGGCGTCGAACCCCGATGCCACGATCTTGTTCTGCTCGTCCGGCATCACCGAGGCCGACACCGCGAGCACCGGCACGGTGTTCAGCGCCGCGTCTTCGCGAATCAGGCGCAGCGCCGTGATGCCGTCGATGTCGGGCAACTGGATGTCCATCAGCACCAGGTCGGGTTTGTGTTCGCGTGCCAGGCGCACACCCTCTTCGCCGGTCATCGCCTCCAGCGTCTGGTGCCCCTGGTGGCGCAGGATGTCGCGCACCAGCTTCATGTTCTTCTCGTTGTCTTCGACGATCAGGACGGTGCTCATGATTCGGCCTCCACAGTGAGTTTCGGCAAGGTGAAAGCAAACGCCGAGCCCTTCCCGGGCGTGCTGGTCAGGTGCACGGCTCCGCCGTGCAACTCGACGAAGCGCCTGGCCAGCGCCAGCCCCAGACCAGTGCCTTCCTGCTTGCGAAGGTAGGTGCCACTGGCCTGGCGAAACTCCTCGAACACCAACGCCTGCTGGTCGGGCGCGATCCCGACGCCGGTGTCGATCACGGCGATTTCGACGGCATCGCCGGCACGGCGCCCGCGCAAGGTCACGCTGCCGCCGGCGGGGGTGAACTTGACGGCGTTGCTGAGCAGGTTGATCAGCACCTGCTTGATCTTGCGCGTGTCGGCCACCCAGTCGCCCAGGCCTTCGGGCACATCGAGCGCCAGCGTCAATCCTTGCCGGGCCGCGCGTTCACGCACCAGCATGGTCGCGCTCGTGAGCAGGTCACCCAGGTCGAAGCTTTCGAGGTCCAGCTCCATGCGGCCGGCCTCGAT
>JANOQS010000156.1:0-3401 GCA_031414975.1 Methylibium sp. | reverse complement strand
CGCATGTGCTCGCCCTGGCGGATGCGGGTGTTGAACAGCGTCCAGAGCTCGGGGCGCTGCTCCTTCGGCTGCCATTGGCCGAAGCTGTCGCGGTGGCTGAAGATGCGCTCCTTGGCGCGGGCCTTTTCTTCGTCGCGCCGGGCACCGCCCATCAGCACGTCGAAACGGTGCTCCTCGATCGCTTCGAGCAGCGCCACCGTCTGGTGGCCGTTGCGCGATTCGAGCGGGTGCGACAGGCGCACGGTGCCGCGCTTGATCGAATCGTCGAGGTGGCCGACGACGAGCCGCTCGCCCATCTCGGCCACCCGCCGGTCGCGGAACTCGATGACCTCGGGGAAATTGTGGCCGGTGTCCACGTGCAGCAGCGGGAAGGGCAGGCGGCCCTTGTACTCACCTGCACCTTCGCCCTTGCTCTTGAACGCCTTCTCGGCCAGCCGCAGCACCACGCACGAGTCCTTGCCGCCAGAGAACAGCAGGGCAGGGCGCTCGAACGCCGCCACCGTTTCGCGCAGGATGAAGATCGCCTCTTCCTCCAGCCAGTCGAGGTGCGTGTGGTCGAGTTGCGGCAGCAATTGCTCGACCGTCAACGGCGCATTCATGGGCGGGCTCCGATCATCGACACGGCGGGTTCGTCTTCTTTCACATGCAGGCCGCACTCCTTGGCGGCTTCGTCTTGGCTCCGGCCGGGCTCTGGCGAGCCCTTGACTTCGGCTGCGCCGAAGTGAGCCTGCGCCGAAACGAGGTCACCAACCGCCTCGCTGCGCGAGGCGTCCGCCGCTGACGCGTCGGAGGAATGCGGCTTCAAATGCAAGCCGCATTCCTTGGCGTCCTCGTTTTCCCACCACCACCGCCCGGCGCGGAACGGTTCGCCCACCGCGATGGCGCGCGTGCACGGCGCGCAGCCGATGCTGGGCATGAACTGGTCGTGCAGCGGGTTGTAGGGCACGTCGTTCGTGGCGATGTAGTGCCACACGTCGGCCCAGCTCCAGTCGGCCAGCGGGTTGATTTTGGTGCGGCCCGTCTCTCCACCATTCGGATCGACTTCACTGAACGGCACGACGGCGCGCGTGTCCGACTGCTCGCGGCGCAGCCCGGTGACCCAGGCGGTCTTGCCGTCGAGCATGCGCGACAGCGGTTCGAGCTTGCGGATGTGGCAGCAGGCCTTGCGCAGCTCGATGCTCTCGTACATGGCACGCTCGCCTTTCGCCTTGACGAACTGCACGACCGCTTCAGTCATCGGCTTGAACGCTTCGACCTTCATGCCGAAGCGATGCTCGATGCGCGGGATCAGCGCCAGGGTCTCTTCGTGCAGCTGCCCCGTTTCGAGCGTGGCGATCGAGATGCCCAGGTAGTGGCGCGCGATCATGTGCGTGATCACCATGTCTTCGGCGCCCAGGCTGGTGGCCTGCACGACGCGGCCGGTGTGTTCGGCGGCGGCATGGCGCAGCACGTCGACACTGTGCGCCACGCGGGCTTCGAAACCTTCGGTGGCGCGGGCGTACAGCGTGACGGCGCTCATATCGAAGCGCCTTGATTCACGAACTCGCGTGCTTCGCGCGCCAGCGCGTCGGCCGTTCCCGGCGGATGGGCGAACAGCGGCCGGTTGTCGCGCACGTCACCCTGGTAGTGGCCGTGAAACAGCGCCAGCGCGCGTTCGGCGACTTCGATGGATTGGTCCGAGCGCAGGACCACCGCGTCGAAGCCGGTGCGGGCCAGCAGCGGCACCATGTCCACCAGCACCTCGCCGGTGGCGCGCAACTCGCCCTTGAAGCGGTAGCGCGAGCGCAGCAGGCGGGCCTGGCTGTAGGCGCGGCCGTCTGTCCACTTCGGGAAGTGCAGCGCCACCAGCGCGAAGCGCGGCAGGTCGGCGGCGACGTCTTCCACGTCGGCGTCGTTTGCGAGCTTCAGGCCGACCGGCACGTTGGCCGGCCACTGCGCGCGCGCGGCATGCCATTGCGGCAGGTCCAGCAGCAGGTACGGTTCGGCGTTGATGCTGACGGGCGGGCCGTCTTCGCCGCCGAGCGCGTGCCAGCGGTCCTTGTTCGGGGTGATGAACTGCATGGTCTTTTCCTTCCCGGTCAGGCCGCGTGGGCCGTGCTGCGCCGCACCGCGTTGGCCGTGGCCTTGAACGGCTCCAGCCCGACGCGCTTGACGGTGTCGATGAATCGGTCGTTGGCGGCGCGCTGGGCGCGGTAGGTGTCGACCACCGCCTCGATCGCGTCGGCCACCTCGTCGGCCGCGAACGACGGGCCGATCACCTTGCCGGGCACGGCCGCGCCGCTGATCAATGAGCCGTCGGAGCCGCCGAGCGAGACCTGGTACCACTCCTTGCCGTCCTTGTCGACGCCCAGCACGCCGATGTGGCCGCTGTGGTGGTGGCCGCAGGAGTTGATGCAGCCGCTGATGTGCAGGTCGATGTCGCCGATGTCGTAGAGCTCGTCCAGGTCGGCGTAACGTTCGGTCAGCTCGGCCGCGAGCGGGATCGAGCGCGCGTTCGCCAGCGCGCAGAAGTCGCCGCCGGGGCAGGCGATCATGTCGCTCAGCAGGCCGATGTTGGGCGACGCGAAACCGGCGTCATGCGCTGCCTGCCAAAGCGCTGCCAGGTCGCTTTCGCGCACCCACGGCAGCAGCAGGTTCTGGTCGTGGGTGACGCGCAGTTCGGCGTGGCTGAAGCGTTCGGCCAGCGCCGCGGCGGCTTCCATCTGCACGTCGGTCGCGTCGCCCGGGGCAATGCCGGCGCGCTTGAGCGACAAGGTCACCGCGCGGTAGCCGCGCAGCTTGTGGCCGTGCACGTTGCGCTGCAGCCAGCGCTTGAAGGCTGGCGAGTCTTCGTTCGGCGGCGAGGGCGGCAAGCCGTCGGCGGAGATGCCTTCGGGCAGTTCGAAGCTCTTGCTCACGCGGTCGAGTTCGGCCTGCGGGATGAGGTGCGCGCTGCCGTCCACGTCGTCGCTCAGGATGTGAGCGAACTCGGTCGCCACCGCGTCGATGAACTTCTGCCCTTCGGCCTTGACGAGGATCTTGATGCGCGCCTTGTACATGTTGTCGCGCCGGCCGTAGCGGTTGTACACACGCACGATCGCCTCGATGAACAGCAGGATCTGCTGCCACGGCAGGAACTCGCGGATCACGGTGCCGACGATCGGCGTGCGCCCCATGCCGCCGCCCACCAGCACCTTGAAGCCCACCTCGCCGGCCTCGTTCTTCAGCATCTGCAGGCCGATGTCGTGCCAGCCGATCGCGGCGCGGTCTTCCGCAGCCCCGGTGACGGCGATCTTGAACTTGCGCGGCAGGAACGCGAACTCGGGGTGCAAGGTGCTCCACTGGCGCATGATTTCGCAGTACGGGCGCGGGTCAACCACCTCGTCGGCGGCCACGCCGGCCAGGCCGTCGCTGGTGATGTT
>JANOQS010000155.1:0-7996 GCA_031414975.1 Methylibium sp. | reverse complement strand
GCTTCGCGCTGGTGCACCTGGCGCCGGGCGACCCGTTGGTGTCCATCCTGCCGCCCGATGCATCGGGTGAATTGCAGGCGCAGTTGCGCACGCTCTACGGCTTCGACCGCAGCTACCCGGAGCAGTTCGCCAGCTGGGTGTGGCGCGCGGTGCAGGGCGACCTGGGCACCAGCATCGCCAGCGGCCGCGCGGTCACCGACGAGGTGCTCAAGGCCGTGGGCAACACGCTGCGGCTGGCGGTGTTTGCCACACTCATCGGCTTCATCTTCGGCTGCCTGTTCGGCTTCGTCGCCGGCTACTACCAGAACAGCTGGATCGACAAGGCCGCGTCCGTCACCGCGGTGCTGGGGGTGAGCGTGCCGCACTACTGGCTGGGCATGGTGATGGTGATCGTGTTTGCGGTGCTGCTGGGCTGGCTGCCACCGGGCGGCGCGGGGCCGGGAGGCTCGGGCGACTGGCGGTGGGACTGGGAACACATGCAACACCTGGTGCTGCCGGCCATCACGATGAGCGTCATACCGATGGGCATCATCGCGCGCACCGTGCGCGCGCTGGTGGCCGACATCCTGGCGCAGGAGTTCATCGTCGGCCTGCGCGCCAAGGGCCTCACCGACATCGGCATCTTCAAGCACGTGGTCAAGAACGCCGCGCCCACGGCGCTGGCCGTGATGGGCCTGCAGTTGGGCTACCTGCTGGGCGGCAGCATCCTGATCGAGACGGTGTTCTCCTGGCCCGGCGCCGGCTTCCTGCTCAACAGCGCCATCTTCCAGCGCGACCTGCCGCTGCTGCAGGGCACGATCCTGGTGCTGGCGATGTTCTTCGTGGTCCTGAACCTGCTGGTGGACGTCGTGCAGAGCACGCTCGACCCGCGCATCGCCCGGTAGGAGCGCGGCCATGAACATGCTCAACGTCGCTGTCGATGCTTCCAAGGTGCCGGTGGTGCGCCCTGAGCGCAGCCCCGGCTACTGGCAGACCGTGGGCCGGCGCTTCGTGCGCGACCCCTCGGCGCTGGTGGCCGGCGCGATGATCCTCTTCCTGTTCATCCTGGCGGTGTTCGGGCCGTGGCTGGCGCCGGCCGATCCGTATGCCTCGAGCATGCTCAACCGGCTCAAGCCCATCGGCACCGAGAACTACCCGCTGGGCAGCGACGAACTCGGCCGAGACATGCTGTCGCGCCTGATCGTGGGCGCACGGCTGAGTCTCTTCATGGGCATCACGCCGGTGCTCTTTGCCTTCATCTTCGGCGCCACCATCGGCATCGTGGCGGGTTATGCGGGCGGCTGGGTCAACAGCGCCATCATGCGCACGATCGACGTGTTCTACGCCTTCCCGTCGGTGCTGCTGGCCATTGCACTCAGTGGTGCACTCGGGGCGGGCATCACCAATTCGCTGATCTCGCTGACGGTGGTGTTCATCCCGCCCATCGCACGCGTGGCCGAAAGCGTGACGACGCAGATCCGCAGTCGCGACTTCGTCGAAGCCGCGCGGGCCTCGGGCGCCAACGCCTTCACGATCGTGCGTGTGCACGTGCTGGGCAATGTGCTGGGGCCCATCTTCGTGTACAGCACCAGCCTGATTGCCGTGAGCATGATCCTGGCGTCGGGCCTGAGCTTCCTGGGCCTGGGCGTGAAGCCGCCCGAGCCGGAATGGGGGCTGATGCTGAACACGCTGCGCACCGCGATCTATGTGCAGCCGTGGATCGCGGCGCTGCCGGGGGTGATGATCTTCTTCACCTCGATCGCGTTCAACCTGCTGTCCGATGGGCTGCGCTCGGCGATGGAGATCAAACAATGAGCCAGTGCCGGACCACTCCAAACTGGCTCGCGCCCCCTTGGGGGGCCGACGCCGCAGGCGTCTTGGGGGCCCTATGACTTCACGTGCAACGCCGCTGCTCGAAGTGCAGGGCCTGATCAAACACTTCCCTTTGAAGAAGGACATGATGGGCCGCGGCGGCGGCGTGGTGCGCGCGGTCGACGGCGTGAGCTTCGACGTGCACAAGGGTGAAACCCTCGGCGTGGTGGGCGAATCGGGCTGCGGCAAGAGCACCACCGCGCGCCTGCTGATGCAGCTGATCGCGCACGACAAGGGTGACGTGTTGTTCGACGCACGTGCCGTCGGCGGCCGCGAGCTGGGCCTGAAGGACTACCGCCGCCAGGTGCAGATGGTGTTCCAGGACAGCTACGCGTCGCTGAACCCGCGCCTGACCGTCGAGGACAGCATCGCCTTTGCGCCGCAGGTGCACGGCACGCCACGCGCCGAAGCCGTGGCGCGTGCGCGCGATCTGCTCGGCCGGGTGGGCCTGTCGCCGCAGCGCTTTGCCGAGCGCTACCCGCACGAGCTGTCGGGCGGCCAGCGCCAGCGCGTGAACATCGCGCGTGCGCTGGCGCTGCAGCCGCGCCTGATCATCCTGGACGAAGCGGTCTCGGCGCTCGACAAGTCGGTGGAAGCGCAGGTGCTGAACCTGCTGCTGGACCTGAAGGAAGAGTTCGGCCTGACCTACATCTTCATCAGCCACGACCTGAACGTGGTGCGCTTCATCAGCGACCGCGTGATGGTGATGTACCTGGGCCAGGTGGTGGAAATCGGCGCCAGCGAAGCGCTGTTCGACAACCCGCGCCATCCGTACACCCGTGCGCTGCTCAGCAGCATCCCGACGATGGACCCCGACCACCGCACACAAAAGCCCGCGCTGGCGGGCGACCCGCCCAACCCCATCAACCCGCCGCCGGGCTGCCGCTTCCACACCCGTTGCGAACATGCGCAGGCCGTGTGTTCGCAGCGTGTGCCTCGGCTCACCGGCGGCGTGGCCGGCCACCCCGTGGCGTGCCTGATGCACGAGCCCGGCAGCGGCCACAGCGCGGCGCCAACGGCGGCCGACGTTGCCATCCGGGAGGCGGCATGACGTCTTCCCTGAGCTCGGCAGTGAGCGCGACCCAGAGAAGCGCGGCCCCGAGCAGCGCGGCCCCGAGCAGCGCGACCCCCAGCGCGACCCCCGACACGGCGCCGTTTGTCGACATCCAGAACCTCACCGTCACCTTCACCGGGGGCCGCAAGCCGGTGCAGGCGGTCAGCGGCGTGAGCCTGCAGGTCCAGCGCGGCGAGGTGGTGGCGCTGATCGGCGAATCGGGCTCGGGCAAGAGTGTGACGCTGCGTTCGCTGTTGCGGCTGCACCCGCCGCGCCGCACGCAGATGGGCGGCCAGTTGCTGGTGGGCGGGCAGGACGTGCTGAAGATGTCTTCGGGGGCGCTGTCCGACTACCGCGGCAAGGTCGCGTCGATGATCTTCCAGGAGCCGCTGCTGGCGCTGGACCCGGTGTACAGCGTGGGTGCGCAGATCATCGAGAGCATCCGCCGGCATGAAAACGTCAGCGCCGGCGCGGCCCACCAGCGCGCGCTGGAACTCTTCGAGCGGGTCCGCATCCCCAGCCCCGAACGCCGTCTGCAGGCCTACCCGCACGAGTTGAGCGGCGGCATGCGCCAGCGCGCCATGATCGCGCTGGCGCTGGCCTGCAAGCCGCAGCTGCTGCTGGCCGACGAGCCCACCACCGCGCTGGACGCCACGGTGCAGATCCAGATCCTGCTGCTGCTGCGCGAGCTGCAGCGCGAGATGGGCCTGTCGGTGGTCTTCGTCACGCACGACATCGGCGCGGCCATGGAAGTGGCCGACCGCATCGCGGTCATGTACGCCGGCCGCATCGTCGAGGTGGGCTCGGCGCGCGCGCTGATCCGCGAGCCGCGCCACCCCTACACGCTGGCGTTGCTGAAGAGCCGTGCGCACGGCGCCTTGGCCAAGGGTTCCCGGCTCGAGACGATTGCCGGTGCACCGCCCGACCTGACCGCCTTGCCCGTGGGGTGTGCCTTCGCCGAGCGCTGCACTTATGCCACCGACGAATGCCGCCAGACCCGGCCCGATGTCGTGATGCTGGCACCCGACCACGGCGCGCGCTGCCTGCGCACCGATGCCACGGCAGGTGCCGCTGCGGCGCTGGCCGCCTGACGTCAGCCGCGGCTACGGCGTATCGGTGGCAACGGCGGCATCGGGTGCGTCGGGTGCGTCAGGCGCGTCAATCCGTGACATCGGTCATCATTCCGCCTTCATGAGCAGACCCACCCGAGCGCCTGAACCGGCACGCAGCCCCGTTCCCGCCAACGCACCGCTGCCTCCGTCCGCTGCACTGGCCGCCCCCGCCGTCGCGGCCGACCGCGTCTATGAAGCCATTTATGCCGCCGTGGTGGACCACCGCCTGCCACCCGGCGCCCGGCTCCGGGAAGAAGAGCTGGCGCAGGCGTTTGCGGTGTCGCGCACCCTCGTGCGCCAGGCGCTGCACCGGCTGGCGCAGAACAACGTGGTGGTGCTGCGCCCGAACCGCGGCGCGCAGGTGCCCGAACCGACCCGGCGCGACGGTGAACATGTGTTCGACGCGCGCCGCGTGGTCGAATGCGAAGTGGCGCGCCGCCTGGCCGGCAAGCTCAGCAAGGAGCAGGGCGCCGAACTGCGCCGTGTGGTGAAGGCCGAGACCCGTGCCCACCAGGGCGGCGACCGCAGCGAGGCGATCCGCCTGTCGGGCGAGTTCCACCGCCTGCTGGCGCAGATGAGCGGCAACCCGATCTTCGTGCGCGTGCTCGACGAACTGCTGCCCACCACCTCGCTGCTGATGGCCTTGTACAAGGCGCCCGGCGAGCCGATGTGCGTGGCGCACAGCCACGATCTGCTGCTCAAGGTGCTGGAAGGGCAGGGCGCCGCCGCGGCCGGGGCCGAGATGCGCCGGCACCTGAACGAGATCGAACGTTCGCTGTCGCTGCCCGCACCGCAGGCAGCGCCGGCCTTGCGCGACGTGTTCAAGGCCTACCGCGGGCCGGCCTGAGCGGTTCGCGCAGCGCAGCTTCATCAGATTGGGCGATGCCGCCCGGCGTGTGACTGCGCACCATGGCCGCTCCATCAACACACCCGGGGCGGCCACATGTTCAAGTACAAACCCTTCAGCCTCTTGGCAGCGTGCCTGCTCGCAGGCGTCACCCTGGCCGCGTGCGGAGGCGGCGAAGACGAACAGGTCGACGGGCCCGCGTGGGTGATCCAGGGCCGCGTGGTCGACGCCAACGGCGCCGGGGTCGGCGGCGCGACGGTGTCGGTTGCGCTCGACAAGACCTACTCGGCAAGCACGAATGCCGATGGCGGCTACGAGCTCAAGACACCGCGCGAGTACGCCTACCCGGCTTACCTGTCCGGCATCGTCAGCAAGGCGGGCTACCTGCCGAAACCGCTGCTGCTGTCGTACGCCAACGGGCTGCTCGCGGCCAGCGCCAACATCGCCACGCGCCCGACCACCGATGCCGACCTGCTGTTCGCCTCTGGCCTGGCCGTGACCCACCTGGGCGACTCCAACTTCAGCGGCAGCGTCAACTCGCAGTTCCAGACGCCCACCGCCTCGGGCACCTCCTGGTTCGACAAGGCCACCCTCAGCGCCGAGCAGAAGGCCAAGTACGGCCGGCTCTGCGTCAGCTTCCACGCCAAGGGTGTGCAGAGCGGCACGAACGTGCAGGACCTGGTCTCGATCTCGAGGAACGGCGAGGCCGGCACCTACCTTGTCCAGGCGATGCCGGCCACCGATGCGTCGGGCGCCTACAGCGTGGTCAACCACTGCTTCTCGCTCGCCACGTTCGCGGCCCAGGACGTGCTGCAGGTGCAGATCAATTCGATGCAGACGTCCCCCGGCGACTACGACGACTTCGAGTTCATCGCCGTGACCGGCCTGCTGCAGTGACGCGCGCCGGGCGCGGCTCCACGCCATAGACCTTCGCGAGCGCACGCGCGCCGGCGGCCATGCGGGTGCGCAGCGCGGCCGGCTCCAGCACCTCGGCCTCGGCGCCCAGGCGCAGCAGCTGGTTCGTCGCATGCTCGATGGTTTCGATCGGGATCAGCACGCGCTGCCAACCCGGCCGAGCCGGGTCGGCAAGCGCCGTCCGGGCCGCGGCCTGCGCCACCGCGGGGCTGAACTGCTGCAGCAGGCGGAGGCCGCGTGGGGTCACGCGCAGCGCCGCCTCGGCGCGATAGATCTGCGCTTCGAACCGCTCGGTCGAATCGCGCCAGAACGTTGCCAGGTCGAACCCGGCCGGGTAGGCGAAGCGCGCTTTCTGCACCGCCAGCGTGTGGATGTTCGAGAGCCGGAAGATGCGCGCTTCGGCGCCCGCATTGGCGCGTGCCGCCATGTACCAGATGCCCGCTTTCAGCACCAGCCCGAGCGGCTCGACCTCGCGGTTCTTCACGCCGCTCCAGCTTTGATAGCGCATCGCCAGGCGCCATTGCTGCCACACCGCGTCGGCCACTGCGCCAAGGTGTTCAGCGCGGCTCGATTCGCGAAACCAGTCGGCATGGTCCACGTGCAGCCGGGCCGCCACGCGCTGCGCGTCGTTGCGCCATTCGGGCGGCAGGGTGGCCAGCAGTTTCAGCCGAGCGGACGCCGCCGCGCTGCCCAGGCCCAGCTCGGCGGCCGGCCCCGGCAGGCCGGCCAGGAACAGCGCCTGCGCCTCCGGTTCGGTCAGGCCGGTGAGTTGCGTGCTCCAGCCCTCGCGCAGCTGAAACCCGCCGTGGCGCCCGCGGTCGGACCACACCGGCACGCCGGCGGCCGACAGGTGGTCGATGTCGCGCAGGATGGTGCGTTGCGAGACCTCCAGTTCTTCGGCCAGCGCGGGCGCGCTGAGCCGGCCGCGCGTCTGCAACAGCATCAGGATGGACAGCAGGCGGCTGGCGCGCATTTCGCAAGTGTCGCCGAAATACATGACATGCGATGGCAGGTATCGACCGGCAACATGCACACCTCTGCGTCCAACAAGGCATTCCATGAACCCGAGTTCTGAATCCGATCCCTGCGCCGTCGTCGAACTGCGCCAGTACACGCTGCACCCGGGCCAGCGCGACACGCTGATCACACTGTTCGAGCGCGAGTTCGTCGAGACGCAGGAGGCGGTGGGCATCACCGTGATCGCGCAGTTCCGCGACCTCGACCGGCCCGACCACTTCGTCTGGCTGCGCGGTTTTGCCGGCCTGGCGCAGCGTGCCGCGGCACTGGCAGCGTTCTACGATGGCCCGGTGTGGGCGGCGCACCGCGATGCGGCCAACGCCACGATGATCGACTCGGACGACGTGCTGCTGCTGCGCCCCGCGTTCGCTGGCAACGGCCTGCCACTCGCGGGCGGGGTGCGCGCACCGGCGGGCTCCGGGCAGGCACCACCGGGCCTGGTCACGGCGCAGGTGTGCGCGTTGCAGCCGGGGGCAGCGAGCGGCGCCGCGGCCGCCTACTTTGGCGGCCATGTGGCGCCGCTGCTGGCGCGTGCGGGCGCAACGATCGTCGGCAGCTTCGTCACCGAGCCCGGCCCGAACACCTTCCCGCGGTTGCCGGTGCGCGAAGGCGAGAACGTGTTCGTCTGGTTCGCGCGCTTTGCCAACGCCCGCGCCCATGGGCACTGGCTCGAACGGCTGGCGGCCGACGCAGAGTGGACCGAACGCATCGAGCCCGCCTGGCGCGAGCACCTGCAAGGCGCGGCGCAGACCCTGCGCCTGGCTCCGACCGCGTGCTCGCGCTTGCTCGCCTGAAACGACACCCAAGGACACGCCATGAACTTGATCGGCAATCCGCATGACTTCGATTTCCTGGTCGGCACCTGGGCCGTCGACAACCGCCGCCTGCGCCAGCGCGGGGTCGGCAGCAGCGACTGGGATGAGTTCCCCGCCGAGCACCGCGGCTGGGCCTTGCTCGACGGCGGCGTCAGCGTCGACGAGATGCATTTCGCAAGGCTCGGTTCCAGCGGCTTCTCCGGCTGCACGCTGCGCACGCTCGACCGGGCCGCGCGGCGCTGGTCGATCTACTGGATCAACAGCACCGACGGCCGCCTGTTCCCGCCGGTGCACGGTGGTTTCGACGGCGAGTCCGGCCCATACGGCGAGTTCCACGGCGACGACACCGACGACGGCCGGCCGGTCAAGGTGCGCTTCGTCTGGA
>JANOQS010000154.1:0-17545 GCA_031414975.1 Methylibium sp. | reverse complement strand
CGCATCGCCGCGCTGGCGCGCGAGCTGGGTGCGCGCGCGCCACGCATCGCGGTGGTCTCGGGCGACGACCTGAGCGGCCCCGCGCATGCGGCCTGGCGCGACGCGCAGACGCGCTCGCTGGGCAGTGCGCAAGCCGTCGTCAGCGCCAACGCCTACCTCGGCGCCGAAGTGATAGCCGACGCCTTGCTGGCCGGTGCCGACGTGGTGGTCTGCGGCCGCGTGGCCGACCCGTCGCTGGCCGTCGGCCCGGCGCTGGCCCACTACGGCTGGGCGCGCGACGACTGGGACAGAATGGCCCGCGCGACGATGGCCGGCCACCTGCTCGAATGCGGCGCGCAGGTCAGCGGCGGTTATTACGCTGACCCCGGCTTCAAGGACGTGCCAGGCCTGGCGCAGCTCGGCTTTCCCATCGCCGAGATCGACGCCGACGGCCACTGCGTGATCACCAAACCCGCTGGCACCGGCGGGCGCATCGACGAACACAGCGTGAAGGAGCAGTTGCTCTACGAGGTACACGACCCCGCCGCCTACCTGACGCCCGACGTGGTGGCCGACCTGGGCGACGCGCGCGTGACCGGACTCGGCCCCGACCGTGTGCGCCTGGACGGCGTGCGCGGCCACCCGCGGCCGGCGACCTTGAAGGTCAACATCTGCCATGAAAACGGCTGGCTCGCCGAAGGCGAAATCTCCTACGCCGGGCCACGCGCCGAGGGCCGTGCGCGCTTGGCCGCCGACGTCTTGCGCGAGCGGCTGAGCGACTGCCTGGCGCCAGGACACCCGTTGCGCGTGGACCTGATCGGCGTGGCCAGCCTGTTCGGCGATGACGCCGGCCGATCGCTCGCCGCCACACCCCCCGGCGATGCGCGCGACGTGCGCTTGCGCGTTGCGATGAACCACGCCGAGCGCGCGCAGGCCGAGCGCCTGGGCCGCGAGGTGACCGCGCTGTACACCTGCGGCCCGGCCGGCGGCGGTGGCGTGCGCACCTCGCTGCGGCCGCGGCTCGGCACCTTGGCGTGCCTCGTGCCGCGGGCGCAGGCGCCGGCGCATTTCGAGTTCCTGTCATGAGCGCCGTGCCTCTCTACCGCGCCGCGCACGGCCGCACCGGCGACAAGGGCAACCGCTCCAACATCAGCGTGATCGCCTGGCACCCGGCGCTGTGGCCGCTGCTGGTCGAGCAGGTCACCGAAGCGCGCGTGGCCGCTCTGTTCGCGCACCGCCAACCGAGCCGCGTGACCCGCCACCTGCTGCCGAACCTGCACGCGATGAACTTCGTGCTCGACGACGTGCTCGACGGCGGCGTCAACGACGCGCTGAACCTGGACAGCCATGGCAAGGCACTGTCCTTCCTGCTGATGGACCTGCCCATCGACGTGGCGCCGGAACTGGCGCACCGGCTGGTCGGCCCTGCATGAATCAATTCAACCCGGAGACAAGACCATGACCCAGACCCACCTTCCGCGCCGCCTGGCCCTGAGCACCGCGCTGACGCTTGCGATGGCCGCGCTGCTGCCTGCAAGCCTGCACGCGCAGACCTACCCCGCCAAGCCGGTCACCTTCATCGTGCCGTTCGCCGCCGGCAGCGCCACCGACCAACTCGCCCGCGCGCTCGGCCAGTCGCTCACCGAGCAGACCAGACAAGCGGTCGTGGTCGACAACAAGGCCGGCGCCAGCGGCATGCTCGCGGCGCAGACCGCCGCGCGCGCCGCGCCCGACGGCTACACCGTGCTGATCACCACCAACACCACGCACGCCGCCAACGAGCACCTGTACAAGAAGCTGCCCTACGACCCGGTGAAGGACTTTGTGCCCGTCACCGGCCTGGGCAAGGGCGGGCAGGTGCTGGTGGTCAACAACGCCTCGCCGTACAAGACGGTGACTGAATTGCTGGCCGGCGCGCGCGCCAAACCCGGCAAGCTGAGCTTCGGCAGCGGCAGTTCGTCGAGCCGCGTCGCAGGTGAACTGTTCCAGCAGATGAGCGGCACCGACATCCTGCACGTGCCCTACAAGAGCAACCCGCTGGCCATCACCGACCTGCTCGGCGGCCAGATCGACATGATGATCACCGACACCTCCACCGGCGTGCCGCAGGTCAAGGCCGGCAAGCTGCGCGCGCTCGGCGTGTCCACCGCCAAGCGCCTGGCCATGCTGCCCGACGTGCCGACCATCGACGAAGCCGGCGTGAAGGGCTACGACATGGGCTACTGGTTCGCCGCCTACGTGCCCGCCGGCACGCCGCCCGCCGTGGTGCAACGCCTGAACGAGATCCTCGGCGCCGGTGCCACCGGCGCGGCCGCCAAAGCCTTCTTCGAGACCAGCGGCGGCGAGCCCTTCGTGACCACACCCGAAGGCCTGGGCAAGTTCCAGCTCGATGAAGCGAAGAAGTGGGGCAAGGTCATCAAGGCCGCGGGCATCGAACCCGAGTGAGGCCAGGCCAACCGGCACGCGCGCAGCTGCATGCGATGGGCTTCGAGCCCGACAGCGACGACCAGACCGCGCTCCACTTTCTCGTCACCCCCGGCGCCACCGCGAACATGACCGCACGCGCGACGCGCGACACGCGACACGGCGTCGGTGTCGGCGTCGACGAAGCGGCAGGACCACGACCTCGACGGCGCGCTGTGCCTGCGCGCGCTGATCACGGGCGCACTCAGTGTGCTGCGGGCCCGGGCTCGAAGGCCGACAGCAACGCCGCCGCCAGGATCAGGCCACCGCCCAGCAGCAACGTGCCCGACAAGCTGCCGGCGCCGAGCAGCCAGGCCGACAGCGAGGCGAACAGCACCTCGGTGAGCATCACCACCGCCGTCACGTTGGCCGGCAGGCGCGAGGCGCCGTACTGCAGCGCCAGGTTGCCCACCACATAGACGACCGACAGCACGCACGCCGCCACGACCCAGCCCCAGGCCGGCGCGGGCGGCCACGCCACCCGGCCGTTCAGCGCCAGCAGCGCGGCCAGCACGCCGGCCACCAGGCCGCCGCCCAGGAACATCGCCAGCGCACGCCCTTCTTCGGGCCGGTGCGCCTCGCGCCGCAGCATCACGTTGTTGAGCGCGAACGAGAAGCCGCCGAGCACGCCGAGCCAGTCGGGCAGCGAGCGCGGGATCGGCAGTTGCTCCCAGCCTGTGGCGTGCCCACCGCCGCCTTGCGGCCACAGCACGATGGCCGCGCCGGCCAGCGCCAGCACCACGCGCGCGGCGGCATGGCGGGTCAGCGGTTCGTGCAGCAGCGCGCGCGCCAGCAGCACGGCCCACAGCGGCATCAGATAGAACAGCAGCACCACGCGCACCACGTCGCCGATCACCACGCCCCAGTTGAATGCAGCGTTGGTCATGCCCGCGGCCAGCACCAGCACCCACAGCGCCGGCGTGCGAACCACCTGCATCACCGCCTGCGGCCGGGCCGCAACGATGACGGCCACCGCCAGCAGGTAGACGAACAGCGTGGTCCACAAGGGGTGCAGGCCCTGTTCCTCGAAGCGCCGCAACGGCCACCACGAGGTGCCCCAGACGAGCGCGTTGAAGGTCAGCGCGCCGGCCGCCAGCAGCGAAGCGCGCGACGCGGCAATAGGTGGCAGGACGGCAGACATCGTCGGATTGTCGGTGCAGGTCGGGGCGCACCAGGCCTGTAGACTGCCGCGGCTATGGCCCGCACCGTCCCGGTTTCACCCGTCCCGCCACTCCCGAAACGACAACGCAGCAGCGACCCGCTGAAGTGGCTGGTGGGGCTGTATTCGCTGGCCCTGGTCGGCGTGGCGCTGCTGATCCAGCGCTTGTCGGACGTTTGGTGGCCGGCCACCTTGCTGTTGTTCGCACCGCGCTGGATCTGGCTGCTGCCGCTGATCGTGCTGGTGCCGTGGGCGCTGTGGCGGCGGCCTCGTGTCAAGTGGGTGTTGTGGCTGCTGGCGGCCAGCGTGCCGGTGTGGCTGCTGGGGGTGGCGGGCTTCGTGCCGCCGACGCCTGCCAAGCTGCGCGCTGCCGAGGTGCAGCCCGAGTTGCGCGTACTGACCTACAACATCGGCGGCGGCGAGATCGAGCCCGCGCGAATCGCGCCGTGGCTGGAAGCGCTGGCCCCGGACGTGGCGGTGTTCCAGGAGTGCGGGCACACCCTCGAGCACGCCAAGCCGGCGCTGACCCAGGCCGGCTGGAAGGTCGAACTGCAGCACGGCTCGTGCATGGTGAGCCGCCACCCGATCCGCAGGGTCGAGGTGCGCGACCCGAAAGAGATCTGGAAGATGGGCGGCAGCGGCGTGATCGTGCGCTACGAGGTGGCCACCCCGAAGCGCGTGGTCAACATCATCAACCTGCACCTCGAGACGGTGCGCGACGGCCTCACCGCGGTGATGCGGCGCGGCCCGGGCGGCGCGGCGGAGATGGAGTCCAACATCGACCAGCGCGAGATCGAGTCGGTGCTGGCGCGCGCGTTTGCCAACCAGACCAGCGGCCCGCTGATCGTGACGGGCGACTTCAACATGCCGGTCGAAAGCGCCATCTACCGCGCCCACTGGGGCGACTTCACGAACGCATTTTCATGCGCCGGCTGGGGCTTTGGCGCGACCAAGGCGACGCGCTGGCACGGCATTCGCATCGACCATGTGCTGCTCGGTCCGGGCTGGTCGTGCACCGGCACGCAGATCGGTGCCGACCTGGGGCTGGATCACCGTCCGGTGGTGGTGGACCTGGGGTGGCACGGGATGCCGTGAGGGCGCTGCGCCTCAGTGTTTGTCGCTTCGAGCGATGGCCAGCAAGCGTTCGATCTCGTCCCGGTGCAGCACCGTGTTGCTGATGTGCCAGCGCCGGATCACCTCCATCGTGCCGGCCACCAGCAGCCCCAGGATCGTGATGCAGGTGAAGGCCGACAGGCCGAACTTGGTCATCGCCGCGTAGAGCGCCCCCAGGCCCAGGATGCAGGCCTGCTCGTTGAAGTTCTGCACCGCGATCGAACGGCCCGCGCCCATCAGGTTGTGGCCGCGGTGCTGCAGCAGCGCGTTCATCGGCACCACCAGAAACCCACCCACCGCGCCGAGCAGCACCAGGAACGGCGCGGCCACCCACACGTTGGTGATGACGTTCAGCCCGATCATCAGCACGCCCATGCCGATGCCCAGCGGGATCACGCTGGTGGCCTGGTCGAGCTTCATGCGCAGCGACGCATAGATCGAACCTGCCGCGATGCCCAGTGCCACCACGCCCACCAGCGACGAGGCCTGCGTGGTGCCGTAACCCAGCGCCGCCGCGGCCCAGGCGAACACGATCACGCGCAGGTTGCCGCTGACGCCCCAGAAGAGGGTCGTCGTGGCCAGCGAGATCTGGCCGAGCTTGTCGTTCCACAGGCGCGCGTTGCAGCTGGAGAAGTCGCGCACCATTTCCTTCGGGCTGTGCGACAGCGGCTGCAGCGGCGCTTCGGTGCGCGGAATGCGCAGGTTGAAACCGGCCGCGATCACGTACAGGAACAGGATCACCGAGATCGCCGCTTCGGGCGCGGTGTCGATGCCGGTGTTGAGCAGCGGCAGGTCGAAGGTCAGCAGGTGCTGCGAGACGACCGGCCCGACCAGCTGCCCGCCGAGCAGCACGCCGAAGATGATCGACAGCACGGTGAGCCCCTCGATCCAGCCGTTCGCCTTGACGAGTTGCGAGTTCGGCAGCAGCTCGGTCAGGATGCCGTACTTGGCCGGCGAGTAGGCCGCCGCGCCCAGCCCGACGATCGCGTACGACAACAACGGGTGGGTGCCGAACAGCATCATCAGGCAGCCCACCACCTTGATGGCGTTGGAGATGAACATCACACGGCCCTTGGGCACCGCGTCGGCAAACGCGCCGACGAAGGGCGCCAGGATCACGTAGAACAGCGCGAACATCGGCGTCAGCGCCGGCACATGCCAGGGCGTGGCTCCGGACAATCGGAGCAGCGCAATCGCGGCAGCCAGCAAGGCGTTGTCGGCCAGCGAGCTGAAGAACTGCGCCGCCATGATGGTGTGAAAGCCTCTTTTCATGCGCGCGACATTTCAACCATCAGCTCGTCCGTCTCAGCTCAAGGGGCTGCAGGTGCCCCCCCTGCGGCGGCGGTTATAGCACGCGCTTACTTTGCGTCGGTCCGCGCCGACCCCCCACTTCATGGGGCTGGCAGAATCAAGGCATGCCGCGTCCGATCGAAGCGCTGATCCACACCGATGCTCTGGCGCACAACCTCGCACGCGCGCGCCACGCGGCACCGGAAGCCAAGGTCTGGGCCGTGGTCAAGGCCAACGCCTACGGCCACGGTATCGAACGTGCGTATGCGGGCCTGCAGGGCGCCGATGGTTTTGCGCTGCTCGACATTGCCGAAGCCGAACGAGTGCGCGCGCTCGGCTGGCGCGGCCCCATCCTGCTGCTCGAAGGCTGCTTCGAGATGCGCGACCTGGAGGCATGCTCGCGCCTGAACCTGTGGCACACCGTGCACCACGAAGCGCAGATCGACATGCTCGCTGGGCACAAGACGCACGCGCCGCACCAGGTGTTCCTGAAGATGAACAGCGGCATGAACCGGCTCGGCTTCCAGCCCTCGGCCTACCGCTCGGCGTGGTTACGACTGAGCGGCTTGACGCAGGTCGACAGCATTGCCCTGATGACGCACTTTGCCGACGCCGACGGCGTGAGCGGCGTGGCCGACGCCGTGGCCGTGTTCGAGTCCACCACGCGCGAGCTGCCCGGCGAACGCACGCTGAGCAACAGCGCGGCGACCTTGCGTTTTGCTGGCGCCCTGCCCGAGGTGCGCGCCGACTGGGTGCGCCCGGGCATCATGGTGTACGGCTCCTCGCCCGACTTCCCCGCCCACGGCGCGGCCGACTGGAACCTGCAGCCGACGATGACCTTGCGCGCCCGCATCATCGCGCTGCGCGAGCTGCAGCGCGGCGACAGCGTCGGCTACGGCCGCGCCTTCAGCGCCACCGAGGCGATGCGCATCGGCGTGGTCGCCTGCGGTTATGCCGACGGCTACCCGCGCGTGGCGCCCACCGGCACGCCGGTGCTCGTGAACGGGCAGCGCACGCGGCTGGTGGGGCGGGTGTCGATGGACATGGTGACGGTGGACCTGAGTGCGTTGCCCGACGCCGGCCTGGGCAGCGAGGTGACCTTGTGGGGCCAGGGGCCGGGCGGCAGCGTGCTCTCGATCGACGAGGTGGCGCACGCCGCCGGCACGGTGGGGTACGAGCTGATGTGCGCGCTGGCACCGCGCGTGCCGACGCAACGCGTGTGAAGGACCACGCGCCGCGGGTGCTGCAGTTCGAACGGGCGGTGCGCGCCGACCTGGTCGCACGCCGCTGGTTGCGCTGGCACACGTTCCTGCTGGCATCGCTGTGTTTCCTGATCGCCTGGGGCACGTCGGCAGGGCTGATGCGGGCGGGCATCGAAGCGCTGGCGCTGCGCTGGCCGCTGGCCTTCGGCGTGGCCTACGGCGCGTTCATCGGGCTGCTGTGGTTGTGGTGCCGCTGGCTGTTGTCGCGCGATGAAGCCGACGGCGACCCGGGGCTCGATGGCGACCACTTCGACGTCGGCAGCGGTGGCGGCGGCGGTGGTGGCGGCGGCGAGGTGCCGTTTCGATCCGGCGGCGGCGGCGATTTCGGCGGTGGTGGCGCGAGTGGATCGTTCGATGGTGACGCCGCGGTCGAAGGGGCGGGGCGGGCCACGAAGCTGGCGCTGGAGGCGGCGGCGTCGGCCGACGAAGGCATCGTCATCGCGGTGCCGTTGGCGCTGGTGGTCGGCGCGGCGACGCTGATCGCCGGCGCTATCGGCGTTGCCGTGTTCGGCTTGTTCGGCATCGAGGTGCTGCTCGGGGTGGCGGTCGAAATCGCGATCGCCTCGGCCGGCGGGGCCCTGGCCTACCGGGCGCGCCGCGAAGGGTGGCTGGCGCACGCCTTGTCGCGCACATTCCGGCCGATGCTGCTGCTGTTGCTGATCGTCGCCTTGCTCGGCCTGGCCATCGACCATTGGCTGCCTCAGGCCCAGTCGCTGCCGCAGGCGCTGCGGCTGCTGGGCGGCTGAGCGTGGCCGCCGTGGCGTCGCTGCAGATACCCGAGAGCGAGGTCGAGTTCAGCGCGATCCGCGCCCAGGGAGCGGGTGGGCAGAACGTCAACAAGGTGTCGAGCGCGGTGCACCTGCGCTTCGACATCAAGGCGTCGTCCTTGCCCGACGACGTGAAGCAGCGCCTGCTGGCCTTGCGCGACCAGCGCATCACCGCCGACGGGGTGGTGGTCATCAAGGCACAGCGCACCCGCAGCCAGGACATGAACCGCGCCGACGCGCTGGCGCGGCTGCAGGAGCTGGTGAACAGCGTGGCCACGCCACCGCGCGCGCGGCGCGCGACCAAGCCGACCTACGGCTCGAAGCAGCGCAGGCTGGAGGGCAAGAGCATCCGTTCGCAGGTCAAGGCCTCGCGTGGCAAGGTCGGGGGCAAGGGCACCGACTGAAGCCTCTGTGTGCGGGCCTTCACAATCGCCCCATGGCCAAAGAGAAGTCGATCTACACCTGCAGCGAATGCGGCGGCAGCAACCCGAAGTGGCTCGGCAAGTGCCCGCACTGCGGGGCCTGGAATACGCTGGTCGAAGCGGTCGCCGAGGGCGTGTCGAAGCACCGCTTCCAGCCGCTGGCCAAGACCTTGCCGGTCGTCACCCTGTCGGAGATCGAAGCGAGCGACGTCGACCGCCAGCCCACCGGCATCGACGAGCTCGACCGCGTGCTGGGGGGCGGCATCGTGGCCGGCGGCGTGGTGCTGATCGGCGGCGACCCGGGCATCGGCAAGAGCACCTTGCTGCTGCAGGCGCTCGATGTGCTGTCGCGCCGCATGAAAGCGCTATACGTGACCGGCGAAGAAAGCGGCGCGCAGGTGGCGCTGCGTTCGCGCCGCTTGGGGCTCGACGGTTCGCAGGTGCGCGTGCTGGCCGAGATCCAGCTCGAACGCATTCTCGCCACGATCGACGCCGAGCAGCCCGAGGTGTGCGTGATCGACTCGATCCAGACCGTCTACAGCGAGCAGCTCACCTCTGCACCCGGCTCGGTGGCGCAGGTGCGCGAATGCGCCGCGCAGCTCACGCGCACCGCCAAGAGCAGCGGCACCACGATCATCCTGGTCGGCCACGTGACCAAGGAAGGCGCGCTCGCCGGCCCGCGCGTCCTGGAGCACATCGTCGATACGGTGCTGTACTTTGAGGGCGATACGCACAGCAGCTTCCGCCTCGTGCGCGCGATCAAGAACCGCTTCGGCGCGGTCAACGAAATCGGCGTGTTCGCGATGACCGAGAAGGGCCTGAAGGGCGTGGCCAACCCGAGCGCGATTTTCTTGTCCACCCACGGCGACCCGGTGCCGGGCTCGTGCGTGCTGGTCACGCTCGAAGGCACGCGCCCGCTGCTGGTGGAAATTCAGGCGCTGGTCGACTCCGGCGGCCCGAGCCCGCGGCGCCTGAGCGTGGGCATCGACCGCGACCGGCTGGCGATGATGCTGGCGGTGCTGCACCGCCACGCCGGCATCGCCGCGTTCGACCAGGACGTGTTCGTCAACGCCGTCGGCGGCGTGCGCATCAGCGAGCCGGCGGCCGACCTGGCGGTGATGCTGGCGATCCAGGGCAGCCTGCGCGGCCGGCCGCTGCCGCGCGGCTTCTTCGCATTCGGCGAGGTCGGACTGGCCGGCGAGGTGCGCCCGGCGCCGCGCGGCCAGGAGCGGCTCAAGGAGGCCGCCAAGCTCGGCTTCAGCGTCGCGCTGGTGCCCAAGGCGAACGCACCGCGCAAACCCATCGAGGGCCTGACCATCCACGCGGTGGACCGCATCGAAGAAGCCATCGCGCTGGCGCGTGGACTGTGAACTGTGTGGGACTGTCGGACTGTGAAACTGTCGAACTGTCGAACTGTCGAACTGTGGAAGTGTGGGAATGTGGAAACGTGAATTGGGGATTGACAGTACAGGGGTGGTTTGAAGTCCACTTGACGCCTTGCAGATTGCGGGAATCACGCAGTCCTCCGACCCTCTTCAACCCCTAACATCGCCGCATGAATCCATTTTTGGGCTGGGCCCTGGCATTGATGGCACTGGCCGTCGGTTGGGACGGTTATGGCTGGCCCGGTGTGGCGATGGCCGTCTCGGTGATCGTCTTCTGGCTGATCCTGCAGTTCAACCGCGCAGTGCGGGTGATGAAGAACGCCAACGAAACCCCGGTGGGCCACGTGGTCAGCGTGGTGATGCTGAACGCGAAGTTGAAGGTCGGCATGCCAATGATCCAGGTCGTCGCGCTGACGCGCAGCCTGGGCAAGAAGGTGGCCGACACCCCCGAGACCTACCTCTGGACCGACGCAGGTGGGCTGGAGCTGGTGGTCACCTTCTAAAACGGCCGCTGCAGGCAGTGGGAGTTGAAGCGACCGGTGCAGATGGAGATCCGGCAGGCCGCGTAACGAACCCGCACCCCAAAAAAAGGCCCACCGAAGTGGGCCTTTCTGATGTGCGCCGTGCTTCGCTCAGTTGCGCGGCCGGCGGCGGCGGGCGATGAAACCGATCGCGCCCAGACCGGCGAGCATCAGAGCGTAGGACTCGGGTTCCGGCACCGGAGCGGTGGTCGAGAACAGCGCCAGGTTGGACAGGCCGCCAGGGTTCTGCGCATTGAACGTGAAGCCGGTGAAACCCTGGCCGATGGTCACGTTGTAGAAAGCGGTCTGTCCGCCACCTTGTCCGCCCCAGTGCACGCCAATGATGGTTTGGCCGGAGACTGCGGTCGAGAAGGAACCGGGGTTGGTCAGTGTTCCCAGGGTCGTTGACTGCTGCTCCAGAATCGTGGTGCCTGCGGCGGAAGCGCCCCAGGTGGTGTCGAGCAGGCCGCTGACCTCTGCAAAGGAGGAGCTGTTGTTCAGGTTGCCCGCGTAGAACCCGAGGCAGCCGTTGATGGTCAGGCCGGCGCCCGAAAAGTCGTAGCTGGGGCTGCTGCAGCTGTCCCCGGTGAGCGTGAGCGCGGCAGATGCCGGTGCGGCAATCAGTACGGCCGCTGCCACCGCGATGGCGCCGGCAATTGAGGAACGGCGAAACAAGGTCTTCATGGCTTTCTCCTGTTGAACCTACCCGGAAACGGGCTGGAATTGGGACGATCGTCCCAGCAACTTGCGTACTGGGCAACGGACGGTACCCCTGCATCCAGGGGGTTCCGTAGAGACATTGGAGGGGTTTGGTCAACTCGGTTTGAGATTGGGGCTGGCACGCCACAGCGCTTCCAACTTCAGCACATGAGGCGTAGCGCGAAGACCGCGCGTTTCGCCGGCATAAAATCACTTTCTTCGCTCACGACCCGGAGTTCCGCATGTCAATGTCAGACCGCGACGGCAAGATCTGGATGGACGGCACGCTGGTGGACTGGCGGGACGCGAAGATCCACGTGCTGACCCACACACTGCACTACGGCTGTGGCGCCTTCGAAGGCGTGCGCGCCTACAACACGGTCAACGGCACGGCGATCTTCCGGCTGCGCGAACACACCGAGCGGCTCTTCAACAGCGCCAAGATCCTGCGCATGAAGATCCCGTTCACGCTGGAACAGGTGATGGACGCGCAGCGCGAGGTGGTGCGCGTGAACAAGCTCGAGAGCTGCTACCTGCGCCCGCTCACCTGGATCGGCGACCAGAAGCTCGGCGTCAGCCCCAAGGGCAACACCATTCACCTGATGATCGCCGCCTGGCCCTGGGGCGCCTACCTGGGCGAAGAAGGCCTGAAGCGCGGCATCCGCGTGAAGATCTCGAGCTACACGCGCCACCACGTCAACATCACGATGACGCAGGCCAAGGCGGTGAGCAACTACACCAACTCGATCCTGGCCAACATGGAGGCCACCGACGACGGTTACGACGAGGCGATGCTGCTCGACGCGAACGGCTTCGTCAGCGAAGGCGCGGGCGAGAACCTGTTCGTCATCAAGAACGGTGTGGTCTACACGCCCGACCTGTCGGCCGGCGCGCTCAACGGCATCACCCGCAACACGGTGTTCTCGATTTGCGCCGACCTGGGGCTGAAGGTGGTCGAGAAGCGCATCACGCGCGATGAGGTCTACATCTGCGACGAAGCCTTCTTCACCGGCACCGCCGCCGAGGTGACGCCGATCCGCGAACTCGACCGCATCGAACTCGGCTCGGGTTCGCGCGGGCCGCTGACCGAGAAGATCCAGAGCGCGTTCTTCGACATCGTGAACGGCCGCAACCCCAAGTACGCCGAGTGGCTGAGCAAGGTTTGAAGCGAGCAATGCCATGAGCGAACCCAAAGCAGTCGTAGAAGTCACCGCCAAGGACGTGCAAGGTCACGGCGTGGTGTTCTGCCCGAACCCGAAAATGGCGCTGTGGAGCACCCACCCCAAGGTCTTCATCGACGTGGCCAGCACCGGCGAAGGCAAGTGCCCGTACTGCGGCACGGTGTACCGGCTGAAAGCGGGCGAGGTGCTCGGTTCTCACTGACCCGCCGGGCCACGCCGTGGCGGTGATCCGCTCGCTGATCGTCGCGCCGCAGTGGATCGGCGACGCAGTGATGACCGAGCCTCTGCTGGCCCGCCTGGCCGGGCGCGGCGAACGGCTGACGGTGGCCGCGCTGCCCTGGGTGGCGCCGGTGTACCGCGCGATGCCGCAAGTGGCCGACGTGATGGAACTGCCGTTCGCTCACGGCCGGCTCGACTGGGCCGGGCGGCGCCGCATCGCCACCGACATGCGCGGCCGCTTCGATGCGGCCTACGTGTTGCCCAACTCCATCAAGGCCGCGCTGATTCCCTGGCTGGCGCGCATTCCGCGCCGGGTCGGTTACCACGGCGAAGGGCGCTTCATGCTGCTGAACCGGCGCCTGCCCAACCCGCCGGGCCGCCCGCCGATGGTGGCGTTCTACAGCGCACTGGCCGAAGAGGCCGACAGGAAGCGCGCGCCGGCCGATTTGCGCCCGCGCCTGAGTTTCAGCCCGCAAACGCTGCAGGCCGCGACCGAGGCCGCCGGTGTGCAGCCCGGCGCCTACTGGGTGTTCGCACCCGGCGCCGAATACGGCCCGGCCAAGTGCTGGCCGGCCGAACACTATGCCGCGCTGGCGCGCAGCCTGCACGCGCGCCACGGTCAGCCGGTGCTGCTGCTCGGCTCCGGCAAAGAGGCGGCCCTGTGCGAGCAGATCGCGCTGGCTGCGCCCGGCGCCTGCACCGTGCTGGCCGGCCAGACGGCGCTGATCGACGCGATGGCGCTGATCGGCGCGGCCCGCGGCATGGTCAGCAACGACTCCGGCCTGATGCACGTGGCGGCCGCTTTCGGCGTGCCGCAGGCGGCCGTGTTCGGCTCCACCAGCCCGGAGCACACACCGCCGCTGAACCCGCGCGCCCGCGTGCTGTGGCTCAAGCACGAGTTGGCGCTGGACTGCTCGCCGTGCTTCGAGCGCAGCTGCCGCTTCGGCCACACCCGTTGCCTCACCGAGGTGCAGCCACAGCGGGTGGAGCAGGCGCTGGAGCAGGCGCTGGCCGCCTGAGGGCTTCGGGCAACGCCCGGCGCGCCGTCGAGGTGTCGGTGCGTTCCGGGGCGTCGATCAGAGCGTGAGCTTGCCGACGAACAGGATCGGCCCGGTCGGCGCGCCGGTCGGCGAACCGCCGGTCGGCTCCAGGCTCACTGCCAGCGCGGCGGTGCCGTCGAGCAGCTTGCCGCGTTTGACCACGGTGGCGCCGGCCGCCGAGATCAGCCCCAGCGATCGCGGCGCACCGGTGGGCGGCACGGCCCAGAGTTCGAGCGCGCGGTTGGCTTCCACGCTCACGTTCAGCAGCGGCTTGGTCACCAGCGCGCGCCCGTCGCCGCTGATGCTGGCGATGAAGGAGGCCGGCACACCGGCCGCGTCGCCGGCCGAGGCGGCGTTCAGCACCACGATCACCGGCGGCCGCGACGGCTCCGGCACCGCCAGCAACAGGCCCAGGCTGACGGCGGCCACGCTCGCAAAGGCCGACAGCCCGCGCCAGAACGCGAGCTGCGCCCACCAGCGTGGCGGCGCCTCCTTGGCGGCCGGCGCGCGCCCGCGGGTGATCCGCGCGTCGATGCGCTGCCACACCTCGGGCGGCGGCTGCACCGGCGGGATGCTGGCGGTCAGCGGCATCAACTGCTCGTGCCAGGCCTGCACCGCAGCGCGCAGGTTGGCGTGCGCCGGCAGCAGCGCCTCGAAGCGGCGCCGGGCCGGGCCACGCAAGGTGCCGGTCACGTAGTCGGCGGCCAGGCGGTCGGCGAGGTCGGGGTGGCTGTAGTCCATGTCAGTTCAAGTTTGCCCCGCTTGAACGTCGCGTTCCACGGCAGTTTGCAGGCAGGACTTCAATGCCAACAAACCACGCCGCACCCATGACTTGACGGTGCCCAGCGGCTGGCGCAATTGTTCGGCCACCTCGGCGTGGCTCAGGCCGTCGTAGAACGCGAGTGCAACGCACTGGCGCTGCTGGGGGTTGAGCACCTGCATGCACTGGGCCAGCGCGCGCGCTTCCGACGCCTGGCTGAGCAACTCCATCGGGCCGGCAGCGTCGTCGGCCACGGTATCGTGGAAGTCCTGCTCCTCGGGGGCATCACCGCCCGGGCCGCCGCCATCGGGCGACACGAAATTGTGAATCTGCGGCTGGGTCTGCTGGCGGCGCAGGCTGTCGATGGCGCGGTTGCGGGCGATGCTGGTCAGCCAGGTCAGCGGCTGGCTCTGGGCTGCATCGAAGCTCTGGGCCGCGCGCCAGATCTTGACGAACACCTCTTGCAGAATGTCTTCGGCCTGGGCGCGATCGCGGTTGATGCGCAGCACCACCGCGAACAGGTGGCCGCTGGTGCGGTCGTAGAGACTGGCGAATGCCGCGCGGTCCCCCAGCCCGGTGCGGGCCAGCAGCCGCGCCAGGTCGCGGCTGCGTTCGGTCCAGTCTTGCGCAGCGGTGGGGGTCATGTGGAGTTGATACGCAGGCCGCGGCGTCTTGGATGCACTCGCCGCGCACGCGCATGGAACGTGCTTCGTACAATCGTCGCCTATTCTGGCACCACCCATGTCACAGCCTCACGAATTCGTCCTGACCCTGTCGTGCCGCGACACCACCGGCATCGTCTACGCCATCTCCGGCCTGCTCTACCAGGCTGGCTGCAACATCCTCGATTCCCAGCAGTTCGGCGACGTGGGCGGCAACGACAGCACCGGCCTGTTCTTCATGCGCGTGCACTTCCAGGCCCCTGAGCACCTGGCCGGGCCGGATGCCCCGGCAGCACTCGACACGCTGTTCACGCATGCGAAGCACCAGTTCGGCATGGACGCAAAAATCCACTCGCTGGCGCGCAAGCCGCGCCTGCTGCTGATGGTCAGCAAACACGGCCACTGCCTGAACGACCTGATGTTCCGCTGGCAGTCGGGCCAGCTCAATGTCGACATTGCCGGCATCGCCTCCAACCACCCCGACTTTGCCGAACTCGCGGCCGGTTACGGCGTGCCCTTCCACCACTTGCCGCTGGCCGCCGGCGCACCGCCCGAGGCCAAGCGCGCACAGGAGCGGCAGGTCGAGGCGCTGGTGCAGCGCGAGCAGGTCGACCTGGTGGTGCTGGCGCGCTACATGCAGATCCTGAGCGCCGAGTTCTGCGCCTTTCTGAAGGGCCGCGCGATCAACATCCACCACAGCTTTTTGCCCAGCTTCAAGGGCGCCAAGCCGTACTACCAGGCGCACGGCCGCGGTGTGAAGCTGATCGGCGCCACCGCGCACTACGTGACGGCCGAACTCGACGAGGGGCCGATCATCGAGCAGGACGTGTCGCGCGTCGATCACTCGCTCAACCCGGAAGACTTCACCGCGGTCGGCCGCGACGTGGAAAGCGTGGTGCTGGCACGCGCGGTGCGCTGGCATGTGGAACACCGTGTGCTGCTGAACGGACACAAGACCGTGGTGTTCAGCTGATCGCCTGAGCACGATGGCGCGACCCAAACCCCCGCCGAGCACGCCAGCGTCGCCCGACGACGTCGAGCAGCAGTTCTACGACTCGCTGCAAAGCGGCGACATCGACACGCTGATGGCGGTGTGGGCCGACGACGACGACATCTTCTGCGTACACCCGGGCGGGCCGCGGGTGGTCGGGCCGGTGGCCATCCGGGCGGCGTTCGAAGGCATCTTCAGCAACGGCAGCGTGAACGCGCAGCCCGAGAAGGTGCGCCGCGTGCTCGGCCCGGGCTGCGCGGTGCACAGCGTGCTCGAACATGTGCGCGTGATGACCGAAGAAGGCATGCACTCGGCCTGGGTGATTGCCACCAACGTCTATGTGCAAACGGCGCGCGGCTGGCGCCTGACGGCCCACCATGCCAGCCCCGGCTCGCAGCGCGAGATGCAGGAGCTGATCGACGCCGGCTCGACGATCCACTGATGCTGCCGATGCAGCGCTACCGCGCGCCGGGCTGGCTGCCCGGCGGCCATGCGCAGACCATCTGGCCGGCGCTCTTCTCGACCCGCTTCGACGGCCAGCCCCCGGCCTACCGGCGCGAGCGCTGGGCCACGCCGGACGCCGATTTCGTCGACGTCGACTGGCTCGGCGAAGACGCCGCCGCACCGTTGCTGGTGTTGTTCCACGGCCTCGAAGGCACCTCCACCAGCCACTATGCGCAAGCCTTTGCCAACGCGGCGCGTGCGCAAGGCTGGCGCTTCTGTGTGCCGCACTTTCGCGGCTGCTCGGGCGAGCTGAACCTGGCACCACGTGCCTACCACTCGGGCGACTTCGAAGAGATCGGCTGGATGCTCGGCCGCGTGCGCGCGGTGCACCTCGGGCCGATCGTCGCGGTGGGCATTTCGCTCGGCGGCAATGCGCTGCTGCGCTGGGCCGAAGAGGCGGGTGAGACGGCCGCAGCGACCGCCCGCGCGGTCTGCGCGGTGTCGTCACCGATCGATCTGGCGGCCAGCGGGCACAGCATCGGGCGCGGCTTCAACCGGCAGGTCTACACCCGCATGTTCCTGCGCAGCATGAAGCCCAAGGCCTTGCGCAAGCTGCTGCAGCACCCGGGGCTGTTCGACCGCGAACGCCTGCTGGCGGCGCGTGACCTGTACGATTTCGACAACGTGTTCACCGCCCCGCTGCACGGGTTTGCCGGCACCGACGACTACTGGCACCGTGGTTCGGCCAAGCCGCACCTGCACCGTATCCGCGTCCCGGCGCTGGTGTTGAACGCACGCAACGACCCGTTCGTGCCGGCCAACTCGCTGCCGCACGCGCACCAGGTCGGCCCGCACGTCAGCTTGTGGCAACCGGCGCACGGCGGCCACGTGGGCTTTCCCGGCGGGCGCTGGCCGGGCCACCTGAAGACCCTGCCGGAGCAGGTGATGGGCTGGCTCGCACAGCACAATTGAGCCACCATCGCGGGGATGGACGACATCGTCAAGGCGGCCCTGAAGAAGTGGCCCAACGTTCCGCACTGCTACGGTTGGCTCGCGCTGGACGCGCGCGGCGACTGGTACATGCGCGACGACCGCACGCAGGCGGCCGGGCCGTTCCCGCTGGTCAAAGGCAGCCGAATCCTGCATGAAAAGCTGCGCGAGTTCATTCAGCGCAATTACGCCAGCGAT
>JANOQS010000153.1:0-6015 GCA_031414975.1 Methylibium sp. | reverse complement strand
GTGAGCGTGGCGGTGTCGCAGGTCGTGCCATTCGGCGCGGGTGCGCAGACCTGGTAGTTGACGGTGCAGTTGCCGGCCGCCGCCGCGTCGTAGCTGGCGATGCCGGCCGCGCTGACGCTGGCGTTGGTGCAGGTGCCGCCTGGCAACAGACTGAAGACGGAGCCGACCGGGAACTGGTCGTTGGTGGCGACGTTGCTGGTCTGCGCGGTGCTGCCGCCGGGTTTGCTGTCGGCGTCGGTCAGCGCGTCGATCACCGTGGCCGCCACGGTTGCGACATTGTTGGCCGCGTTGCTGTCGTTGCTGGCGCCGGTGGTGCCGGTGAAGGTGACGGCGGTGGTGGGTTCGTCGGCCCCGCCCTGGGTGCCCGGGGCCGCGTAGTCGAAAGTGCAGGCGATGCTGGCGCCCGCGGCCACCGTGCTGCCCGAGGCCGGCGTGCACGCCACGTTGCTCAGCGTGCCGGCAGTCGCCGTGGGCACGCAAGTGGCGGCCAGCGCGGCGCTGCCGCCAGCGGCGTTGCTGCAGGTCAGCGTCAGCGCGGCGAAGGCCTGGCCCGGGCGAACCACCGTGGGGGTGCTGGCACCCAGGGTCACGCTCATGTCGGCTGGCGGTGTTGCGGTCGGCGTGAGCGGCGGTGTCACGGCACAACCGGCCGGCGTGCCCGTGGCCACGCAGGCCTCGGGCACGCTGGGCGGCGGTGTGCCGCCGCCCGGGTCAACCGCGGCCTTATTGACGCTGGCCACACCGGCCGCCGCGGCGAGCGGCGTGACGTTGATCGTGAACGACGCCGAGGCCCCGCCGACGATGCCGGCCGGCGTGGTGACGGTGCAGACCAGGTTCAGCCCGGCCGCCAAGGTGCCCGAAGCGACGCAGGCGGCCGCCGTGGCGCCAGCGCCCGGCGCGGCGCTGTTGTAGGCAAAGTTGGGCGGCAGTTTGTCGTTGACGACGACGGTGGGCGGCGACGCGATTGCGCCCACGGTGTTGCTGATGATCAGCGAGTAGTTGGCCGGCACGCCGACCGCAAAACTCGGTGGATTGGCCTTGGCCAGGCCGAGATTCACCGTTTGCGGTGCGCACGACGCGGCGTCGTGTTCGGGGGTGGCCGGAACGGAGGCACCCAGGCTCGACGTGCCGGTGGCCATGTCGATGGTCAACCAATTGAGATTGTTCAGGTCGCGGATCAGCATGAATCGGCCGTCGCGCGAAAATACGATGCCGCCCGCGTTGCTCGGCGTCGGGCCGGTATAGGTGGAGTACGGGGCCGTGAGGCCGGTGTTGGTATCCCACTGGTAAATGGTGAAGTCAGGCGCCGCCAGGCTGCTCGCGACGAACAAAACCTTTCCGTCGGTGGGGCGAACGGCCAGGTCGAAAACCCGGTAAGGCGCTGGCGCGCCGATGGTGGTGGCGGCGCCGGTGCTCAGGTTGATTTCATACAACTGCGTCGAGTACGGTGCCGAGCCGTTTTCGCCGGCAATGTAGAAGCGCGGGCCCGTGGGAGTTTCAACGACGACGGCCGCCGCTGTCTGCAAATTCGGCGAGGCGGGGTTCAAGCCGGTGATGTTGGCCACCACCACCGCTGCGCCGGCACCGGCGCTGCCGATCCGGATCAACTGCTGAAGGCCGGCGCCGCCCGAACTGCGCGCCACGGCATAAAGATAATTGTCCTGGTAGTTGTAGCCCAGCGAATTGACGGCCGGCGCCACGCCGGAGGTCCAGGGCGTGCCCAGAGGTATTTCGGCAGAAACGATTCCGGTGGTCGTGCTGTAAGCGGCGGTGGCCAATTGCCCGGTGGCGATGCTGTAAGCCGTGGCGTCGCAAACAAAAGGGGCACCCTGAGCCTGGACCCATGGTGTTGCCACCACGACCAGCGAACCCAGCAGAGCCTTGATCTTGTTCTTCAACACTGTTTTCCCCAGCCTCGCGTATTGCCGCACCGTACCGAGAAACTTGCGGTGATCCTCGTTGCCCTGGAATCCGCTCCGGCGCCGCCCCCTGTTCGCCGCATATTCGATGCCATCCCGTTCGCTCGTTTCGACGTTTGAATCATCGACTGAATCGGCGCTCGTGAGATCGAATATGCCGACTGCATGCAAACACCGGATGCACCCGCCTGGGCATTCTCATGGCATCAACCCCGGGGGACCCCCCCTATTTCGGGGGATGCATGTAAAAAATTCCAACAATGCAGCACTCCTGCGGAGCCGCTGTCGAGGTTTTGCAACGAAGTCGCTGTCTATGGCAGAGGGCAGCGCCGGCGAGGCCGCAGGCGCGTCCGGCTTTGTGCCATTGGGGACTTGTTCCCATGCCTGTCGACAATTGTTCACATTGCATCCCTGTTGAAACTCGAGTGGTGAGTGGCTCGAACTTGGAGCGATCGAAAGCAAGGCCTTCCCGGGCACACACACAGGCCGCGAAGCATGGCGTCGATGCCGAGACGTGGCAGGCTCAGACACGCGCAAATCCAGCATTCATGCGGGTTGCAGCCGGGACCCAGCGAACTCGAACTGCGTGTCGACGGGCCGCTCTGCACGCTTCAGCAACACATCCCGGCCGCGCGCCAAGCTCGGGTCATTTCGGTCTTCGGCGTGCCCTGCAACCCCACTCGAAATCTCAAATAGAGGCACGGTCAAATTCCCGTTTCTGAGAGAAAGCTGCTTGAAGAGTGCACATCGGCCCAAATAGCATCCAGCCGGTGAGGCACGCACGCTTGACGAGCCTTCCCAGGTTGCCAACCGCATGTCGCGGATTGAATCCTGGCTAACACATCACTGGAGAAACCATCATGACGTACGGAAATTCCAGCATCAGGGGGCGCATGTGGATCGACACGGATGGCGACGGCAGCCGTGACATCGGCGAAACCGGCCAGGGCGGCGTCGCGGTGCAACTGATTTCGGCCGGCGCCGACAACGTGTTCGGCAGCGCCGACGACGTCGTCGTCCGTAGCACCAGCACCGCCGCCGACGGCACCTACTCGTTCACCGGCCTCGCTGCAGGGACGTACGCGGTCCGCTTCGGCAGCATCAGCAACTACATATTCACGAGTTATCACACCGGCGGCAATGCCGCGCTCAACTCCGATGCCGGCGCCGGCGGCTATTCGCAGAGCTTGACGCTGTTGGATGGACAGGCCCGCAAGAACATTGATGCCGGCCTGGTCTACTGCCCGCCGGCGCCGACACCGACCGCCAGCATCGGCGATCGGGTCTGGATCGATGCCAACAACAACGGCCTGCAGGACAGCGGCGAGGCGGGTGCGGCCGGCGTGAGCGTGGCGCTCAAGGGGGCTGGTGCCGACGGCACGTTCGGCACCGCCGACGACACGGTGCTGCGTTCCACCACGACGGGAAGCGACGGCAGCTACGCGTTCACCGGGCTGACCGAGGGCCAGTACCAGCTTCAGTTCGGCACGCTGGCCGGCTTCCAGTACACGGGATACCACAGCGGCGCGAACACGGCGGCTGACTCTGACGCGGGCGCGGGCGGCCTGTCGCAAGTCGTCACGCTGGCCGACGGGGAGAACAACAGCTCGATCGATGCCGGGCTGTTTTGCCCGCCGACGCCGACGCCGACCGGCAGCATCGGCGACCGGGTCTGGATCGACGCCAACAACACCGGCGTGCAGGATGGCGGCGAGGCCGGCGCAGCGGGCGTGAGCGTGCAGCTCAAGGGTGCAGGCACCGACGGCGTGTTCGGCACGGGCGACGACACGGTGCTGCGCACGACCACGACGGCCAGCAACGGGAGCTACGCGTTCACCGGGCTGACCGCAGGCCAGTACCAGCTTCAGTTCGGCACGCTGGCCGGCTATGAGTTCAGCGCGTTCCACACCGGCGCGAACACGGCGGTCGACTCCGATGCAGGCGCGGGCGGCTTGTCGCAGGTCGTGACGCTGGCCAGCGAAGAGAACAACAGCACGCTCGACGCAGGGCTGTACCTGCCGCCGGAACCGGCCACGGCCAGCCTGGGAGACAGGGTCTGGATCGACGCCAACAACAACGGCGTGCAAGACGGCGGCGAGGCCGGCGCAGCGGGCGTGAGCGTGCAGCTCAAGGGTGCCGGCACCGACGGCGTGTTCGGCACGGGCGACGACACGGTGCTGCGCACGACCACGACGGCCAGCAACGGGAGCTACTCGTTCACCGGGCTGACCGCGGGCCAGTACCAGCTTCAGTTCGGCACGCTGGCCGGCTATGAGTTCAGCGCGTTCCAAACCGGCGCGAACACGGCGGTCGACTCCGATGCAGGCGCTGGAGGCTTGTCGCAGGTCGTGACGCTGGCCAACGGGGAGAACAACAGCACGATCGATGCCGGGCTGTACCTGCCGCCGGCACCGGCCACGGCCAGCCTGGGGGACAGGGTCTGGATCGACGCCAACAACAACGGCGTGCAAGACAGCGGCGAGGCCGGCGCGAGCGGCGTGCTGGTGACGCTGAAGACCGCCGGCGCCGACGGCGTATTCGGTACCGGCGACGACGTCAGCACGGGCGTGACGGTGACACAAGCCGACGGCACTTACCGGTTCACGGGCCTGGCTGCAGGCCAGTACCAGGTCCAGTTCGGCACGCTGGCGGGCTTCCAGTACACCGGATTCCAAAGCGGCGCGAACACGGCCGTCGACTCCGACGCCGGCACCAACGGCCTGTCGCAAGTGATCACGCTGGCCAACGGGGAGAACAACAGCACGATCGATGCCGGGCTGTACTTGCCGCCAGCGCCGACGGCCAGCCTGGGAGACAGGGTCTGGATCGACGCCAACAACAACGGCGTGCAAGACGGCGGCGAAGCCGGTGCAAGCGGCGTGAGCGTGCTGCTCAAGGGTGCCGGCACCGACGGTGTGTTCGGCACGGGCGACGACACCGTGCTGCGCACGACCACCACGACCAGCAACGGCAGCTACTCGTTCACCGGGTTGACTGCAGGCCAGTACCAGGTCCAGTTCGGCACGCTGGCCGGCTATCAGTTCAGCGCGTTCCAAACCGGCGCGAACACGACGGTCGACTCCGATGCGGGCGCGGGCGGCCTGTCGCAAGTCGTCACGCTGACCAACGGGGAGAACAACAGCACGATCGATGCCGGGCTGTACTTGCCGCCGGCGCCGACGGCCAGCCTGGGCGACCGGGTCTGGGAGGACAAGAACTTCAACGGCATCCAGGATGCGGGCGAGTCCGGCATCGCCGGCGTCACGGTGAGATTGCTGAACTCTTCAAATGCCGTCGTGGGCACGAAGGTGACGGACGCGAACGGCAACTACCTGTTCAACGAGTTGCCGGTGGGCTCCTACAAGGTGCAGGTGCTTGCTCCTCAGGGTTACTTCTATACCAAGCAGGATCAAGGCAGCGACACCACCGACTCGGATGTCAACGCCTCCGGGTTGACGGTCCTGACCACCTTGACGGCCGGCGAAAACGACCTCAGCTGGGACGCCGGGCTGTACCGCAAGGCCAGCATCGGTGACCGCTTGTGGCTGGACATCAATCACAACGGCGTTCAGGACGCTGGTGAGAACGCGACGGCGGCGGGCGTCAGGGTCCACTTGCTGAACGCCTACGGGCAGATCATCCAGACGACGCAGATCGATACCAGCGGACGCTATCTGTTCTCGAATCTCGACCCCGGCACCTACAGCCTGCAGTTCGACAAGGTGAACGTCACGTTCTACTGGAATTCCGGGTGGGAAAACGGCAACCTGTGGTGGTGGGGGTATCAGAACGTGGGCGATGATCGCTACGATTCCGATGTCAACAACCAGTTGACGCAGGCCGGGGTCGTCTCGACCCAACAGACCTTCCTCGAGTCCGGCGAAAACGACATGACCTGGGACGCCGCGCTGACCCCGATCGCGATCGACTTGAACGGCGACGGCATCCACACGACCGCGCTGGGCGCCACGACCGGCACCTTCGACCTGCTCGACAACGGCACCCAGGTGCGCTCGGGCTGGCTGTCGTCGGGTGACGCGTTCCTGGCCGTGGACAGCAGCGGCAACGGGCGCATCGACAGCCGGGGTGAGTTGTT
>JANOQS010000152.1:0-6276 GCA_031414975.1 Methylibium sp. | reverse complement strand
GTCAACTCGGAAGCGATTGCCGACCCCTTCCTGCAGCCGATCGAGGGTCTGATCTGCGACGGCAATGGCAACCCTTGCTTCGCCGCGCCTCGGTGCATCAAGCCACACCCGGCAAGCTCCTGCGAGCCCGGTGCGCTCGTTCGCCAGCTTGGTGGCCACACGCAGGGTTTCGTGCGCACCGTTGACTCCGTGCAGCGCGGGCAAAATGAAGGGGCGACAGAGCCCACCGCTCAACCAGGCCCGAATCCGCCTCTTCCCGAGTTGGCTTGCGAGCCTCTTCTGAACCGCTGCCACACCGGCCTCGAATCCGTTCGCCGGCTCCGCGAGCAACACTTCCATTCCATCGCAGATCGCAACCGCGCGAGTTCCAAAATAGACGTCGAGCGTTCTACTGCCAGCCAACAACACGTTTGACCTCTTCTGGCGTGGTGACCCCGGCCACGATCATCCCGGCAGCGCGCATGCTGAGTGAAGGCACACCGCCACCGGCGACATGCTCCCGCAGCTCGGACAAGCCTCCCCCGGACGTCACCAGATCGCGAAAGCGATCTTCAATCGCATGCACTTCAGCGATCACGGAGCGTCCGCGATAGCCGGTGTCGTTGCACGCATGGCATCCCATGGCTTGGGGCACCAACTCAGCATCCTTGCCAAGCTCCGATAACCAACGCCGCTCGCGGGGGTCGCTCTGTCGCGTTCCAGCGCAGTTCGGGCAAAGGCGCCGAACCAGGCGTTGCACGATGATCCCGTTCAAGGACGACATGAATCCGAACATGTCCAACCCGAAATGCCGAAATCGCCCGGTCACATCAAACACGCTGTTGGCGTGGACGGTGGTGAACACCTGATGCCCGGTCAAGGCCGATTGAACCGCGATCTCCGCGGTTTCGGCATCACGAATCTCACCGACCAGAATTCGATCGGGATCGTGCCGCAGGATCGATCGCAGGCCCTTCGCAAAGGTCAACCCCTTGCGCTCGTTGACGGGTATCTGCAGCACACCCGGAAGTTCGTACTCCACCGGATCTTCGATCGTGATGATCTTCTCAAGACCGGAGTTGATCTCGGTGAGCACCGCGTACACCGTGGTCGTCTTGCCGCTGCCCGTCGGGCCCGTGACCAGCAGCATGCCGTGGGGAAGTTCGGCCAATTCGCGGATCCGCTCTGCGCTCTGTGCATCAAACCCCAGCAAATCCAACGAGACCGTCGCTTCGCGAGTGCGCAACTGCGCTTTGTCCAGCAAACGCAGCACAGCGTCTTCGCCGTGCACGCTGGGCATGATGGACACGCGCAGATCCACACTCTGCGCGCCCAGTTCAAACCGGAATCGGCCGTCCTGCGGCGTGCGGCGCTCGGTGATATCGAGCTGCGCCAGAACCTTGATGCGCGAGATCACCTCCGCAGCCCTTTCGGCATCTTCCAAGCGAGCGAAGGCCGCCATCACACCGTCCCGGCGCAGCTTGACCCGAACTCCGGTTCGATCGCATTCGAAGTGGACGTCGCTGGCCCCAGTGTTGAAGGCTGTCCGCACGGCCGCGTCAACGAAGTCGACAATCGGGCCGCTCGCCTGAGCTTTGGCCGATGCCGTTCGGGAAAGCATCTGCTCGTCGGCAGGTGAGGTTCCAAGCCACAGAAGCAACATCGCGGCCGGTGCCGCCAGCAATTGAGGCACAGCGCCGAGCGCGGCGCCCGCCCGGCGCACGAACTCGTCGTTCCAAGGGTCAGCCATGGCCAGCCGAATCTGATCGTCGCCGTTGAAGCGAAGCGCCACACACCTCATGGATCTGGCGCTGGCGGCGTCCAGCCGCGAAAAGTCCGGCCTTGCGTCGGTGGACTCAAGCACCAGATCGACGCCCGCATGTCGACGAAGTTGCAGCGCGAGTTCCGCGGGGGAAAGCCCGGCTGACCGCAGAAGAATGTCCAGCACACTGCCGCCACCCGATTGATGCAGGTGCCGCGCTGACTGGATGGCTGCGCGAATATCGGTCATGGTGCGTGTTCCAAATGCTCAACGCACGCTGCTGGCGATGTCGAACACCGGCATGTACATCGCCACGACGATGCCTCCGACCACGAGTGCGACAAGCAACAGGAGCAGGGGTTCAACGACGCGCGTCGTGCGCTCGATGAAGGTCGTGAAATTGGCGGCATGCCGATCGGCCACGGTCTGCAGCACCCGATCGAAGTTGCCGGTTCGTTCGCCCACCGCCAGCAAGCGCTGGGTCACCGTGTCGGTCAGGCCCGCTTCTGCAAACGCAGCCGAGACCCTTTGGCCACGCGCCAGCGCACGTTGGGCTGTGCCCACACTGATGGACAGGCGCTGCCCCAAGCCCAGCGCGGCGCAGTGCCCGAGTGCGTCGTCCAGCGCATAACCGCCCCGGAACATCAGGGCCAACGACTGATACAACTTGGCAAGGCGGAACTCGTCAATCCGGCGTCGAAGTGCTGGCATCTCGTCGGCCAACCAGGCAACTCCCTGAGTGATGAGGCCGCTTCGCCATGCCGCCACCGAACCGATCATCAACGCGGCAATCAGCACCACCACGAGAGCGCCATGTTCGGCAAGCACCTGGCTGGCGGCCACAAGCATGCGCGTCGTCAGGCTCACTGGCCCGTGCAGGTCGCTGTACATCCGCGCAAACCTGGGTATCACGAACAGCAGCAAGAACAGCGAAATGATGCATCCCAGGCCCACCACAAGGGCCGGGTAGATGGCCGCACTCACGACCTGCTTGCGCAAGCGCGCCAACATTTCGTCGTAGCGCAAATAGTCCTCCAACGCTTCATCGAGGGCGCTGGTGCGCTCGCTGGCCTTCACGCCGGCGATCAACACCCCGGGGAACACGCCGACCGCCTGCATCGCCGCCGACAACGCACGCCCCTGGCGCAGGTAGCCCACAAGCGCCGCGTGCACCTCGGCCCGCGCCCGACCCAGCGGCTGCGCGTGCAGGGTCTCCAGTGCCTCGACCACGGTCATGCCGGCATGGAGCAAGGTCCGCAATTCGCGGCACCACCACGCCACATCAAGATCTGCCCGTCGCCGCGCCACCGCGGCCCGCTTCCGCTGGACCGACAGCACCACATGTCCCGCCTGCTCCAGGCGTTGCGACAACGCGTGCGGCGAGTCCGCCTCCGCGGTCTCTTCGCGCACCGCCGCAGCAGCGGCGTCAAACCAACGGACGTGGTACTGCATCGGGTCAGTTGGTAACGTCCGCGTCGTCGCCGCTGCCGCCTGAGGCGCGATCTCGCCCAAGGCTGATGATGTCGTAGTCCTTGCCTCGGCTGCTCGGCTGGCGGTACTGGTAGGGGCTGCTCCATGGGTCCGGAGGAATGTTGTCCTTCAAGTAGGGGCCTCGCCATCGAGGCTCCGTGCCCGCCTGGGTGACCAACGCGCGAAGGCCTTCTGATTCACTCGGGAATCGCCCCATGTCGATGCGGTACGCCTGCAATGCCTTGTCGAAGGCGTCGATCTGCGCCTTGGCGGTCGTCGTCTCCGAGCGCGCAATCTGGTTCAGGAAGCGCGGCGCCACAATTCCGGTGAGCAGGCCGATGATCAAGATGACCACAAGCAACTCCAGCAGCGTAAATCCCTTGGCAAGAAATCCCTTGGCAAGAGTCCCGGTCCGGCAGCGGTTCATGACTTCACCTTGGCGATGAACTTCCAGTCGGAGTAGCGCGTGGCGGCCGGCAAGAGCCCCTGTTCCAGCACCACCACGCCTCGAGCCAGCGGCACCGCGGTGCTCAGGCTGTAGACGCCCTTCACACTGCCCGCGTCATCGAGCAGCAAGCCCCAGGGCTTGCCCGGGTTCACCGGGTCGGCATAGGCTTTGCGCAAATGGCGCAGGGTTCCCACGAAGCGCGAGTCGGCCAACAGCGCATCCACGCTGGGCGGGTACTGCTTCAAACTCCCGGGGGACACGTCGCGGTAGTTCGCAATGGCCTGTGCATAGAGCAAGCCGATGCGCAACAGATCGCGCTCGCGTTCGCGTTGCGCCTGCTGCGACCAGATCGGGCCGGCGACCGCCAGACCGATCGACACCAAAGCGAGCAACACCAGCACTGCGACGAACGCATAGCCTCGCAAACCCTTCGGCAACCGGTCACCATGACGCATACAAACTCCCATCACGCGCTTGCCCCGGAGCGCCACTGCGCACATCGAACACCGTGCCCGCCGCATTGGCGCCCGGTGCAACGATGACCCAACTGCCACTGCGCTGCGTCACCGGGTCAACCGGCAGGCTGCGCAGGTACCGGCGCGTGACCAGTTCGTCCAGCGTCGTGGGGTAGCGCGCCTGGTCAGCGTAGAACTTGTCGATGGCATCACGAATCTGGAAGAGGTTCTGCTTCAAGGCAACGTCCCTGGCTGTGTCGAGGTGCTGCACATAGCGGGGGGCTGCCACTGAAAGCAGCAGCGCGACGGCTGCCAATACCACGAGCAGCTCGATGACCGTGAACCCGCGGGCTCCATGCAAAGCGCCTTGACCCAGTCGACTGTTCATCACTACTACCATTGCTTCAAGGGCACACCGTTCAGACCGGTGGCTTCCGAGCGTGAGTACACGTCGTACACATCCGAACCCGCCTGCGGTTGGTCGGCTTCAGACTGGTAGCTGCGCAGCCCCCAGCTGCGTTCAGGCGCAAGGGAAGGGTCGGCAAACGGATCGCGCGGCACACGGCGCAGCAGCCTCAAAACTTCGCCGCGCCGTTCGGGTCGTGCATCAACCACCGGCTGAGTCAGGGCCAGCAGGTCCGCCGGATAGCCTGGACCCTCTGGCGCCCCAGCGAATGCGCCGGCCTCCCGTGCGCGGTGATAGGCATCGATGGCATCGCGGATTTCCCACAGCGCGCGCTTGAGCTCGCGCTCGCGCTCGCGCTGCATCGTCACTTCCGCCAACGGCATGGCCATGGTGGCCAGCAACGCCAGCACGCCAAGAACGACCAGCAACTCGATCAGCGTGTAGCCACTTCGGGCCAAGTTCATGGGGCGCATCACTTCACCTGCACCACCCAGGGCGCAACGGCGGCCGGCGAGGGCGTCACGCCGTCCATGGCGATGGGTTGCGCCTGCTCGAGCCGCACTTCGGCCGCACCTCCCGCCAGGGCCTTGAACTTCAACGTCAGCACCGTGCCCTGGCCGCTTGCCCCGGTGGCCTGGTTGCGCAACAGGCCAACCCGCACTCGCCCGTTCACCTCTTCATTCGTATGTGAAAAGCTGGTGGTCGCGCCATCCTTTCGAAAGAATTCACCTTCCACCACTTGCTGCAGTTGAAGCCTCTGCTGGTCGTACACCACGCTCAGTGGCATGCCCCTCAAACTGGCCAGCGAGTTCAGATTGAGCAACACATCTATCGTTTCACCAACGGTCACTTCCGAGAACCCGGCCCACTGGAATGCAAGGGTCGATATGGGAGCAGGTGCGGAGCTGGCAGGACTGGGCGACCCCGGCGACGCGACCGTTGGATCTGTGCTCTGCGCCGACGCCACCGATGGCTGTGCAACTGCGAACATCCTCAATCGCGGCAACGCGTCGGTGCCCACCCACAGTTCAGTCTCGTTCGCATCCGGCCGGCGGATGTTGCGAAGCACGCGCGGCGTGATGGCCAGCACCAGTTCGCTGCGCCGGGCATCGTCGAGCTGGCTAGAGAACAGGCGCCCGAGCACCGGCAGGTCACCCACGCCGGGCAGGCGGCTCGAGCTGGTGCGCTCGTCGCGGCTGATCAACCCTGCCAGGAGCTGCGTCTCACCGTCCCGCAGGCGCAGCGTGGTGGCGGCGTTGCGGGTACCGATCTGATAGGCCAGTGCGCCCGAACTGGTCTTGACCGCGCTGCCCAACGCGCTGACCTCCAAAACAATCTTGATCGCCACTTCATCGTCGGCAAACACCGTGGGCTCCACATCGAGCTTCAAGCCCACGTCCAGGTAGTTGATGCTGTCGGAAACAAAGCCGCCCGTGCCTGTGGTGGTCGTGATGATCGGAATCTTGTCGCCGATCAGGATCTTCGCCTTCTCTTTGTTGCGAGCCCGAATGCGCGGGTTGGCCAGGGTCGTGAAGTCGCCGACCTCGCGCTTCAGGTTGATCAGCAAGCCGCCGATGCCCAGGCCGACCCGGTCGCGGCCCAGGCTGCCGATGTTGCCCAAGGTCAGACCCGTCGCGCCTGGCGGAGGCAAAGGCGTCAAGGTCAACGTATCGGGGAACTTCACGCCCAACTCCGTCAAGCGGGAGGAGCTGACTTCCAGCACCTCGACCTCCAGCAGCACCTCCGGTTCGCCTGC
>JANOQS010000151.1:0-18272 GCA_031414975.1 Methylibium sp. | reverse complement strand
GGCCGGGCATTCGGCGGCGATGGCCACGGCCTCGTCGCGCGTCTGGCAGTCGAGCAGGAAGAAGCCGCCGATCATCTCCTTGGCTTCGGCGAACGGGCCGTCCAGCACGTGCGGCCGGCCGCCGCGCACCTCCACGCGCGCCGCGTCGGCCTGCGACTTGAGCGACTCGCTGGCCAGCAGCAGGCCACGCTCTTTCAGGCCCCGGCCGAAGGATTGCATCTGTGCATACGCGTCGCGGCCCTCGGCGTCGGTGCGGGTGGCGCGTTGGCCGACGGGTTCGATGATCAGCAGCATGTAGGTCATGGGGTTCCTCCACCAGATGGGCGCATTAAAGCATCGCCCCGCAGCCGGCCGGCCTCAGGTGCGCCAGACGCGCGGCACGCAGGCCGGCAGACCCCAGGCGAGTTCGCGCCAGCGTGCCCAGGTGGTGGTGAACAGCTCCATCAGCGCTTCCACGCGTGGCGCCAGCACGCGCAGCAGCACCAGTTCGTCATGCGGCGAGGTGCTGCCGGCGCTGGCGCGCAGGGCGTGGGCGGCGGCGCCATCGCGTGCGGCTTCTAGCAATGCGTCGCGCCGCGCGGCGCTCAGGCGTGTGCCGGCGGCCAGCCACAAGGTGCCCATCACGCGGTGGCCGGCCCAGCCCAGCTTTGAGTCGAGCAGGCGGCGGTCGTGGCCGTCGATCACGCCGCGTTCGAGCCAAACGCCGGGCAGTTCGATCCGCTGCTCGTAACGGCCGTGGTCGAAGGCTTCGCCGCTGGCCGGCAGGCCGAGCGCCAGAATGTCCCAGCCGATCATCTCGGCCCCCGGCGCCAGCTCGAAGCGCATGCGGTTGTGCGCCAGCGCGCCGCGCTGGCAGGTGGTCTGCAGCGGCAGCCATTCGAGCCGCGCGCCGTCGGCCACCTGGGCCCGCACCGATTGCAGCGCGGGCTGTCCGTTGCTGCGGTAAAAGCGCGCCGCGCCGGGGGTGGTGACCAGCGCGTGCGACTGTGCGGCAAGTGTCAATTCCAGCTCCAGCACATCGCCGCCGACGATGCCGCCGGGCGGATGCACCAGCACGTTGTGGCAGACGGAGGGCGCCTCCGGGTACAGGCTGGCCAGCACCCGCAGCGGGCCGCTGTGGCGGTCGTGCACGACGGTGCGTTCGGCATCAAAGCGGTAGTTCAGGCTCAGGTGGGCGTGCCAGCTCATGCAGTGGCTCGTGGGGGGGCGTGAAACGGGAAGGGCGCAGTTTAGGGGAGCGCAGGTGAGCGGGTAGCCGGCCTGCGGCAGTACCCGGCCTGCGGCGCTGCGACGGAGGCGACGGCTCGCTAAGATCGTGACCCCACTTCGCGAAAGTCAGCATGGACCTCGAACTCAAAGGCAAGCGCGCGCTCGTGACCGGCGGCAGCCGTGGCATCGGCAAGGCGATTGCGCTCGCGCTCGCGCAAGAAGGTGCCGACGTGGCGCTGCTGGCGCGCAACCCGCAGGCCTTGGCCGCCGCGGCGGCCGAACTGGCGGCATTGACGGGCGTGCGGGTGGTGGGCGTGAGCGCCGACACCACCAGCGACGAACAAGTGCGCGCGGCGGTGGCCGATGCGGCGCGCCAACTCGGCGGCTCCATCGACATCCTCGTCAACGCCGCGGCCGAGCCGGCCGGTTTTGCCGGGCCGCCCAAGCTGGCCGGGATCACGGGCGCCTTCTTTCATGCCGAGATGGACACCAAGGTGATGGGCTACCTGCGCTGCGCACGCGAAGTGGCGGCGGGCATGCGCGCGAGTGGCTGGGGCCGCATCGTCAACATCAGTGGCCTGGCAGCGCGCCAGACCGGCAACACCGTGGGCAGCATGCGCAACGTCGCGGTGGCGGCGATGACCAAGAACCTGGCCGACGAACTGGGCCCGTTCGGCATCAACGTGACCGTGCTGCACCCGGGCCTCACGCGCACCGAACGCACCGCGCCGCTGGTGGCCGCACGCGCTGCGGCCCAAGGCGTGTCGCCGCAGGCGGTGGAAGAGCAGATGGCCGCCGGCAACTCGATCAACCACCTGGTCGATGCGAGCGAGGTGGCGCACGTGGTGGCCTTCCTGTGTTCGCCCAAGTCGCGCGCCATCAATGGCGACGCGATTGCCGCCGGCGGTGGTGCGCCGCGCGGCATTCACTACTGATCACGCGCCGGCCTGAGCGGCGGGGCCTGCGGCGTGGGGCTTGGGGATGGGGCCACCCGCACTGCGGCTGACCCGCGTGCGGACCGTCCCCAGTTGCCATCCGTCCCGTCTTGGCAGGAGCCTCGCGAGCGCCTTCAATAGGAGGTAGCGATGCGGCACTTTCACCGTGTCGCACCACCATCTCAACCACCGCAAGGAGCTCACCATGTTTCCCCAATCCATCACCATCGGCAACAACCTCTACACCGGCGCCGGCAACGACAACGTCCACATCTCCAAGGCCAGCGGGCTGGCGGGGCTGCTGGGGCTGTACGAAGTCAACGTCAACGGCCAGAAGCAGTTCATGACCCAGCAGCAGCTGGAGAGCACGAACTTCAACCTCGGCTCGGGCAACGACACGCTGGTCGTCGACGCCAACGTCAAGGCCGACATCCACGCCAACGGCGGCAGCGGCAATGACGTGATGATCGGCGGCGGCGGCGACGACCACCTGAAAGGCGGCAGCGGCCGCGACCTGATCGCCGGGCGCGGCGGCAACGACCACATCGAGGGTGGCAGCGGCAATGACGTGCTGCTCGGCGGCAACGGCCGCGACTGGGTCCAGGGCGGCCGCGGCAATGACTACATCAACGGCGGCAACGGCAACGACTGGCTCGAAGGCAACCGCGGCAACGACCACATCGACGGCGGCAACGGCAACGACGTGCTGCTCGGTGGCCCCGGCTTCGACACGCTGCACGGCGGCAACGGCGTCGACTGGAAGGTGTATTGATACTTCGGCCAATAGAACCCCCTCAGGAAGGTTCTTCGGCCCGGTTCGACGCTGATGCGTCGGCCGGGCCGAACCTTTTGCAGCCACTCACTGCAGATCACTCACTGCAGACACTCGCTGCCGTCACCTCCTGTGTATCAGCGCAACGAGAAGGCCGGCCGGGTGATGCGCGAAGACAGGTTGTCGGGCGCCGCCGCCGGCAGCGCCTTCAGGAAGCGTGCGCTGGCATCGGCCGGCGACACGCCCTCGGCCCACGCGGTGGCGAGCGCGCGCAAGGCCTCGCGCGTGCCGCGGGCGAGCGCGCCGCCCATCGGGTCGTCCACGTCGCCGAGCAGCTTCTCGCAGTACAGCAGCCGGGCTTCGGGGCTGGTGGCGATCAGCTCCATCAGCGATCGCGCGGCGCTGTCGAACTGCGCGGCCGGCAGCGCGCGGGCGGGGTCGGCCTGGGCATGCCAGGCGCACAGGTATTCGAGCGGCCCGAGGCTGCGGGTGCTGCCGAAACCGGCCGCGTGTTGTGTGGCCGATGGTGCGGCCGGACGCGCCGCTGGGGTCGCGCCCCAGGCACTGCGCCGGCCGCTCGGCAGGCGCCCGGTGCGCAGCGCGTGCACGAGGGCCTGCGCCACCGCGGCGCGCGCCGCATGGTCGCCGTGCTGGCCGATGACCCACAACACGCGCAGGAAAGCGGGGTAGAGCTCGTCGCCCAGACCATCGCACACGCTGCCCAGCAGCGCGATGCGCTGTTCGTCGTCGGGCAGATCGATGCAGCCTTCGACCAGCGCCTGGGCGGCCAGGGCCCAGCGTGGTTCGGCGATCAGCGAGGGGGTCTGGGGCATCGCGCGGGAATGATCGAAAAGGCTCTCAGCGTCCAGGCCGCCAAGCCTCTCAGGCGCCGCGATCGCCCGCGTCGCGCAGATGCATCAGCACCCGGCCTGCATGCTGTTCGACCGAGAGGCCGCGCGACGCCGGGCCCAGGTCGCCGCAGATCGAGGCCTGCGCTGCGAGCTCACCGGCGTCGAACCAGGCGGCCGCCGAGGTGGCGGCCGAGGTCGTCGCGAAACGTTCGTCGGCGCGCGCCGAAGGCGTCAGCGCCGGCAATGTCCACGGCAATGCGCCGGCAAGGTCGGAAGCGCGGATCATGGTCTTGAGTCCCGAGGATGGAGAGCCTGGATGGCCTCAGCTTAACGAGTGTCGGACGGGCGCGCCATTGCGGTGCCTCCCAGCTGGGGTTGCTCCCAGTCCGGGCCCTTCTGGGCGTCATTCGGCGCGGGCTGCGGCCGCAAGGGGCGTCGGGCCGCCTCGTTGCGATGTGCCACCGGATCGCGCTCCTGCTCCTTGGCGTCGGCCTCGCTGCGCAAGATGCTTTCCCAGTCTTCGCGCGGGAAGACCGCGCGCTGCGCCACGTTGCGCCATTCGTAGCCCCTGAGCACCAGCCGCATGTCCGGCGGTGGCGCGGGTGAATCCGGGCACGGCGGCGCCGCATCGGCGTCTGCGCGATCGGCTGGCTCGACCGGCTTCCACTCGAAGACCGGAACCAGGTGCAGCGCAAAGCTGTAGTTCAGTGGTGTCAGAAACATGATGTCGACTCCCCTGCAGATGAAGAAAAGGGGCGCCACGGGGCGCCCCTCCTTGGCAGTCGCCGAATGCCGATCAGCCTCCGCGTGCCGCGGTGTTCAGCGCGCCACCGAAGTTCTTCATGACCTCGGACACGGCGCTGGCCACGGCCTGGAAGATCTGCGCTTCGACCTTGTTGTCTTCCATCGCCTTGAACTGGTTCGCAGCGATGTCGGCGTCGGCCTGCTCGCTGCCCTTCTCGCCAGACTTGGCCACGCCCAGCGCTTCGCCGGCCTTCTGCGCCGCGTTCGCGCAGTTCTTGGCCTGCTTGGCCTCCAGGTCGGCCAGGATGGCAGCCAGCTCGCGGAAGCCGATGTTGCCGCTCGTGCCCCCGGCGCCGCCGGCACCTTCGCCCTTGCCGCCCTTGCCGCCGCCCTTCTTGCCTTCTTCGCTCTTGTAGTTCTGGAGCGCGTCCTTGAACTCGTTGAGGATCTGGTCGACCATGTCCTTGACGGCGCCGCCGGCCTTGTCGGCCACGTGGTCCATGCACTCGGGATCGACCGGCTTGAGCAGTTGCGAGATGACCTTGCCGAGCAGGTCTTGCGCTTCCTTCATGACGAAGTTGGGCATGCCGCCCTGCTTGCCCAGCTCGCCGATGGCGCCGCTGAGCGCGCCGCCGAGCATGCTGGTGGCCAGGTTGGACAGGCCGGGCAGCATCGCCGCGGGCGGGAAGAGGGCGCCGAGGGCGACCGGGACAGCGATCTCGACGGCCTTGCTGACGACGCTGGCGATATCGGAAAAGAAGCTCATGATGTACTCCTGGTGGGTGAAGCGTTGCGATGTGGGGTTGCGCTGCCTCGGGGTTGAAATTGCTGAAATTGCCTGACGCACCAGCCGGGCATTCCGGTCCGCTGCGAACCAAACTGCCGACGGCGTGTTGCATTCATTTGTTGCTGATGGCGCCGCGGACGTTTGAATTAAAGGCGTTGCGCGATCGATTCGACAGTCGGGGCGTTCGGCAGTTGGGGGCGCTACTAGTCAGAGCTCGGTGTCGCCGCCATCGGCCTTTTGCACCGACGCTGAAACAGCCACCTCTCCGGCTGCCGGCCACTGCGCAAGGGTGCTGATGCCACCCGCGGTGACGCCGAGCATCCAGCGCGCGCCGCGGTGTTCGACGATCACCACGCGCTCCTTGGTGCCGACCGACAACGCGCGCACGAAGCGCAGCCCATCATCGACACCGCCGTCGGCCTTCACGCGCGGCTGCATGCGGTCGCGCAGCAGGCGCAGCGCGAACCAGGCGATGGCGATCACGACGCCGAGCGCGAGCAGCATGCTCACGAAACTCATCAGGAACGATTCCATGGCGGCTCCGGGTAGTGGGTCAGGTCTTCGCCGGGGGCGGCGATGCGGGGGGCACCGAGCGGTGGGGTCGATGGGGTTGAAGCGACGCCCGCGTCGCGCTGCGCCTGCACCTGCTCACGCGCCTCGCGCGCCCACAGGATCACCTCGGCGATGATGTCGAACAGGTCCGACGGCACCACCTCGCCGACCTCGGCACGCGCCAGCAGGTCGCGCGCCAGCGGGATGTTGCGCACGATCGGCACGCCGGCTTCTTCGGCCGCCTCGCGCATCGCGCGGGCCACGTGGTCCTCACCCTTGGCGGCGATCGTGGGCACCGGGTCGGTCTCGGCGTCGTAGTCGATCGCGATGGCCACGTGCGTCGGGTTGACCACCAGCACGTTGGCATTGCGCGCGGCCTGCTGTGCATTGCGCTGCGACCATTCCTGGTGCGCCTGGCGGCGCTGCTGCTTGATGTAGGGGTCGCCTTCGCTTTCCTTCATCTCCTGCTTGATGTCGCGCAGGCTCATGCGCATCTTCTTGGTGAACGACCAGTGCTGGTACACCGCGTCGAGCAGCGCCACCAGCGCAAACACGGCCACCGTCCAGCCCAGCAACTTCACGGTAAGGCTCCACACCAGAGCGCCGATCGCCTGCGCCGGCAGGTCGGGCGAGCGCGCCAGGCCGACGATCTGCGGCAGCGCCGACTTGACCACCAGCCACCCGATCAGGAACAGCATCGCGGCCTTGGCAATGTTCTTGACCAGTTCGATCGCGTTGTCGGTCGAGAACATGCGCTTGACGCCCTCGACCGGATTCATCGAATCGAGCTTGGGCTTGATCTTCTCGAACGTGAGCACCGGGCCGATCTGCAGGAAGTCGGTCAACAAGCCCACCGCGGCGACCGGCACCAGCAGCATGGCCACCAGCGTGATCGCGAGCTCCGCGGCCTGGGCCGCGATGGCGCGCGCCGCGCCCGCGAAGCCGGTGTGCAGCCAGCCCGCGCCGATCACGGCAAACAGGCTTTCGTACAGGGCCGCCAGCCGCGCCGCCGCAAAACCGACCGTGAGCGCGCCGAGCGCCAGCCACATCACCAGCCCGAGGGTGCTGGTCACGTCCTTGCTTTTGCTGACGTCACCCTTCTTGCGCGCGTCCAGCAGCCGCTTCGAGGTCGGCTTCTCGGTCTTGTCGCCGCCGTCGTTCTTGTCCGACACGGTCAGCCTCCGAGCAGCGCGCGCAGGGTGCGCAGCGCCACGCCGCCGCGGCTCAGCAGGTCGTCCTGCAGCAGTTGCACCAGCGAGACCAGTTGCACCCAGACGATCCAGATCGCGGCCACCGCCTTGAGCGAGGCCGACAGCGAGAACACGTTGAGCTGTTGCGCAAACCGGTTGATCAGCCCGAGCACGGCCTCGATCATGTACAGCAGCACCAGCGCCGGTGCCGCGATCAGCAGGGTCAGGGCCATGATGCGGCCGAATTCGGTCTCGAACAGGCGCATGCCGCCTTGCACCAGCGATGGGAACGGCGCGCGCACCGGCCACAGCGCGTAACTTTCGAGCAGCGCACCGATCATCACCATGAAGCCACCGCCGGCCATGAACACCATGCTGGCCAGGCGCCCGAGCAGCGCGCCGGTCAGGGTGGTCTGCTGGCCCGACATCGGGTCTTGCAACTGGGCCTGCGTGGTGCCGGCCTTGGTGTCGATCAGCGCACCGGCGGCTTCGAAGGCCCACAGCACGCCGGCCATCATGAAGCCGATGGTGGCGCCGATGAACGCCTCTTTGGCGAACAGGCTGAGCCACTGCCAGGTCGAGAGCACGAGCGGCTCCGGGGTGGGCTGCAGCATCAGGCTCAGCAACGCAATGGCGACGAACATGGCGTTGCGCACCATCGCCGGGATCAGCTCGTTGGTGAACAGCGGCACCAGCATCAGCGCCACCGCCACCCGCGTGGCCGACAGGCCGAGCAGCAGCGCGATGTCGCGCAAGTTGCCGACCAGCAAGAGCGCATCCACCGCGGCCCCGGCCTCTTCAGCGCCGCACCAGCCCGGCGAACTCGCTGAACACGCGATCACCGAACTGGTACAGCCCGCCGCCGAGCAGCGATGCGGTGATGAAGATCGTGATCACGATCGCGAAGAACTTGGCCACGTACTGCAGCGTCTGCTCCTGCAACTGCGTGGCGGCTTGCACGAACGCGATCAGCAGGCCGACGACGGCCGCCACCACGATCGGCGGCGCCGACAGCAGCAGCACGTACCACAGCGCCTGTTGCGTGAGTTGAATGATGTCGCTGTTGACCATTGCCAGCCCCTTCAAGCCATCAGAGGTAGGTGAGGATCAGCCCGTGCGTGAGCTTGACCCAGCCGTCGATCAGCACGAACAGCAGCAGCTTGAACGGCATCGACACGGTGGTGGGCGACAGCATCATCATGCCCATCGCCATCAGGATGTTCGAGATGACCAGGTCGATCACCAGGAACGGCAGGAAGATCAGGAAGCCGATCTCGAACGCGACCGACAGCTCGCTCACCGTGAAGGCCGGCACGACGACGAGGAAGTCGCGTTCGGTCAGCTTGGCGGCCTGGTCGGGCCGGAGCGTTTTCTGCGCCGTCTTCATGAAGAACGCGCGCTCCACCGGGCGGCTGTGCTTGAACAGAAAGTCGCGCAGCGGTTCCTTGGCGGTGTCGGCCGCCTTCAGCATGCTCTGGGTGTTGCTGCCGATGTCGCCGATGCCCTGCATGCGTTCGCCCATGGCCGTGCCGACCGGGTACATCACGTAGATGCTGAGCACCAGCGCCAGGCCGTTGAGCACCACGTTGGGCGGCACCTGCTGCAGCCCGAGCGCGTTGCGCAGCAGGCTCAGCACGACCACGATCTTGGTGAACGAGGTCACCATCACCGCAACGAACGGCGCCAGCGCCAGCACCACCACGGTGAGCAGCGCCGACGACGGGGAGAATTGGGTCAGATCCATGACCCGTTGAGTCGCGGCCCGGGGCCGCGCGGTTCAAAGTTTCTGGGCCGGTGTGGGCGATTCCCTGCTGCCGGTGTCGCCCACCGTTTCCAGCGCCATGGCCCAGCCGTCGCCCCAGGGCAGCAGGTGGCCGCTGGCCAGCAGGGAGGCGGCGCCGTGCGGGCCGGCGTTGCGCCACAGGCTGGCGCACGGGCCCAGTTCGCCCAGCGCGCCGGGCGCCCAACCCGCCAGGCGCTCGACGCCGATCGCCGCCACGCCGGCCAGGCGCACTTCGCAGGCGATCGGTCTGGCGGGATCGGCCGGCAGGGGAGGTGCGGCGCTGCTGCGTTCGAGCACGGTCGGCGCCAGCCGCGCGCTCTGCGGGTGCAGTGCCACCGCCACGCCAGTGCCGGCCGGTTCGTCGGCGGCGCGCAGCAGGCCCAGCCAGCCGGGGCGCATCGATTCAGGCAGCAGCACTGCCCCGCCGGGCTCGAGCGCGGCCAGTTCGGCGTGGTCCAGGTCAAGGCGCGCGACCACCGCCGTGGCGGGCAGGGCCGGCCAGCGCAGCACGCCTGCAAGCGCCTCGGGGGGCGGCAGGTGGCGCAACAGCGGCCAGGGCAGTTCGAGCCGCGCGGCCAGTGGTGCGTCGGCCACCGGCTGCCAGTCTGCCCCCACGTGAGTGCCTGGCGCCGGTGCTTCGGAGGGTACGTCGAGCCAGCGCCAGTCGGCGCCGAGCAGGCTCCAGTCGTCGAACGCATCGAGCAGCGGTGCGGCCTGCTGCAGGGCCAGCGCGGCAGCGGCGGCGTGTCCCGCCGCGCTCGGGCCGCGCACGCACAGGCGCAGCACGCCGAACGGCGAGGGCGCGTCGAACCAGGTGGGTGCTTGTGTCTCCATCGCGGCTGCCATGCTCACACCTGCTGCGTGACCATCATCCGCGTCAGGTCGGCCACCGAGCGCGCCTGCAGCTTGCCCATGCCGCGTGCGCGGTACAGCTCGACCGTCTTGATCGACAGGCCGATCTTGTCAGCGATGTTCTTGTTGTAGATGCCCTGGATCACATACCCCAGCACCTGGCGCTCGCGGGGCGTCAGGCGCGCCTCGCGCGCGGCATAGCGCGCCTTGGCTTCGCTGTCGCCAGCGGCGGCGTCCTGCCGCACGCTGCCTTCTGCGTCGGTGGCAACACTTGGCGGGCGCGCCGGTGCGTTGAAGGCGGTTTCGAGCGCCGCTTCGAGCGCCCCTTCATCGAAGGGCTTCTCCAGCAAGGTCACGGCGCCTTTCTGCATCGCCTGCACCGCCAGCGGCACATCGGCATGGCCGCTCATGTAGATCACCGGCAGTTGTGCACCGCGCGCCAGCAGGGCGTCGTGTACGTCCAGGCCCGACAGTTGCGGCATGCGCACGTCCAGCATCAGGCAGGCGCTGTCATGCCGGTCGCGGCTGGCCAGGGCCTCGATCGCCTGCTGCGGGTCGGCGCTGGTCTTCACGTCGTAGCCGGCGCCGCTGAGCCAGAAGCGCGTGGATTCAAGGAACTCGACGTTGTCGTCGACGATGTAGATGGTGCGTGATGTCATGGCTTGCTCACGATGCAGAAGTGGAGGGCGGCGCCGCCGCCAGCGGCAGGCTCACGTGAAAGGTCGCGCCGCGGCCGGCATGGCGGCTGAACCACAGGCGCCCCTGGTGCAGCTCGACGAAAGAGCGGCAGATCGACAGGCCGATGCCCATGCCCGACGGTTTGGTCGAGGCGAACGGCATGAACAGCCGGGCGGCGGCTTCGTCGCCGAGGCCGCAGCCGTTGTCGCGCACCTGCAGCTCCACCTCGTGCGCGCGCGGCAGCAGCCGCAGGCACACCTGCGGAGCCTCGGGGGGGTCGCTGCGCAGCGCGTCGAGGGCGTTGCGCATCAGGTTCACCAGCACCTGCTGCAGCATCACCTCGTCGCCGCGCACCGGCACCGGGTGGTCGGGCAGCTCCAGCACCAGCGTGGCCTGACTGCGGCGCACATCCCAGTCGAGCAACGAAGCGCTGGCGCGCACCAGCGCAGCGAGATCCAGCCGGCTGTGGCGCGGCTGGTGCGAGTGCGTGAATTCGCGGATGCGCGTGATGATGCGGGCGGCGAACATCACCTGCTGGAGCGCGCGCTCCAGCGCATCGGCTTCCTCTTCGTTCAGCGCCGCGCGGCGGCGTGCGAGCCGCGTGCGCAGCCCGCGCAGCAGGTTGGCGGTGGCGCCGATCGGCTGGTTCAGCTCATGCGCCAGGGTGGTGGCCATCTCGCCCACCGAGATCACGCGCGAGGTGAACAGCAACTGCTCCCGGTCATCGAGCTGGCGCTGCACGGCGCGGCCCTGCTCGCGCCGGTCGGCCAGGCGCAACAGCATATGCGCGTCATCGAAGGCCACCAGTTCGGCGTCCCACTGGCGCGCGTCGCCCAGGGTCGCGCGCTGGCGCGTGGCGCTGGCGCGGCACAGGGCGTGGGTGGCCTGCAGGCCGGGCAGCGCGCGTTCGAGCGCGTCGGCGCCGGCGCCTGATGCGACGCCGGGAACCAGCGCGTACCAGGCCTCGCTGGCCCAGCACAGCGCGCCGTCGGCGCGATCGATCAATGCCACCGCATCGCCGAGCGCGGCCAGGGCGCGGCTGGCCAAAGGTGCGGGCGCGGCGGTCAGCGTGGCGTCCAGCATCACCCGGCCTCCGTGCTTGACGGGCGCGCGGCCAGCAGCGGCCTTGCGCTGACCACGACCTGCACGCCCCATTGCCGGCCGAGCGCGCCCCAGAATGCCTGGGCCGCCTGGATGTGCACGCGCACCTCGCAAGGGTGCAGCGCGCGCCCGAGCAGCGGGCCGAGTTGCACTTCACAGGGCAGGGCTGCGGCGGCCTGCACCGCATCGAGCTCCGGCGCCACCAATTGGCGGCCACCGAGCCGATGGTGTTCCTTCACCATCCGCACATGGCACCACGGCGTGACTGGCGGCAGCGTGCGCCAGTGCAGGCGCGCTTCTACACGCAGGCCGGACAGGGCGAGTGCTTCGTCTGCGTCATCAAGCGTTGATGGGCGCGCTCGCAATACGAAGGCCCAGGCCGGGCCGGCCGCATCGCTGCCCTGCGGACACGCCAGCACGACGCAGCGTCCGCGCCGCCACTGCTCGGCGGCGATGAGCAGCGCCTCGGGCGCATGGCGCGTGATCAGCAAGGCGCGCAGCGCGGCCGAGAGCGCGTCGCACCAGTCAGCGTCTGCATCGGTGTCGGGCGCGGTGGCGGGCCCGGCGCTGTGTTCACGCAGCGCCCAGGCCCGCTCGGGCGCGGCCGGATGGGGCAGCGGCCAGTGCGTGGCCGGTTCGGTGCTCAGCCCGCAGAGCAGGGCCGGCATCAGCGGCGCCGACGCGACCCGGTCACCGTGTTCGGCGGGTGCTGCGGGCGGCAGCGCAGGGCCACCGCGCGGTGCATCGCTGGCATGGGCCGGCGCGCGCCAGGCGGTCTGCACCGTGGCGGCCTCGTGACCGGCATCGCTGTCCGCGCCGGGCAGTGCGGGCTCCGAGACCGGAATCGACGGATCGTGCGGCGCCGCCTGAATGGCAGCGGCCCAGGCGGCCAACGCCTGCTCGATCGCTGGCACGGGGGCGATGCGCTCGATCTCCATGGTGGCGTCAGGAAGGGCGGCGGCCAGCGCCTGCGCGCGCGGGAGCGGCCCCGTCACGGGTCACGAGCCCGCTGGGCGCCAGGCTCAGCAGGTCGGGGTTCAGGCCGAGCAGTTCCTGCAGGTACTGGCGCGCCGCACGGCGCAGCCGGGCCACGGCCGCCGGCCCTTGTGCGGGCGCACTGGCGCAGGCGCTGGAGACCACGATCGAGAGGATCGCGATGCGCTCGAAAAAGACCTGCCGCTGCGCGAGCGAGGCGGCGTCCCAGTTCGAGGCGCGCCGGCTCACGCCGAGCAACTGGCGCTCCAGCACGGCCATCACCTCGCGTTCGACGTCCACCCCGTGCAGCGCATGCAGGTTCACGGCGGTGAAGAAGGCCAGCGCAGCGCCCAGATCGTCATCGTCGGTGGCGGGAGCCTGGCCGCGCGCGAGGTTGCGAAAGACGCGCAGGCACTGCTCGTGCGAGGCGGCGAGCTTCTGTCGCTCGGCCGCATCGAGCGACTGTGCGGCAGCCAGTTGGGCCGGCGCGGTGGCGCTGGCGGCCGGTGCCACGAGCAGGCGCGGGGCGTTGCCGTCGGCCCCCGCGGGCCCAGCGGCGCCACGCAGCAGTGCATCGAGCACGGCCTGACGCATGGCCTGGGCGGGGTTGCGGGCGAGCACCGGCGGGCGGCGCCAGGCCGGGTTGGGGATGGGGCGGGTCTGGCTCATCGTGGCTCCTGTGTCTTGCCGCGGGCGTGTTGCCGTGCTTGTGTTGCCGTGCTTGCGTTGCTGTGGGTTGCACGTGAAGAGTCGTTGGTTCATTCCGCGCTGTGTAGACGGACCGGCACCTCTATCGGCGCGCGTCGGGGTCGGCGGACTCGATGCGCACGTGGTCCACCTCGACCCCGTGCTTGCGCAGGCGCTCGTTCAGGCGCGGTGCATGGCGCGCCAGCAGTTCGGCGTTCAGCGCCGAGGCGCCGATCGTCAGCCCCCAGCTCGGCGCAGCGTCGGGTTTGCCGAGGCGTTCGGCGCGAACCTCGACGGCCATTTGATCGGGGCCGCGCAGCGAGGCTTCCCACACCACCGCCGGGTCGGCGCCGCCCAACGGTGTGGCGGGCGGGGCGGGCTGGGCGTTCAGCGCGGTCTGGGTCGCGGTGCGCGTGGCGCCCGTGGGCGTGTCGCACGATCCGGCACCGCCCGCGTCGGCGGGCGTCGCCATCGCGCGCACCAGCGCCGGAGCCGGCCCCATGCTTGTTGCTGCCGTTGGCGTTGCCGTTGGCGCTGCGGCTGCGGCTGTCGCTGCCGCCGCGGCCATCGCTTCGGCAACGGATCGTGCCTCCGGCTCGTCGCGCGGCGCCTGCCGCCGCGCCTGCAGCGCACGCTCGAAGTTGCCGCGTTCGTTCTGCGCCGGCATCTCGTCGCGCCGGCAGCTTGCCTTGTCGTGGATCGGCGTGGCGCGAGCGGGCGCCGAGGGCGGGGGAGCGGACAGGTTCATGCGGTCACCTCAGGTTTTTCATGCGGCGGCGGCCCGCGGGCGCGCTTGCTCATCGGTTTCGCGCTCAATGCGCTTCTCGCGCGCAAGCTCCTGCGCGCGGCGCGCGTCGTGCACCAGGCCGCGCACCGCGTCTTCGCGAGCGAGCGCACGCGTCAGCTCCGAACGCGCTTGCTGCAAGGCTTCCTGCGCGGCCTCGAGCCCGCGGTCGTCCTCGATCAGGCCGTACTGGTTGCGCTCCAGTTGGTCCGCCAGGTGTTCCTGCCGGGCGTTGACCAGCTTGCTCCAGCGCGGCAAGGTCGGCGCCAGCGAGCTCACCAGCGCCTGGCGCAGCGTGGTGATGGCACCGCTCAAGCGCTCGATCTGCAACTCGCGCCGGCGCACCCCCTCGCGCGCACGCTCCACTTCGGCCAGCGCCGGCGCGATCTGCTCGCGCGCCCGCTGCACGCGCAGGGCGCGCAGCCGGGCCAGTTGGCGGGCCTCGTGCACCTGGGGCAAACGGGCGCTCACTGGTGCACCCTGGCGCTGCGCGCGGTCCCGCCAGGCGGGACGGAGCGTCCCCTTCGGGACGGCCGGGCGGGGGCGCTCATTGCACGGTCTCGCGCAGCCGTGCGATCGTCGCGGCCATGTCGGTGGCCTCGTCGGAGCGTTGCTGCAACAGCGCGCGCACGGCCGGCATGCGCTCGATCGCGCGGTCGGCCAGCGGGTCGCTGCCGGCCTGGTATTCGCCCACGCGCAGCAGGAACTCCACCTCGTTGAAGCGCGCCATCAGCGCACGCAACTGGGCCGCCGCCTCGCGGTGTTCGCGGCCGGCGACGCGCGTGAACACACGGCTGGCGCTGCCCAGCACGTCGATTGCCGGGTAGTGCGCCGCTTGGGCGAGCTGGCGCGACAGCACGATGTGACCGTCCAGGATCGAGCGCACTTCTTCGGCCACCGGATCGGAGTTGTCGTCGTCTTCGGCCAGCACGGTGTAGAACGCGGTGATGGAGCCGTGTGCGTCGTTGCCGGCGCGCTCGAACAGGCGCGGCAGCTCGGCGAACACCGAGGGCGGGTAACCGCGCCGCACCGGCGGCTCCATCGCCGACAGGCCCAGCTCGCGCAGCCCGCGCGCGAAGCGCGTCACCGAATCGACCAGCAACAGCACCCGATTGCCTTCGCGCCGGAAGCCCTCGGCGATGGCCGTGGCCGCGTAGGCCGCGCGCACCCGCTCAAGCGCCGGGCGGTCCGACGTGGAGACCACCACCACCGAGCGGGCCAGCCCGGCTTCGCCCAGGCTTTCGTCCAGAAACTCGCGCACCTCGCGGCCACGCTCACCGACCAGCGCGATCACGTTGACGTCGGCGCGCGCCTGGCGGGCCAGCATGCCCAGCAAGGTGGACTTGCCGCCGCCGGCCATCGCGAAGATGCCGACCCGCTGGCCTTCGCCGATGGTCAGCGCGGCGTCGATCGCGCGCACGCCGGTGGCCAGGGGTTCATTCACGCCGCGGCGCTGCAGCGGCGGCGGGGCCGGCGCGTGCAGCGGTGTGTGCTGCAGGCCGGCGCCGGCATCGAGCGGGCGGCCGTCCATCGGTTGGCCGAAGGCGTCGATCACGCGGCCCAGCAGCGCCGGGCCGCAAGGCACGCGCGCCTCGTCGGCCAGCGCCTGCACCGACGCCCCCACCGCCACGCCCTGCAGCGGCCCGTAGGGCGCGAGGATCACTTCGCCACCGGCAAAACCGATCACCTCGGCCAGCAAACCTTGCGCCCCGGGGGCAGCGGCGGGGTCGAAGATGCGGCAGGGCTGGCCGATGCGCGCGCGCAGCCCGGTGGCCCGCAGCACGGTGCCGACGGCCTGCGTGACCTTGCCGAGTTCCACCACGGTGCGCGTGCCGTGCAGCGCGCGCAGCAGGTGTTGTGTGTCGGTGGCGGGGGTCATGGCGTGGGGCTTGTCAGGGCGACGGCGGGGCCGCGACGGCCACACCCCACGCCTGCGCCAGGCGGGCGAGTTGAGCGTCCAGCGACGCATCGGCGCTGCCCAATTCGGTCTCGATGCGGCAGTCGCCTTCGGCGCAGCGCTCGTCGGCGCGCACCTCGAAGTCGGGCACAAGCTCGGCGTCTGCCGACGCTCTCTGCGCGAGCCGGGTGCGCACCGCGTCGCATTGATCGGGGTGCACATACAGCGTGGTCGACGCTGCCGGCAGCATCTCGCGCGCGGCGACCGTGGCCAGCGCCGCGAGCCGAGTGTCGGCTCCCACCTGGCCCATCAGCTTGCGCGCGACCTGCAGCGCCAGCGCGGCCACATCGCGGCGCAGCCGCGCGCGCTCCTGTTCAGCGGCCTGCGCCAGGCTGGCCAAGGTGGCGGCATGTTCGTCGCGCGCCGCCCGGAGGCCTTGTTCGATCCCTTCGCTGCGGCCTTGCACTCGCGCAGCTTCGCCGGCCGCCTCGATCTGCTCGGCCTGGCCGCGCCGCAGCGCGTCGAGTTGATCGCGCAGTTGCTGGGCCTGCTGCAGCGGCGGCACCTCGTCGGCGCGCAGCACCAGGCGCGACGACACGATCGCGACGTCGCTGTCGCGCTGCCAGAGCCAGAAGCCGGCCGTGTTCATGCCGCCACCGCGTCGATGGGCGCCGCCACGGAGCACGCACCGGCCTGCTCGGCCAGCAACAGGGTACGCGCCACCAGCGACTGCGCGAGTGCGCCCACCATCGCCGAGGCGCCAAGCGGCGCCAGCAGCGCGCCGGCAGCGCGCCGCAGCGGCCCGGCCGGCAGAGAAGCCAGCAGAACGCCGACCCCGGCGGCACGCAGCAGCGGTGCGACCTGGCCGGCCGCGGTGATGCGTGGGCAACCCGCCACGTCATGCGGCAAGGTCAGGGTTTCGGGCAGGCGCAGCAGGGCTTGCAGATAGGGGTGGCCGAGCGCGCGCGCGGCGGCGGCCACGCGCGGCGCGTCGATCCACAGGCGGACCTGCGGCGCACACAGCAGCGCGCCGACCTGGCACTGGAACCGGGTCGCCTGCGGTTCGGGCCAGACCAGCCAGTCGGGTGCGCTGCCGAGCGTGTCCCAATCCAGCGCGGCAGCGGCATCGGGGGCATGCGACAGCAAGCGCTGCGCCAGCGCGGCACGCCGGTAGCGGCGCGTCCGACCCTGCACGGGCTCGCTCACTTCGGCGCTCCCCTGGTGTTCAGCGAGCGCCGAAAGGCCGCCTGCAGATCGTCCTGGACCATCCGTTTGGGGGCGGCCGGCGACGCTGCCGGCGCGGGCAGAGGCAATGCCAAACCGGCACCGCGCCGGTCGCCGCGGCGCCGCCACCACAACACACCGCCACCGCCGAGCGCCAGCACACCGGCACCGCCTCCGGCCAGCAGCGGCACGAGCAGCCCTGCTGCGCGGGCTTCGGTCTGGCTGGCAGGTGGGGTCGGTGTGGCGGTCGGCTCGCCGCTCAGGCCCTCGGCCGGAAACAGCGCCACCGTCACGTTGTCGTAGGCCAGGCCTTCGATGCTGTTGACCACCAGCGCCTTGATCTGCGCGGTCTGTGCCGCCAGGTTCTTGTCGGGCCGGTGCTTGATGAACACCGCCGCCGCTGCCGGTTGCGGCTTGTCGACCAACGGGTTGCGCTCGGGCACCACCAGGTGCACGCGCGCGGTGATCACACCGTCGATGTTGGCGAGCGTGTTGGAGATCTCCTGCGACATGGCGTGCACCAGGCGCGCGCGCTCCTCCAGCGGCGAGGACACGAAACCTTCGCGCTTGAACACCTTGCCCATGCTGTCGAACGACTCGCGCGGGTAACCCTGCGCGTTGAGCGTTCGCACCGCCTGCGGGAAGTCGCTGCGCGAGGTGGTGACCGAGAACTTGCCTTCGCGCACCAACTTGTCGGCGTCGATGCCTGCGCCGCGCAGCACCGTGACCATCTCGTTGGCCTGGCGCTCGGAGAGCTGCCCGTACAGCTCCTGCTCGGAGCAGCCGGCCAGCAGCAAGGTGGTGGCGCACAGCGCTGCAGCGGCCAGACGAGACCATTGGAGCAGCGGCGCGGCGGGCGCAAGTGCAAGAGCGGCGGTCATCACAGTCCTCCTAGGATTGCTGGCGGAACATCTGCTGCAGGCCGTCGGACGTGCGGTTGGCGATGTTGGACATCAGCGTGCAGTGAAAGCTGAATTCCTGGCAGCGCGCGGTCAGCATCACCATGTCGCCCGGGCTCAGCGCGCTGCCGCTGGCCTGCGCCAGCTTGGCGTCGGCCGACAGCTGGGCGGCTTCGGTGTTGATGTGCTCGAACGGCGTGACCAGCATGCGGGCGGTTTCGCTGGTGGCGCTGACCGGCCGGGCCTCGATGCGGGCGCTGGCGCTGGGCCGCCCCAGCTGAAAGGCGCCGAAGTCCGGCAGCGAAACACCGGAGCCGACCTGGACCTGGGTCTGGCCACAGGGCACACCCGC
>JANOQS010000150.1:0-16281 GCA_031414975.1 Methylibium sp. | reverse complement strand
GGTGGCCAGCGTGTGCGTGCTGCTGTACAGCGGGCCACTGTCGGACACCTCGAAGGCGCGCCTGAAGGCGATGATGGAAACGAACGACGGTTTCGAGATCGCGCGCCGCGACCTGGAAATCCGCGGGCCGGGCGAGTTCCTGGGCGCCCGCCAGTCCGGCGCCGCCCTGCTCCGTTTTGCCGACTTGCAGCTCGACGAAGCGCTGGTGCACAGCGCGCGCCGAGCGGCGACCGAGCTGCTCGACCGGCACCCCGAAGTGGCGCTGAAGCACGTTGCGCGCTGGCTCGGCGCGCGGGCCCACTACCTGAAGGCCTGACTCCGGCTTCGGCACCGGCGCCCGAACCGGCACCCGAACCACGCCGGGCGCCTAAAATCCCGCCCTCTCCCCTCGAACGCGAAAGCCCCCTCCCATGAGCCTGAAATGCGGCATCGTGGGCTTGCCCAACGTCGGCAAGTCCACCCTCTTCAACGCGCTGACGAAAGCCGGCATCGCGGCCGAGAACTATCCGTTCTGCACCATCGAGCCGAACGTGGGCATCGTCGAGCTGCCCGACCCGCGGCTGCAGGCGCTGGCCGGCATCGTGAAGCCCGAGCGCATCGTGCCGGCGATCGTCGAGTTCGTCGACATTGCCGGGCTGGTGGCCGGCGCTTCGAAGGGTGAAGGCCTGGGCAACCAGTTCCTCGCGCACATCCGCGAGACCGACGCGATCATCAACGTGGTGCGCTGCTTCGATGACGACAACGTGATCCACGTGGCCGGCAAGGTCGATCCGATCTCCGACATCGAGATCATCCAGACCGAGCTGTGCCTGGCCGATCTGGCGACGGTGGAGAAGACGCTGAACCGCTCGCTCAAGGCCGCCAAGTCGGGCAACGACAAGGAAGCGGCGCGCCTGGTGGCAGTGCTGCAGAAGTGCCAGGCCGCACTCGACCAGGCCAAACCGGTGCGCGGCATCGCCTTCAGCAAGGAAGAGCAGGCGGTGCTCAAGCCGCTGTGCCTGATCACCGCCAAGCCGGCGATGTTTGTCGGCAACGTCGATGAACACGGCTTCGAAAGCAACCCGTATCTCGACAAGCTGCGCGCGTACGCCGAAGGCCAGAAGGCGCCGGTGGTGGCCATCTGCGCCAAGACCGAGGCCGAGATGGCCGAGATGAGCGACGAAGACAAGGAAATCTTCCTTGCCGACATGGGCCAGACCGAACCGGGCCTGAACCGGCTGATCCGCGCCGCGTTCAAGCTGCTCGGCCTGCAAACCTACTTCACCGCCGGCGTGAAGGAAGTACGCGCCTGGACATCCATGTAGGCGACACCGCGCCGCAGGCGGCCGGCGTGATCCACACCGACTTCGAGCGCGGCTTCATCCGCGCGCAGACGATCGCCTTCGACGATTTCATCGCCCACAAGGGCGAGCACGGCGCCAAGGACGTCGGCAAGATGCGCGCCGAAGGCAAGGAATACGTGGTGAAGGACGGTGATGTGCTGAACTTCCTGTTCAACGTCTGAGGTGGACTCCACCGACCAGAAGGCCGCCGGGGTTCAGGACCTATGGCAAGAATGCTGGAAATGCGTGATGGGGCCGCGCAACGATGACAGCCAATTCGGAATGGTGACTACAAAGGACAAGTAATGGCTCTGATCGAAGGCTTTCGTGTTCAGAACTACCGCGCGCTTCGAGACGTCACGTTGGGCAAGCTATCGAATCAGCAGGCCGGTGAACCGTTAGCGCCGTTTACAGTGGTGATCGGCAAGAACGGTGTTGGGAAGAGCACGCTCTTCGATGCTTTCGGTTTCGTTGCGGACTGCCTATCTCATGATGTGGAGACGGCATGCGACATGAAGCAGCGCGGCGGCTACGAGCGCCTGCGCTCGCTCGGCACAGAGGAGCCGATCCGCTTCGAAATCTACTACCGCGAAGCAGTAGGCGAGCGCCCAATGACTTACGAGCTTGCAATTGCTCTGGATGACTCGGGTAGGCCGTTCGTCGAATCAGAGCTCCTGAAGCAACGGCGGAAGGGCCAGAAGCATGGGCGCCCCTATCCGTTTTTGCGCCTGCACCATGGCAAGGGGATGGTTTGGGCGGGCGAAGAGGCCGTTGAAGTCGAAGGAGGAGGTGAGGATCGCGCCCAAGAACCAGTCGAACTCACGGACCTGCGGCAGTTGGGCATCGCGACGTTGGGCACCCTGAAGGAGCACCCCCGCATCAAGCAGTTCAGAGACTTTTTGAAGGGTTGGTACCTGTCATATTTTCACCCCGATGCCGCTCGCAGCTTGCCTTCCGCTGGCCCGCAGAAGCACCTCAACAGCCATGGCGACAACATTGGCAATGTGGTCCAGTTCATGGAGCGAGAACACAAGGAGCGCTTCAAGGTGATCCTCGCCCGAATCGCAGCCAAGATTCCGGGCGTCAAGAGTATCGATACGGAGGTCAGCATCGACAAGCGTGTTGTGTTGCGATTCAACGATGGTGCGTTCACCGACCCGTTCTACGCGCAGCAGATGTCCGATGGCACCCTGAAGGTTTTTGCCTATCTGCTCCTGATGGAAGACCCTGATCCGCCCCCATTCATATGCATCGAGGAACCGGAAAATGGTCTCTATCACAAGCTACTTGAAGCCTTGGCGCAAGAGTTTCGGGCGCATGCCACCGGGAGGAAGAACGCTCCCCAGATTTTCGTGACGACGCACCAACCCTATTTTGTCGATGCATTGTCTGCAACCGAAGTCTGGATCCTTGACAAAGGGCGGGATGGCTACTCGGCCATCCGCCGAGTCTCCGACATGGAGGTCGTCCGAAACCTGGTCAGCGAAGGATTGCCCCTTGGGGGTCTCTGGTACAGCGACTATCTCGATGCGAGATAACCATGCATATCGAGGTTCTGATCGAGGACAGTTCGGGAGAGAAATTGTTGCAGGTGCTCCTGCCTCAGCTACTTGGTCAACACGCGGATCCGCACACATGGCGTTTGCATTCGTACAAGGGGATCGGGCGGGTGCCGAGAGGCCTGACGAGCAAGGCCGACCCGGCGAAACGAATTCTGCTTGACCAAATTCAAAGGTTGCTGCGTGGCTATGGCAAGACACCGGGCATTGATGCTGTGGTCGTTGTGCTGGATGTGGACAAGCGCGATTGCAAAGCCTTACTGAAGGAGCTCAAGAAGCTCGCCGATGCGTGCGAACCAGCGCCGAACACAATATTTCGCTTGGCCATAGAAGAAGTGGAAGCTTGGTATCTGGGTGATCAAGCTGCACTGTTGAGTGCGTACCCACGGGCCAAGCGGCCTGTCCTCGACAGCTACATTCAAGACAGCGCGTGCGACACATGGGAACTGCTTGCTGATGCGGTTTACCCTGGGGGCTCGGCGGCCATAAAGAAGGCCGGTTGGCCTTTGCCTGGCCAGATCAAGCACGAATGGGCCGAGAGAATCGGCCCGCTGATGAGTCTGGATGACAACGCGTCACCCAGCTTCGGCAAGTTTCGCGATAGGTTGCGGCAACTGATTGCTTAGGAACGAAGATGCAGCCAGTTCGATGGTGCGAAGGGGTCTCGCCTTCGTTTGAGAACCAAGACAAGTTCGGCGATCACAGAAAGTATGAAGTCATGGCTGAGCTAGGTAACTGCAACGATGCTGCGGAGTGCCCATCGGACACCCCCACCAACGTCAACCACACTGATGGAACTGATTGAACTCTGCGCCGGCGGGCCGCGCCTGTCGCCCATCGTCGCCGGCGCCTGGCGCATGGGCGACTGGGGCTGGGACGCGCGCACGCGCTTGCGCTGGATCGAACAATGCGCGGAGCTCGGCGTCACGAGTTTCGACCATGCCGATCTGTACGGCGGCTATTCGGTCGAAGCGCTGTTCGGTGAAGCGCTGGCGCTGGCGCCGCGCCTGCGCGAACGCATTCAACTCGTCAGCAAGTGCGGCATCCAGCTGAAGTGTGATGCGCGGCCGGGAACCCGCATCAAGCACTACGACACCTCGGCCGCGCACATTGCGCGCAGTGTCGAGAACTCACTGCGCGCGCTGCACACCGACCACCTGGACCTGCTGCTGATCCACCGCCCCAACCCGCTGATGGATGCCGATGAAGTGGCCAGCGCGTTTGCCGCATTGCAGGCGGCGGGCAAGGTGCGCGCCTTCGGCGTCTCCAACTTCTCGGCCGCGCAGTTCGAGCTGTTGAACAGCCGCCACCCGCTGGCGACCCACCAGATCGAATGCCACCCGCTGCATCTGGCGCCGTTGACCGACGGCACCCTCGACCAATGCCAGCGCCTGCGAGTGCGGCCGATGATCTGGTCGCCGCTGGCCGGCGGTGCGTTGCTGAGCGGCGGCGGCGAGGCTGCCCAGCGCGTGCAGTCCACGCTGCGCGACATCGGCCACGCGCTCGGGGTGAGCCCGGCCACGGTGGCCATCGCCTGGCTGCTGCGCCACCCGAGCGCGCCGCTGCCGATCACCGGCTCGCGCCGGATCGAATCAATCCGTGAAGCGGTAGCGGCGCGGGCGATTTGGCTGGACGTCCAGCACTGGACCGAACTGTGGAGCGCCGCCACGGGGCGTGAGGTGGCCTGAGTTTGGCCGTGCCGACACCCCCCGCGCCCTTGCCTCCAGCGCCTTTGCCCGCGGTGCCGACCCACCCGGCGCCGACCGCGCCCTGGGCCACGGCGCTGATCCTGACGGCGCTGGCCTACGCGCTGGTCGGCCTGGTGGCGTTGCGGCTGGCGATTCCGCCGAGTTATGCGGCGCCGTTCTACCCGTCCGCGGGCATCGCGCTGGCGGCGGTGCTGGTGTTCGGCGGGCGCGCCGTGGCCGGCGTGGCGCTGGGTGCGATGCTTGTCAACCTGACGCTCAGCGCGCAACGCGGCGAGGTGGCGTGGGCGGCGGCCGGCGTGGCGGTCACGATCGCGCTCGGCGCCGGCCTGCAGGCGTGGGCCGGCGCCTGGCTGGTCGGGCGCTGGGTGCGCCAGCCGCTGACCCTGGGCGAGCCGCGCGACGTGGCGCTGTTCTTCGGCCTGGGCGGGGCGCTGGCCTGCGTCATCAGTTCGGGCGTGGCGACGAGCACGCTGGTTTACAGCGGGGCCGTGCCGCGCGAGGCGCTGGCCATCACCTGGCTCACCTGGTGGTCGGGCGACACGCTGGGCGTGCTGATCGGCGCGCCGATCGTGCTGACCCTGATCGGCCGCCCGCGCGCCGAGTGGTCGCCGCGCCGGTTCACGGTCGGCCTGACCCTGAGCCTGGCGACGGCTTTCATCGCCACCGGCATTGCCCAGGCCGTGCGCTGGGACGAGGAGCGCGCCCGCACGGCGTTCGAACGCGACGCCGACAACGCCACCGCGGCGTTCCAGGCTCGTTTGCAGGAACCGCTGCATGCGCTGGAGGCTCTGCGCGGCGTGTTCACCGCTTCCAGCGATGTCACGCAGCACGAACTGCAGCGTGCGACACGTTCCTGGCTCGAAGCCGGCAACCTCGTGGCGATGGGTTGGAGCGAACGTGTGCCACGGGCCCAGGTGGCCGCGTTCGAGGCGCGCGTGCGCACCGAAGGCCTGCCGAACTACAAGGTGTTCGACCGCGGCGACGCGAACGCGCGCGTCGGCGGGCTCGGACCCGAGGACGAGGTGGTCGCGATCCGCTACATCGAGCCGATGCAGGGCAACGCGGCGGCGCTGGGCGTCAACGCCCTGTCGATCGGCGCGGCGCGGGCGGCCATCGAGGCGGCCAGTCACACCGGCTTGCCGGCAGCCACCGCGGGCTTTCGCCTCACGCAGCAGCGGCCGGAGCAAGACGACACCGGCGTGGTCATCTACGCACCGCTGTATCGCGGCGACCCATCGACCGCGGCGGAGCGCCAGCGCGACTGGCGCGGGGTGGTATTCGTGACCTTGCACGTGGACGTGCTGCTCAGGCACATGCTGCCCTTCGTTCCGGCCGACCTGCGCCTGTGTGTCGTCGACACCGACCCGCTCGCGCCACGCCGGCGCATTGCCGGGCCACCGGGCTGCGACGCCGAACGTGCCGGCACGTTGCAAGCCCGCCCGCTCGGGTATGCCGGGCGCCAGTGGGAGCTGCGCATCTACTCGCCGGTGTCGGAGGTGGCACGCACCGGCGGCGCCAACGCCTGGCTGTTTGCGCTGGTGGGCCTGCCGGCCGCGGCCATGCTGGGCGCGCTGATGCTCACCGTGACCGGGCGCACCCGGCGCATCGAAGAAGCGGTGCGCACCCGCACAGCGGCGCTGCTGGCCGAGACGCGCGACCGCGAACAGGCCCAGGCAGCGTTGCGGGCGGCCGAGAACGCGCGCGGGCTGGCCGAAGCGCGCAACCTGGCCAAGACCGATTTCCTGTCGCGCATGAGCCATGAGCTGCGCACGCCGCTGAATGCCATCCTGGGGTTTGCGCAATTGCTCGAGCTCGACCGGAGCCAGCCGCTCGGAGCCAGGCAGCAGCCCTGGGTGAACCAGATCCAGCAGGCCGGCTGGCACTTGCTGGAGATGATCAACGACGTGCTGGACCTGTCGCGCATCGAGTCGGGCAACCTGCGCCTGCAGCCCGAACCGCTCGACCTGGCCGCGCTGATCGACAGCGCGGTGCCGATGATCCGCTCCGACGCCATGGCGCGCGGCATATCGATCACCACCGAGCAGAGCGGCCCGCTCGGCACCGTGCTGGGCGACGCCACGCGGGTGCGGCAGATCGTGCTCAACCTGTTGAGCAACGCGGTGAAATACAACATCGACGGCGGCTCCGTGCAGGTGGTCTGCCGCATGCGCGGCGAGCAAGAGGCAGAAATCGCGGTGAACGACAGCGGCATCGGCATGAGCCCGGCCCAGCACGCCGAACTCTTCAAACCGTTCAACCGCCTGGGCCAGGAACTCTCTGCGCGGCAAGGCACGGGCATCGGGCTGGTCATCAGCCGCAGCCTGGCCGAACTGATGGGCGGCAGCCTGCGGGCCGAACCCGCGCCCGGCCGCGGCACCACCTTCACGCTGAGCTTGCCGGTCGGCACGCCGGCCCAGGCGGCAGCGGCCGACCTCCCCGGGCAGGCAGGCTCGCCGGCTCACTATGCCGAGCGCGTGGTGCACTAGATCGAAGACAACGAGACCAATGTCGAAGTGATGCGCGGCATCCTGGCCCAACGCCCGCAGGTGCGCATGGAGGTGTCGCTCACCGGCGCGCACGGCCTGGCGGCGGTGCATGCGGCCCGGCCGGACGTGATCCTGCTCGACATGCACTTACCCGACATGACCGGGCTGGAACTGCTGCGCCGGCTGCAGGCCGACCCGGCGACGGCGGCCATTCCGGTGATCGCCGTTTCGGCCGACGCCGTGCCGGCCAACATCGAAGCGACGCTGACCGCCGGCGCGCTGCGCTACCTCACCAAGCCGGTCAGCGTGGCCGAGCTGCTGGCCGTTCTGGACGCACACCTGAGCGTCATTCGATAGTGTTCGCTCACATACTTGTCGCACGATGGCCCAATCAGCACTCTGAAGGGTCGAGTGCTAAAATGGTGGGAACAAAAGGAGTTCCGGCATGTCTGATGCCTCCATGAACATGTCCAACACCACTGCGCTGACGCTTCGTGACCCCTGGGCCATCGTGCCCTCGCTGGGCAACCTCGACGCTTACATCTCGGCGGCCAACCGCGTGCCCCTGCTCACCCATGAGCAGGAAATCGAATTCGCGACCCGCCTGCGCGCCAGCGGCGACCTCGACTCTGCCGGAAAGCTGGTGCTGTCGCACCTGCGTCTGGTGGTCTCCATTTCGCGCCAGTACCTGGGTTACGGGCTGCCGCAGGGCGACCTGATCCAGGAAGGCAATGTCGGCCTGATGAAGGCCGTCAAGCGCTTCGACCCGACCCAGGGCGTTCGGCTGGTGAGCTACGCGATGCACTGGATCAAGGCCGAGATCCACGAGTACATCCTGAAGAACTGGCGCATGGTCAAGGTGGCCACCACCAAGGCCCAGCGCAAGCTGTTCTTCAACCTGCGCTCGATGAAGCAGAGCCTGAAGGACGACGCGGCCCCTGGCGACACGCACCGCTCCACGCTGACGCAGGCCCAGGTCGACACCATGGCGACGCGCCTGAACGTCAAGCGCGAAGAGGTGCTCGAGATGGAAACCCGCCTGTCCGGCGCCGACGTGGCGCTGGAGCCGCAGACCGACGACAGCGAAGAGAGTTTTGCCCCGATCGCCTACCTGGCCGACGAGACCCAAGAGCCGACTCAGGTGCTGGAAGCCCGCAACCGCGATTGGCTGGCCGGCGACGGCATTGCGCTGGCGCTGGACGCGCTGGACTCGCGCAGCCGGCGCATCGTCGAGGAGCGCTGGCTGAAGGTCAACGACGACAGCAGCGGCGGGCTGACCCTGCACGACCTGGCGGCCGAGTACGGTGTGAGCGCCGAACGCATTCGCCAGATCGAAGTGGCGGCGATGAAGAAGATGCGCAAAGCGCTTTCGGAAACCGTCTGAAGTCGGTGACCGGCAGCGTCTCGCCCGGAAAAACGGCCCCTCGGGGCCGTTTTTCATGGCCGCAAGACGCCGAAGCGCCTGCGAAGCCCGACCATCAACCCGCCAGCAACGCCTTCAGGTCGGCCGTCAGCGCCTCGGCGCCGCTGCCGTAGCGCACGAACAGGCGCACCTTGCCGGCCGGGTCGAAGATGAAGGAGCCAGCCGTGTGGTCCACGCTGTAGCTGCCTTCGGTCTTGCCAGGCACCTTGCCGTAGAACACCTTGAATTCCTTGGCCGCCGCCTTGGTCTGGTCGACCGAGCCGCGCAAAGCGACGAAGCTGCTGTCGAAGCTCGCCATGTAGCCCTTCAGGATCTCCGGCGTGTCGCGTTCCGGGTCCACGCTGACGAAGATGCCCTGCACCCGCTCGCCGTCCTTGCCCATGGCCTTTTTGATCTGCGCCAGTTCGGCCATCGTCGACGGGCAGACGTCGGGGCATTGTGTGTAGCCGAAGAACACCACGACCACCTTGCCCTTGAAGTCGGCCAAGCTGCGCGCGGTGCCGGTCTGGTCGGGCAGCGACAAGGTGCGCGCGTAGTCGGCGCCAGTGATGTCGACCCCGCGGAAGGCTTGCTTTGGCCCGGACGAACCACCGGGTTCACAAGCCGCCAGAGCCAGCGCCGCAGCGCCCGCGGCAGCCAACAGCACATGACGACGAAGGTTCATAACAAGGGTGCCACGTAATGGTCGAGCAGCAGCGCGGCAAACAGCAACGACAGGTGGACGATGGAAAAGCGGAAGGTCTTGCGCGCCAGCACGTCGGAGTAGTTGCGCCACAGCTTCCAGGCGTAGCCGGTGAAGGCGCCCCCCAGCAATACCGCGCAGACGAGGTAGATCACGCCGCTCATGCCCGAAACGAATGGCAGCAGGGTGGCCGCGAACAGCACCAGGGTGTACAGGAACACGTGCAGCCGGGTGAACTCGAAGCCGTGCGTCACCGGCAGCATCGGCAGGCCGGACTTGCGGTAGTCCTCGGCGCGGTACAGCGCCAGGGCCCAGAAGTGCGGCGGGGTCCACAGGAAGATGATCAGGCACATGATCATCGCCTCGGGCCCGACCTCGCCGCGGATCGCGGCCCAGCCCAGCACCGGCGGCATGGCGCCCGAGGCGCCACCGATCACGATGTTCTGCGGCGTCAGCGGCTTGAGCACCACGGTGTAGACCAGCGCGTAGCCGATGAAGGTGGCGAAGGTGAGCCACATGGTCAGCGGGTTGACCGCGAAGTACAGCAAAGCGCTGCCCGCGGCGCACAACACGGCAGAGAACGTCAGGCTCTGCGTATTGCCCAACTGGCCGCGCGCGGTGGGGCGCCAGGCGGTGCGCGCCATCTTGGCGTCGATGGCCTGCTCCACCAGGCAATTGAAGGCCGCAGCCGCCGCGGCGACGAGCCAGATGCCGGCGGTGGCGGCCAGCGCAACGCGCCAGTCCGGCAAGCCCGGCGTCGCCAGCAGCATGCCGATGACGGCACAGAACACGATGAGCTGCACGACGCGCGGCTTGGTCAGCGCGTAATACTGGCGCACGCGCGACGCAGCCGAGGTAGGCGCGGGGGCGAGACGGGCGAGGGTTTCGGACATGGGAGCCCTGATTCTACGGAGCCACTTGAACCACCGACCGTGCCGCCTCGGCCTCCGCGCTCGGCGCAGTGGCCACAGCCTGCTGAACCCGCACGATCAGCACGCTCAACAGGATCACCAATGCCGCGGCGCCGCCGGTATGCGCCACGGCGGCCAGCAGCGGCCAGCCGAGCACCACGTTGCTGACGCCGCTGGCCACCTGCCACAGCGCCACGGCCGCGAGCCGCCACGCCCAGCGGCGCAGCGCCACGTCGCCGCTGCGGTGCAACTGCCAGGCGATCAGCGTGATCGCCGCCAGCAGCACATACGCGCCGAGCCGGTGGGTGTAGTGAATGGCGGTGAGCGCCGCGAACGGCAGGAAACCACCGTCCTTGCCTGCCCCCAGTTCACGAAGCAACGCAAAGCCGTGCTCGAAATCCATCGGGGGCCACGCGCTGCCCTGGCACAACGGGAAGTCGCTGCAGGCCAACACCGCGTAGTTGGTGCTGACCCAGCCGCCGAGCGCGATCTGCAGCACGCTTAAGCCCGCCAAGACCAGGCAGCCCATGCGCAAGGCGGCCGGCATGGCCAGCGGCGCGCGCACTGGCGCCGCGCTCATGCCCGCCAGCAGCGCCAGCAGCCCCATGCCGCCGAGCAGGTGCAAGGTGACGATGGCGGGGTAGAGCTTCATCGTCACCGTCAGCGCGCCGAACAGGCCTTGCAGGCAGACCCAGACCAGGGTCAGGGTGGCCCACCAGGGTGAGAGGTGGGGCAAGCGCTTGGCCTGCCGCCTGCGCGCCAACGCCCAGCTGGCCAACGCGATGACGGTGATGAGCACCCCCACGCCAGTGGCCAGGTAGCGGTGCGTCATCTCGATCCAGGCCTTGGCCGGCGTGACCGGGCCACTGGGCAATGCCGCCTGCGCAGCGCCGATCTGCTCACGCGCGCCGAGCGGGCTGGCGCTGCCGTAACAGCCGGGCCAGTCGGGGCAGCCCAGGCCCGAGTCGGTGAGCCGCGTGAAAGCACCGAACAGCACCAGGTCGAAGGTCAGGAACAAGGTCAGCAGGGTGAGTGCGCGCAGCCGCGCGGCGGGCTCGGCACTGCGGTGGCGCAGCCACACCCAGGCCAGCGGCCCGATCGCCAGCACCACGCCGAGCAGCGCCATGCGCACGATGGGCGTGAGATCGAACAGCGGCTGCGGCTCCATGGCGGGCGACGGCTCTCAGCGGCCCGGCAGGTCCCACGACGCCGACGCGCGCAGCAGCTTTTCAACGTCGCGCTTGAGCCGCGCCGGCTCCGGCTCGATGGGCACGCGCATCATCCACTCGCCCATCGGGTCAACGATGAACAGGTGCTGGCTCAGCGACTTGCCCGCCGCCGGCGCCAGCCATTGCGCGAGCGCCGCTTCGGGCACGCGCAGCACGGTGGCCGGCGTGCCAGTGCCGATGGCCTGCAGCGTCTCAGGCCGCGGTGCGGCCGTGTCGGTGATGAGCCAGAGCTTGTCGACCCGGTCCTTTTCGCGCCCGAGCGTTTCGCGCAACTGGCGCTGCACCCACAGGTGCCGCTCGCAAACCGCATTGCACGCGCCGCCGGAGACGACCACCACCAGCCACTGACCCTTGAGCGTGGCGGCTTGCACCGGTGCGCCGTCCAGGCCGGTGAACGGCAACTCGGGCAGCGGCCGCGTGGGGAGGATCAGTTCGCTGTAGTTGGTGCGGCCTTCAGGGCGGATCACGAAGTAGGTGAAATACGAGGCGATCACCGGCGCAGCACACACCAACAGCACCAGCAGCATCTTGACCCGACCCAGAGTGGTGCGGCGGGCCGCTTCATCGGCGTGCGGCGACGGCATCGAATGCACCGTCAGGCCCAGCGGCGACATCGAATCAGGCGCCGGGGCCGGGCCGAGTGCGGAGCCGGGGGCGGACGAGTTGGAACCAGACATAAAGACCTGTCATCAACGCCCCCAGCGCAAACCACTGGAAGGCATAACCGTAATGTTTGTGCACGTCGGCCGCCGGCTGCGGCCATTCGCGCAGCAGGCCATCGCCTGCGGTGCCGGGGGAGTCGGTCTGCAGCACCGACACGGGTCGCAAGCTCACGGCCGCTTCGCGCGCAAATTCCACGACGTCGAGATTCTGCCGGATCGGGCCGGTCTCTTGCCCCGCAAACTCATACAGCCGCGACGGCGGCGGGGCGATGCGACCCAGCACTTCCACCATGCCGGTGGGCGTGAGCACGGGCGGCACGCGTGTGCGTTCCTGCATGTCGCGCGGCACCCAGCCGCGTTGCACGAGCACGGCGTCACCACCCCCCTGCAGGCGCAGCGGCGTGACGACGTAAAACCCCGGCCGGCCTTTCATCTGCCGGTTGTCGAGGTAGACCGTGCGCTCGCCCAGCCACTGGCCTTGCAGCCGCACCGGGCGGTGGTGCTGCGGCGCAGCCGCTTCGACACTGCGGGCCAGGCCGCCTGCGTCCAGCGGTGGCAGCCCCGAGCGCGCCTGCTGCGCTGCCTGCAGCGCCTCCTTCTGTGCCGCGCGATCGAGTTGCCACAATCCCAGCCGCGCCGCCACGCCCACGCTCAGCACGGTGGCGAACAAGACCACCGCGCCGCGCCAGCGCCCCTTCGCCAGTGTCATTTTGCGGGCCGCGGATAATCGACGCGCATGAACATCTTCATCGCGCTGGCCTTCGTCGCCATTCTGGGCAGCCTCGCGCTGGCAGGGTATTTCATGCTGCGCGACGGCCGAGATGGCAAGCCCAAGGGCGACAAGATGATGCGCGCGCTGGCCCTGCGCGTGGCACTGTCGGTACTGCTGTTCAGCGGCATCATGCTCAGCTATTGGCTTGGGTGGATCCAGCCGACCGGCGTTCCGCTAGGCAAGTGACGGCAAGTGACGGCAAGTGACTGCGAGTGACGGCAAGGTGACCTCAGCGCGCCGCCAACAAGAACGCCGCTCAGCGCGGCGTTCTTGACTCACCCAGGAAGGCCGGTTCGCGCCCTCAGGTCCAGTACACCACGATGTACAGGCCGAGCCAGACCACGTCGACGAAGTGCCAGTACCAGGCCGCCCCTTCGAAGCCGAAGTGCCGCTGCGGCGTGAAGTGGCCCTTCATCAGCCGCAAGGTGATGAACAGCAGCATCAGCATGCCCACGAACACGTGGAAACCGTGAAAGCCGGTGAGCATGAAGAAGGTCGAGCCGAAGGCGCCGGAGCTGAGCTTGAGGTTCAGGTCACGGTAGGCGTGGGCGTATTCGTAGCCCTGCACGCCCAGGAACGCGGCACCCAGGATCACCGTGATCCACATCCAGAAGACGGTCTTGGCGCGCTGGTTCGCGATCAGCGCGTGGTGCGCGATCGTCAAGGTCACACCCGACGTCAGCAGCAGCAGTGTGTTGATGGTCGGCAGCGGCCACGGACCGATGGTTGCGAACGGCTCCACGATGCCGGCCGGCGAACCGGTGACGCCGCCGCCCGCGCTCGGCCAGACGGCCTTGAAGTCGGGCCACAAAACGGCGTTCTCCAGGCTGCCCAGGTTGGGCAACGCATGCAGCCGGGTCCAGTACAGCGCGCCGAAGAAGGCGCCGAAGAACATCACCTCCGAAAAGATGAACCAGCTCATGCTCCAGCGGAACGAGGTGTCGATGCGGTCGCTGTACAGGCCGCCTTCGCTTTCGGCAATCGCGTCGCGGAACCAGCGCTGCAGCACGAACGCGAAGAAGACGAACCCGGCCAGCAGCAACCACGCGCCCCAGCCGTGGCCGTTGATCCACTGGCCCGCGCCCACGATGACGAGAAGCAAGCCCGCGGCCGCCATGGCGGGGTGGCGCGATGGCGCCGGCACAAAGTAGTGGGGCGCGTGCCCGTGTTGCGTCGCTGCCGACATGATTTCTCCTGGTTGCCTTTTGATTCTTGAAATGCCTTAGCTGGCCACGCCGCTGGACAGCACCCAGCTGACCAGCGTGACCAACGCCAGCACAAACAGCGCCGCACCCAGCAGGCCGGCGATGATCACATGCACCGGGTTGAGCTGGCCGACGTCTTTTTCGTACTCGCTGCCCTTGCGGATGCCGAAGAACGACCACGCCACCGCGCGCATCGTCTGCAGGAACGAGCCTTTGCGTTGTGCGGCCTGGCGCAGATCCCCACCGCTCATGACTTCGGCTCCGACACCAGCGGTTCGGCCAGCCTGGCTGCCGTGGCCGGAGGCTCGGCCGGCACCTTGCCACCGACTTCGAAGAAGGTGTAGGACAAGGTGATGGTCCGCACGTCCTTGGGCAGCTTGGGGTCGATGACGAAGACCACCGGCCACTGTTTGCTCTCGCCCGCCTTCAGCGTGTACTCGTTGAAGCAGAAACACTCCAGCTTGTTGAAGTGCGCCATCGCCTGCATCGGCGCGTAACTCGGGATCGCCTGAGCGGCCATGGTACGGTTCTGGCGATTGCGGAAGTCATACATCACCGTGGCCAGCTCGCCGGGGTGCACGTCGATCGAACGCATCGCGGGCTTGAAGTCCCAGGGCCCGCGCGCATTGGCGTCGAACTCGACCGTGATCGTGCGCGACCGGTCGACCTGCGTGTTCGCCGCGGGCGCACGCGACATACCCGCCGCTTCGCGCTCCGACAACGACAGCACGTTGATGCCCAGCGCCGTGCAGATCGCCTCGTACAGCGGCACCAGCGCATAGCCGAAGCCGAACATCAGCGCCGCCACCAGCGCCAGCTTGCGCAGCATCAGCAGGTTGTCGCTGCGCAGCGCGGGCTGCGGGGGGCGGTCGGGGTCGGATGGGCTGGGCATGAGTGGGCGAGCGCTGTCTCGTTTCAATGGCTGCGATTCAAGCGCCGCGATTCAAAGGCCGCCGAGCGCGCCCTTGAGCATGAAGGCGACGAACACGGCCACGGCCACCGCACCCAGGATCAGGCCCAGGCGCTGGTTGCTCTTCTTCTGCTCGGGGGTCATGGTCGCTCTCGAGCTCAGTGGTGGTGGCCGCCAGCCGGCGCGCCGGCCAGGATCTTGGTGGCGTTGGCGTTGAGCCGGGGTGGGGTCTCGAAGGTGTGGAACGGCGCCGGCGACGGAATCTCCCATTCCAGGCCTTCGGCGCCCGCACCGTCCGGATCGTTCCAAGGGCGTTGCGGCGCGGGCTGGCCCTTGCCACGCATCATCGGCACCACCACAAAGAGGAAGAAGTACACCTGCATCAGCCCGAATCCGAACGCACCGATGGAGGCCAGCATGATGAAGTCGGCGAACTGCATCGGGTAATCGGAGTAGCGCCGCGGCATGCCGGCCAGGCCGAGGAAGTGCATCGGGAAGAAGGTGACGTTGAAGACGATCAACGAACCCCAGAAGTGGATCTTGCCGCGCGTTTCGTTGTACATCACGCCGGTCCACTTGGGCGCCCAGTAGTAGAAGCCGGCGAACATGCCGTACAAGGAACCGGCCACCAGCACGTAGTGGAAGTGGGCCACGACGTAGTAGGTGTCCTGCAACTGGATGTCGACCGGCGCCATCGCCAGGATCAGCCCGGTGAAGCCCCCCATCGTGAACACGAAGATGAAGCCGACGGCGAACAGCATCGGCGTCTCGAAGGTCATCGAGCCGCGCCACATGGTGGCGATCCAGTTGAAGATCTTCACGCCGGTGGGCACCGCGATCAGCATCGTCGCGTACATGAAGAACAGCTGGCCCGTCACCGGCATGCCGGTGGTGAACATGTGGTGGGCCCAGACGATGAAGGAGAGGATCGCGATCGCCGCGGTGGCGTAGACCATCGAGGCATAACCGAACAGCGGCTTGCGCGCAAACGCCGGGATGATGGCGCTGACGATGCCGAAGGCCGGCAGGATCATGATGTAGACCTCGGGGTGGCCGAAGAACCAGAAGATGTGCTGGTACATCACCGGGTCACCGCCGCCGGCAGGGTTGAAGAAATGGGTGCCGAAGTGGCGGTCGGTCAAGGTCATCGTGATGGCGCCAGCCAGCACCGGCATCACCGCGATCAGCAAGAAGGCGGTGATCAGCCAGGTCCAGCAGAACAGCGGCATCTTCATCAAGGTCATGCCCGGTGCGCGCATGTTCAGGATGGTCACGATGTTGTTGATCGAGCCCATGATCGAGCTCGCACCCAGGATGTGCAGCGCGAAGATGCCGGCGTCCATCGACGGGCCCATTTGCAGGGTGAGCGGCGCGTACAGCGTCCAGCCCGCGGCGGGCGCACCACCGGGCA
>JANOQS010000149.1:0-1752 GCA_031414975.1 Methylibium sp. | reverse complement strand
ATCTCGGCCACGCGCGCCTGCGGCCCGTTGCTCATCAGCAATATCTTGTCGGCCAGCAGCACGGCCTCGTCAACGTCGTGCGTGATCATGAACACCGTCTGGTGCGTCTGCGCGCAGATGCGCAGCAGCTCATCCTGGATCGTGCCGCGGGTCAGCGCGTCGAGCGCGCCGAACGGCTCATCGAGCAAGAGCATCTTGGGCTCGATGGCAAACGCGCGTGCGATGCCCACACGTTGCTTCATGCCGCCCGACAGTGCCGAGGGCTTCTTGTCGATGGCGCTGCTCAGGCCGACCAGCTGCACGTACTTCTGGACCTGCGCGTCCACCTGCGCAGCGCTCCAGTCGGGCCACTTGCTGCGCACCGCAAAAGCGATGTTGCGGCGCACGCTCAACCACGGCATCAGCGCATGGCCCTGGAACACCACGCCGCGCTCCAGGCTCGGGCCGCTCACCTCGCGGCCGTCCATGAACACGTTGCCGGCGCTGGCCACTTCAAGCCCGGCCAGCACGTTCAGGATGGTCGTCTTGCCGCAGCCGCTGTGGCCGATGATGCAGACGAACTCGCCGCGCTCGATGCCGAAGTTGACGCCGTCGAACACCGGCTCGGTGGTGCCTGTGTAGGTCTTGGCCAGGCCTTCGACCTGGAGGAAGGGCTTTCCTCCCTCGCCCCCGCGTGCGCCGAGGTCACTCGACATACGACATCACCTTCTGCGCCCGCGCGAACAACAGGTCCAGCAGCATGCCGACCACGCCGATCACCAGGATCGCGAAGATCACGTTGGTCAGCGACAGGTTGTTCCACTCGTTCCACACGAAGTAGCCAATGCCGGTGCCGCCCACCAGCATCTCGGCCGCCACGATCACGAGCCACGCGATGCCCATGCTGATGCGCATGCCGGTCAGGATGGTCGGCGCGGCGGCCGGCAGGATCACCTCGAACGCCAGCCGCAGCCGCGACACCTCGAGCGTCTTCGCCACGTTGAGCCATTCGCGCCGCACGCCGGCCACACCGAAGGCGGTGTTGATCAGCATCGGCCAGACCGAGCAGATGAAGATCACGAAGATGCCGGAGATGTTGGAGTCCTTGATGGTGTAGAGCGCCAGCGGCATCCAAGCCAGCGGCGAGATGGGCTTGAGCACCTGAATGAACGGGTCGAGCGCGCGGTACAACATCGGGCTCATGCCGATCACGAAACCGAGCGGAATCGCCAGCAGCGCCGCCAGCCCGAACCCCAAGCCGACGCGCAGCAGCGAATGGCCGAGCTGGATCGCGATGCCCTTGTCGTTCGGGCCGTTGTCGTAGAACGGGTCGGCCAGGTTCTTCACCACCGTGGCGCCCATCTGCGCCAGGGTCGGGAAGCCGGTGGTCTTCTTCGTCTCGGCGGCGGGGTCCTTGCCAAGCAGCTTCTGGTATTCGATCTGCTCGGGGGTGAGGGTGGTGGCGGGCGCCGTGGTGGAACCGCCCGCGGGCAGCGTGGCAAGGTGCCAGGCGCCTAGTGCGGTCAGCAGGATCAGCACGGAGATGAGCGCGGACTGCAGTGAACGCTTGCGGTTTGCGTTCATGCGCTCTCCTGCGCGTCGCGGCGGGCGGCACCCGGCAGGGGCTCATGCTGGGGCGGTCGGCGGGTACACCGACTGCGCTGCGGTGCTCGGTCTCGCGGCCCGTCGCCAAACTCACTTCGCTCACTGCGTTCGCAACGTTCAAACAAGTGGCGACAAGTCAGTCTACGAACGCGCTCCGCGCGGGGCCGC
>JANOQS010000148.1:0-12672 GCA_031414975.1 Methylibium sp. | reverse complement strand
CCCGCGGCGGCAGCCCGGCCGGCCGGCGCAGCAGTGAGCCCACCCCCACCGCCGTTCGCGCCGGACAGTGCCTATGCCCCCACCGAGCATTCGGACCTGGGCGAACTTGCCCAACCCGCTCCGCGACGACTGGCACCGGTCGCCGCCAGCGTGGCCCTGCCGGCCACGGCCGACCTGCTGCGGCGCTACGTTCGTCAGGCCAGTGAGCTGGCCGGCGTGATCGGCTGCACCGTCTTCGATGCGGCCAACGGCAACCGGGTCGCTTACGCCGGCTCAGGCCCGAGCGCGGCCGATCTGGCATCGCAAGGCGCCGCCCTGATGACGGCCATCCTGAACTGCGGCAGCGTCCTGAAGCTGGGCCACTCGCTGCCCGAGGCGGCCATCACCCTGGAATCGCACCACTTGCTGTTGCGCGCCGTGCCGCACCATCCGGGCCTGGCCCTGCACATGGTGCTCGACAAGGCCAAGTCCAATCTGACGCTGGTGCGCCTGCAGGTGCTGCGCCTGGACAGCCTATTCGAAGAGCAGGTCGCGGCCAGCGCCTACTGACCCCTTTGCCGCCCGGCCCCGGCGCGGGCGGCGGGGCTGACTGAGCTCAGTGCACCACCCTTTCGAAGCGGAACTCGCCGTCTTCGAAGTCCACCGGCACCAAGTCCTTCGGCCCGAAGCGCCCTTCCAGGATCAGCCTGGACACCGGGTTCTCGATGCGCTGCTGAATGGCGCGCTTGAGCGGCCGGGCGCCGAACACCGGGTCGAAGCCGGCCTTGGCCAGTTCGGCCACCGCCTTGGCCGACACGTCCAGCCGCATCTCGAGCTTTTCGAGCCGCGCCTCCAGCACCTTGAGCTGGATCCGGGCAATGGCCTCGATGTTCTTCTCGTCGAGCGCGTGGAACACCACCGCCTCGTCAATGCGGTTCAGGAACTCCGGGCGGAAGTGCTGCTTGACCTCGACCCACACCGCCTCGCGGATCAGCTCGCTGCTCTGCCCGGCCATCTGCATGATCTGGTGCGAGCCGAGGTTGCTGGTCATCACGATTACGGTGTTCTTGAAGTCCACGGTGCGGCCCTGGCCGTCGGTCAGGCGCCCATCGTCGAGCACCTGAAGCAGCACGTTGAAGACGTCCGGGTGGGCTTTCTCGACCTCGTCGAGCAGCAGCACGCTGTACGGTTTGCGGCGCACCGCTTCGGTCAGGTAGCCGCCTTCGTCATAGCCCACGTAGCCCGGCGGCGCGCCGATCAGGCGGCTGACCGAGTGTTTCTCCATGAACTCGCTCATGTCGAGCCGGATCATGTGGTCTTCGCTGTCGAACAGAAAACCGGCGAGTGCCTTGCACAGCTCGGTCTTGCCCACGCCGGTGGGGCCGAGAAACAGGAAGGAGCCGGTCGGGCGATTCGGGTCCGAAAGGCCCGAGCGTGAACGGCGGATGGCGTTGGCCACCGCCGAGATCGCCTCGTCCTGGCCGACCACGCGCTGGTGCAGCTTGGCTTCCATCTGCAGCAGCTTCTCGCGTTCCCCCTGCATCAGCTTGGAAACCGGGAGGCCGGTGGCGCGCGCCACCACCTCGGCGATCTCTTCGACGCCGACCATCGTGCGCAGCAACTGCGGCTTGCTCTTGTCGGCCCCCTTCTTCGTTTCCTTGGCTTGCGCCTCCTTCAGCTTCGCCTCCAGTTCGGGCAGCTTGCCGTGCTGCAACTCGGCCACCTTGTTGAAGTCGCCCTTGCGCGTGAGCTCGACGATCTGGAACTTGATCTTCTCGATGTCCGCGCGAACGTGCTCGGTGCCCTGTGCGGCGGCCTTCTCGGCCTTCCAGATCTCGTCCAGGTCGGCGGCTTCGCGCTGCAGCTTGGTGATCTCTTCTTCAAGCAAGCCCAGGCGCTTCTGCGAGGCTTCGTCCTTCTCGCGCCGCACCGCCTCGCGCTCGATCTGCAGCTGGATCAGGCGCCGGTCGAGCTTGTCCATCGCCTCGGGCTTGGAGTCGATCTCGATCTTGACCTTGGCCGCGGCCTCGTCGATCAGGTCGATCGCCTTGTCGGGCAGGAAACGGTCGGTGATGTAGCGGTGGCTCAGCTCGGCCGCGGCGACGATCGCCGGGTCGGTGATCTCAACGCCGTGGTGCACTTCGTACTTCTCCTGCAGGCCGCGCAGGATCGCCACGGTGGCTTCCACCGTCGGCTCGCCGACCAGGATCTTCTGGAAGCGCCGCTCCAGCGCGGCGTCTTTCTCGACGTACTTGCGGTACTCGTTCAAGGTGGTCGCGCCGATGCAGTGCAACTCGCCGCGCGCGAGCGCCGGCTTGAGCATGTTGCCCGCGTCGATCGCGCCTTCGGCCTTGCCGGCGCCGACCATGGTGTGGATCTCGTCGATGAAGACGATCGTCTGGCCTTCGTCCTGCGCCACTTCCTTCAGCACGCTCTTGAGCCGCTCCTCGAACTCGCCGCGGAACTTGGCGCCAGCCAACAGCAACGCCATGTCGAGCACCAGCACGCGCTTGTTCTTGAGTGAGTCGGGCACCTCGCCGGCGACGATGCGCTGCGCCAGGCCTTCGACGATGGCCGTCTTGCCGACGCCCGGCTCGCCGATCAGCACCGGGTTGTTCTTGGTGCGCCGCTGCAGCACCTGGATCGCGCGGCGAATCTCGTCATCGCGGCCGATCACCGGGTCGAGCTTGCCGAGCCGGGCGCGTTCGGTCAGGTCGAGCGTGTATTTCTTGAGCGCCTCGCGTTGGCCTTCGGCGTCGGCGCTGTCCACTTTCTGGCCGCCGCGCACCGCGTCGATCGCTGACTCCAGCCCCTTGCGCGTCAGGCCGTGCTCTTTCAGCAGCGGGCCGATCGACGCCTTGGAATCGGCCGCGGCGAGCAGGAACATTTCGCTCGCGATGAATTGGTCACCACGTTTGGCGGCCTCTTTCTCGGCCGACTGCAGCAGCGCGCCCAGGTCGCGCCCGGCCTGCACCTGCTCGCCGCCCTGCACTTGCGGCAGCTTGCCCAGTTCGGCTTCGAGTGCGCCTTGCAGCTTGGCGGTGTTGACGTTGGCCCGCGCGAGCAGCGCTTTCGGGCCGTCGGCCTGCGCCAGCATCGCCAGCAGCACGTGCGCCGGCTCGATGTAAGGGTTGTCACGGTTCAGCGCCAGGCTCTGGGCTTCGCCAAGCGCCTCCTGGAATTGCGTGGTGAGTTTGTCAAGTCGCATGGGGGAAACCTCCGGTTGGTCGAGAGGTTGGGCAAGCAGTGGGGCTTTTCAAGACACGGCCTGGCCATGCTTGAGCCACATCAAGGGGGCTGACACACCTTGCTCGTTCAAGACGGGCCAGTATGCGTCCGCAAGGGGTCAGCCCAGTGCTGCCTGCGCCATGCGAAAGCCCAAAGCGGCACAAGCCAACGCACCGAGCACATGCGCCAGAGTGTGCGCAGCCGCCAGCGGCCACTGGCCGCGCTGCAGCAGCAGCAGCGACTCGACCGAGAAGGCCGAGAACGTGGTCAACCCACCGAGGAAGCCGGTCACCAGCAGCAGCCGCATCAGTTCGTTCGGCGAACGTTCGAACCAGGCCAGCGCCACGCCGATCAACAGACCGCCGACGCAATTCACCAGCAAGGTGCCGAGCGGGAATCCGGCCCAGCTCGCGTTCAGCCACAGCCCGGCCCACCAGCGCAGCAAGGCACCGATGGCCGCGCCGCCGGCTACCGCCAGCACCTGCGCCCACGGCCAGGCCGTTGTCACGGCGCGGCGTTGCCCGCGCTGGCAATGCCCCAGCGTTCGAGCGCCTGGTCGTCGCTGACTCTTGCATCGACCCAGTGCGCACCGTCCGGCGTGGTTTCCTTCTTCCAGAACGGCGCCTGGGTCTTCAAATAGTCCATCAGGAACTCGCAGGCCTGGAAAGCCTGGCCTCGGTGCGCTGACGTGACCACCACCAGCACGATCTGCTCCAGCGGCTGCAGCACGCCGACGCGGTGCACCACGCGGGCGGCGCGCATGTCGAAGCGCTGGAACGCTTCATCGATCATCGTTTCGATGGACCGCTCGGTCATGCCCGGGTAGTGCTCCAGCTCCATCGCCGAGACGCCTTGCGCACCGACGCCGTTGCGGTCGCGCACCGTGCCGACGAAGCTCACCACCGCACCGACGCCGCCGTCGGCCGCACGCAGCGCGGCGACTTCGGCGCCGAGGTCGAAGTCCTGGGTCTGAATGCTCACGCGGGCAGGTGGCAGAAGCGGCATGAAGGAATTGTGGCACCGGCCCGAGGCCCCCTTGAACCCGAAGGCGCCGCTGGGCGGCCGGCCAGGTCCTGGATAGCCAAGAAACTAACCACCCGTGACGGGCGGGAAGAACGCCACTTCCGCCCCGTCACGCAGCACCGCCGAGCCGTCGCTCAAGGTCTGGTCGACCGCGCAGCGCAACGCCCGGCTGGTGCCCAGCGCTGCGGCGTGCTGCGGGCTGCGTGCGATCAGCTGCTCGCGCAAGGCAGCCGCGGTGCTGCCGTCGGGCAGCGTCACCTGTTCGCCGCCGCCCAGCGCCTCGCGGATCGACGCGAAATAGCGCACCCGGATGTTCACGACAGCCACTCCGCAAACGGCAGGTAGCGCACCACGTCGCCGGCCAGGATGGCCTGGCCGCTGGGGTTGTCGACCACGCCGTCGCCCCACACGGTGGAGGTCAGCACGCCGGAACTCTGGTTGGCAAACAGGTCGAGCCCGCCCTGGTCGTTGCGGCGCACGCGAAGGAACTCGCGCCGCTTGTCGGGCCGCGGCCAGTCGAAGTCGGCCCGCAGCCTCATGCCGACCGGCGCTGATTCAGTCGCGCCCTGCAAGCGCATCAGCACCGGCCGCACCGCGAGCAGGAAGGTGATGAAGCTGGACACCGGGTTGCCTGGCAGGCCGATGAAGTACGCCGATGACTGGTCGGCCCGCCGCACCTCGCCGAAGGCCAGCGGCTTGCCCGGCTTGATCGCGATCTGCCAGAGGTCGATGCGGCCCTCGGCGGCCACCGCCGGGCGCAGGTGGTCTTCTTCGCCGACCGAGACGCCGCCCGACGTGACGATCAGGTGATTGCCCTGCGCGGCCCGGCGCAGCGCGTCGCGCGTGGCGTCGAGCCGGTCGGGCACGATGCCGAGGTCGGTGCACTCGCAGCCCAGCGCCTGGATCAGCGCGCGCAGGGTGAAGCGGTTGGAGTTGTAGATCGCGCCGGGCTTGAGCGGCTCACCGGGCATCACCAGCTCGTCGCCGGTGGAGAACAGCGCCACGCGCGGGCGCGGCGCCACCGCCAACGTGGCAGCGCCGACCGAAGCTGCCAGGCCGAGCGCCTGCGGGGTCAGCCGGGTGCCGGCCTTCAACACCACCGCGCCGAGCTGCACGTCTTCGCCGCAGCGGCGGATCCACTGGCCTGGCTGCGCGACGGTGTTGATGCGCACCGCGTCGCCGACCGCTTCGCATTCCTCCTGCATCACCACCGCGTCGGCGCCGGCCGGCACCTGTGCGCCGGTGAAGATTCGCGCCAGCGTGCCCGGCTGCAGCGGCGCGCCGACCACACCGGCCGGAATGCGCTGGCTGACCGGCAGTACCGTGCCGGCCACGGGCAAGTCGGCGCAGCGCAGCGCGTAACCGTCCATCGAGGTGTTGTCGGCAGGCGGCACGTCGAGCGCCGAACGCACGTCTTCGGCCAGCACGCGGCCGAGCGCGTCGAAGGTCGAGACGCGCTCGCCTTCAGTCGCCGGCAGTGGCCGGACCGCGCTCAGCAGTCGGCTCAGCGCTTCGTCCAAGGTCAGCATCGGCGAACGGGTCGGGGGCGATGGCAAGGGGGGAGAGGTACTCATAGCGGTCGGGGTTACCGAGCAGGAAGTCGGCCACGGCGTCGGGGTCGTTCAGGTCGAGCAGCGGCAGGCCGGTGGGTTCGGGCAGTTGCTCCGGGCTGTCGGTCGAGACGGCGACAACGTAGGGGTCGCTCGGGTACTGTGCCGGTTTGCCGGTGGAGGCGCGCCAGACCTCGATCTTCAAAAGGTCAGCGTGCTTGAAGCCTTCGACCAGCACCCAGTCGCAGTCGTACAACTCGGCGATGAGTTGATGCACCGTGGGCTCGGCATGCACTTCATATTCACGGATCTTGGCCAGTCGGCGGTCGGACGCAACCACGACCTCGAATGCGCCGGCCTCGCGGTGGCGCCAGGAGTCCTTGCCTTCATGGTCGATGTCGAAGGCGTGGTGGGCATGCTTGACGACCGACACCCGCAACGACGCCAGCCGCATGCGCACGATCAACTGCTCGACCAGCGTGGTCTTGCCCGAACCGGAGTAGCCGCAGAAGCCGATGACCTTCATGGGCCCGAATTCTGCTGGATGTAGGTCTTGACGGCTTGAACATCCACCGGCATGACCTTGAAGCGCTTGGGGAGAGCTTCGATGCCCTGCATAGCGTCCGGGCGTTCGGGCTCGCGGCCGATCGCTTCCTGGATCGTTTCCGCAAACTTGGCCGGCAGCGCCGTTTCGAGCACGATCATCGGCACGCCCGGCTCGAGGTGTTCGCGCGCCACCTTCAGCCCGTCGGCCGTGTGGGTGTCGATCATCGTGCCGAAACGCTGCCAGGTGTCTCGGATCGTGGCCAGCCGGTTGGCGTGCGTGCTGCTGCCAGAGACGAAGCCGAAGCCCGGGATGCGCGTGAACTCTTCGGCGCTGATCGCGAACGCGCCGCGCTGTTCGACCTCGGTCTTGAACAGTGCGCGCGTGCGCTGCGCGTCGCGCCCAAGCAGGTCGAACACGAAGCGCTCGAAGTTCGACGCCTTGGAGATGTCCATCGACGGGCTGGAGGTTTCGTGCGTTTCGGCGCTGCCGCGCACGCGGTAGGTGCCGGTGCGGAAGAACTCGTCGAGCACGTTGTTCTCGTTCGTCGCCAGCACGAGTTGCCGGATTGGCAGGCCCATCATGCGCGCCACGTGGCCGGCGCAGATGTTGCCGAAGTTGCCCGATGGCACCGCAAAGCTCACTTCGTCGCCGTTCGACCGCGTGGCCTGGAAGTAGCCGGCAAAGTAGTACACCACCTGCGCCAGCAGCCGCGCCCAGTTGATGGAGTTGACGGTGCCGATGTGGTGTTCGCGCTTGAAGGCCAGGTCGTTGGAGACCGCCTTGACGATATCCTGGCAATCGTCGAACACACCTTCGATGGCGACGTTGTGGATGTTGGCGTCTTGCAGGCTGAACATCTGCGCCTGCTGGAACGGGCTCATGCGGCCCTTGGGTGACAGCATGAACACGTTGACACCCTTCTTCCCGCGCATCGCGTACTCGGCGGCGCTGCCGGTGTCGCCCGAGGTGGCGCCCAGAATGTTGAGCCGGCGGCCGCGGCGTGCCAGTTCGTATTCGAACAACTGCCCGAGCAGTTGCATCGCGATGTCCTTGAAGGCCAGGGTCGGGCCGTTGGACAGGGCCTGCAGGCTCAAGCCCGGCTCGAGCGGCTTCAGCGGCGTGATGAGTTCGGTGCCGAAAACGGCGGGCGTGTAGGTGGCGGTGACGAGCCGGCGCAGGTCGTCGGCTGGAATATCGTCGATGTAGAGCGACAGGATCTCGAACGCCAGTTCGTGGTACTTCAGGCCGCGCCAGCGCGCCAGCGTCACCGCATCGACCTTCGGGTAGTTCGCCGGCAGGTACAGGCCGCCGTCCGGCGCGAGACCTTCGAGCAGGATCTCCGAGAAACCGCGCGGTGTGTCGTCGCCCCGCGTGCTGATGTACTTCAACTCAATTCTTCCTTGCGAATGCGCACGATCGTCGCCAGCACAGTGGGCAGCGCCTGCATCTGCGCGATCGCCAGGTTCATCTTGCCTTCGACCGTGTCGTGGGTCAGGATGATCACGTCGGTCTGGGCTTCTCCTTCGGCCGACTCTCGCTGCAGCAGCGCGTCGATCGAGATGTCGTGCTCGGCCAGGATGCCGGTGATGCGCGCCAGCACGCCCGCCTGGTCGGCCACCTGCAGGCGCAGGTAGAACGAGGTCACGACGTCACCGATCGGCAGGATCGGCGTGTCCTGCATCGCGTCGTGCTGGAAGGCCAGGTGCGGCACGCGGTGGTCGGGGTCGGCGCTGTGCAGCCGGGTGATGTCGACCAGGTCGGCGATCACCGCCGATGCGGTGGGCTCGGAGCCCGCGCCCTTGCCGTAATACAGGGTCGCACCCACCGCATCGCCCTGCACCAGCACCGCGTTCATCGCACCTTCGACGTTGGCGATCAGCCGCTTGGCCGGGATCAGGGTCGGGTGCACGCGCAACTCGATGCCGCCGCCCTTCAGGTCGTTGCGCCGCTTGGTGATGCCCAGCAGCTTGATGCGGTAGCCCAGTTGTTCGGCGTAGCGGATGTCGGCCGCGTTCAGCTTGGTGATGCCCTCGACGTGCGCCTTGTGAAACTGCACCGGGATGCCGAATGCGATCGCGCTCATGATCGTCGCCTTGTGCGCGGCATCCACACCTTCGATGTCGAAGGTCGGGTCGGCCTCGGCGTAACCCAGGCGCTGGGCTTCCTTCAGCACCACGTCGAAGTCGAGCCCCTTGGCGCGCATCTCGGACAGGATGAAGTTGGTGGTGCCGTTGATGATGCCGGCGATCCATTCGATGCGGTTGGCGGTGAGCCCTTCGCGCAGCGCCTTGATGATCGGGATGCCACCCGCCACCGCGGCCTCGAAGGCCACGACCACGCCCTTGTCGCGCGCCGCCGCAAAGATTTCGGTGCCGTGAACTGCCAGCAGCGCCTTGTTGGCCGTCACCACGTGCTTGCCGGCGCGGATCGCCTCCAGCACCAGCGTCTTGGCAATGCCGTAGCCGCCGATCAGCTCGATGACGATGTCGATCTCCGGGTTGGCGATCACCGCACGCGCATCGCTGACGACCTGGGCCGAGTCACCGACGACGGCCTTGGCGCGCGCGGTGTCCAGGTCGGCGACCATGCTGATGCGGATCTCGCGGCCGGCCCGGCGGCGGATCTCTTCCTGATTGCGACGCAGCACATTGAAGGTGCCGCTGCCAACGGTGCCGATGCCCAGCAGACCCACTTGAATCGGTTTCATATCCAGCCTTGAAGGTATCGCTGAGGAACTAGCGCGAATGGCGCTTGCGGTAATGGTCGAGGAAGCGGGCGATGCGTCCGATGGCCTCGCTCAGGTCGTCGGAATTGGGCAGGAAAACGATTCGAAAGTGGTCCGGCGTCGGCCAGTTGAAGCCGGTGCCCTGCACGATCAGCACCTTCTGTTCGGCGAGCAGTTCGTAGGCGAATTCCTGGTCATCCTGGATCGGGTAGATCTTCGGGTCGAGCCGGGGGAACATGTACAGCGCACCCTTGGGCTTGACCACGCTGACACCGGGAATGTCGGTCAGCAACTGGTACGCCAGGTCGCGCTGGCGGCACAGACGGCCGGCGGGTGCCACCAGGTCGTTGATGCTCTGGTAGCCGCCCAGGGCGGTCTGGATCGCGAGCTGCCCCGGCGTGTTGGCGCACAGCCGCAGCGAGGCCAGCATGTTCAAGCCCTCGATGTAGTCGCGCGCATGGCGTTTCTCGCCCGAGACCACCATCCAGCCGGCGCGGTAACCGCACGAGCGGTAGTTCTTCGACAGGCCGTTGACGGTGACGAACAGCACGTCGTCGGCCAGCGCCGAGATGCTGGTGTGGGTGTGGCCGTCGTACAGCGTCTTGTCGTAGATCTCGTCGGCGAAGACGATCAGCTGGTGCTGGCGCGCGACCTCGACGATGTCGAGAAGCAGCTCTTTCGGGTACAGCGCCCCGGTCGGGTTGTTCGGGTTGATGACGACGAGTGCCTTGGTACGCGGCGTGATGCGCGCCTTCATGTCGACCACGTCGGGCAGCCAGCCCGAGCCCTCGTCGCAGCGGTAGTGCACCGGCGTGCCGCCCGAGAGGCCAACGACGGCGGTGTACAGCGGGTAATCGGGCGACGGAATGAGCACCTCGTCGCCGTCGTTGAGCAGCGCGTTCATGCCCATCGCGATCAGCTCGGAAGCGCCGTTGCCCAGGTACACGTCGTCGATCGACACACCGGCCACGTTCTTCTGCTGCGAGTAGTGCACCACCGCCTTGCGCGGCGCGAACAGGCCTTTGCTGTCGGTGTAGCCGGCCGTGTGCGGCAGGTTGCGGATCATGTCCTGCACGATCTCGTCGGGCGGCTCCAACCCGAACGCGGCCACGTTGCCGATGTTCAGCTTGATGATCTTGTGGCCCTCTTCCTCCATCTGGCGGGCCTTGTCCAGCACCGGCCCGCGGATGTCGTAGGCCACATTGGCCAGCTTGGCGGACTTGGTGATGGTTCTCAAGAGGGGTCTCCGAACGGGGCGAAAGACGGGCCAGTCGAATGGCAAGCGATGGCGGCGCAGAACTTAGAATTCTATCCACAGGGGGTGCGGCCACCATCGTCGGGCAGGCCGCCGCAAGACTTGAAGCTCATAGCCGATCGCATCGAAGGACAGAACGCCATTGCCCGGCATGGCCCGGGCGGGGTGCTGGTGAACGGCGTCGAGCACCGCCACAGCGTGGTGGTGCCGTGGGAAGGTGCGGTGCAGGCGTGGCCGGTCGGCCGTTTCGATGAGCTGGCCGAGGCTCACTTTGCCTTGTTGGCTGAACTGGCACCGGAACTGGTGATCTTCGGCAGCGGCGAGCGCCTGCGCTTCGTGCGGCCGGATCTGATGCGCGGGCTGATCGAGCGGCGCATCGGCGTCGAAACCATGGACACGGCCGCCGCCTGCCGAACCTACAACGTGCTGCTTGCCGAAGGGCGCTCGGTGGTGGCGGCGCTGCTTTTCGAAAGCGCGCTCCCCTCTTCCGGGTGAGCCTGGGTGGGGTGGCCCCGGTGCTGCAACCCTTATAATCTGCAGCACGCCTGCATCGGCGCAACCAAGCAGAATACTCCATGACGCCAGCCCTCAATAAAGCCCTACCGGAATTTGAAGCGCTCGCCACCGGCGGCGTGAAGTTCACACCGCAGGCTTTTATCGGTCAGATCGTGGTCCTTTATTTCTACCCCAAGGACAACACACCGGGCTGCACCACCGAAGCGATGCAGTTTCGCGATCATCACAAAGACTTCGTCAAGGCCGGCGCCGTGGTCTTCGGCGTGTCGCGCGACAACATGGCCTCGCACGACAAGTTCAAGCAGAGCCTGGAGTTGCCCTTCGAGCTGATCGCCGACACCGAAGAAAAGCTCTGCCACATGTTCGGCGTGGTCAAGAACAAGATCATGTACGGCAAGAAGGTCAAGGGCATCGAGCGCAGCACCTTCCTGATCGACGCTAGCGGCGTGCTGCGCGCCGAATGGCGCGGCCTGAAGGTGGCCGGCCACGTCGAAGAAGTCCTGAAGGCTGCCAAGGCGCTGAAGAAGGCCGGTTGAAGCCATTCCCGCAGGTCGCCGGCAGCGGCGATTTGTGGATAATCTTCCGATGTCGTTGACCTTTCAACCACAGCACCCCCTCAAGCCGCACGGGCAGTCGTGCGGCTTTTTTGTTGCTTCGCTGGCTCTGCCCCACTGAGCCGGCCCCACAGAAACCACCCATGCCACTGCCCAAGCCGCCTGCGAAACGCGCCGCCCTTCTCGCCCTCACCGACTTCGAAGCCGCCCCCGTCAGCAAACCGGCCGTCCGCCCTGCGAAGAGTCGCGCCGTCGTGCCGTCCGAGCCGGCCAGGGCCGCTGAATCGTTGATCCCCTCGGTCGTGGCGGAGCTGCGGCCCGTCAAGGCAGAAGCGCCGGCCCGCAAGCCCCAGCCCGCCCCCGAGCTGCGCACGCGCAAGCCGCGCGGCACCGGCCCGGCCACCCTGTTCGTGCTCGACACCAATGTGCTGATGCACGACCCGACCTCGCTGTTCCGCTTTGAGGAACACGACATCTATCTGCCGATGATCACGCTCGAGGAGCTCGACGGCCACAAGCGCGGCATGACCGAGGTGGCGCGCAACGCCCGCCAGGTCAGCCGCGATCTGGACGCGCTGGCCGCCAGCATGCCCACGCGCGGCCCCAGCGGCATGGTCGAGGGCCTGGCGCTGAGCCGTACCGGGCATCGTGAAGCCGGCGGCAAGTTGTTCTTCCAGACCAACCTGATCAACGTGACCCTGCCCGCCGGCCTGCCGCAGGGCAAGGCCGACAACCAGATCCTGGGCGTGGTGCAGGCGCTGCGCGAGCAGCAACCGGGGCGCGACGTGGTGCTGGTGTCCAAAGACATCAACATGCGCATCAAGGCGCGTGCGCTGGGCCTGCCGGCGGAAGACTATTTCAACGACAAGACGCTCGACGATGTCGACCTGCTCTACACCGGCGTGTTGCCGCTGCCGGCCGACTTCTGGGACAGACATGGCAAGACCATGGAAAGCTGGAACCAGGGCGGCCTGACCTACTACCGCATCAGCGGGCCGATGGTGCCTGCGCTGCTGATCAACCAGTTCGTCTACCTGGAAGCACCCGGCGCCGTGCCGCTGTACGCCAAAGTCACCGAGATCACCGGCAAGACCGCAGTGCTGCGCACCTTGAAGGAATACACGCACCAGAAGAATGCCGTCTGGGGCGTGACTGCGCGCAACCGCGAACAGAACTTCGCGCTGAACCTGCTGATGGACCCGGACTGCGACTTCATCACCCTCACCGGCACCGCAGGCGCCGGCAAGACGCTGATGACCTTGGCCGCCGGGCTGAGCCAGGTGATGGACGACCGC
>JANOQS010000147.1:0-12292 GCA_031414975.1 Methylibium sp. | reverse complement strand
GTCACGTCGGGCGCGGCGTGGAACGAGAAGCCGGCGTAACCGGGCGCGGTCTTGCGTTCGGTGCGCGCGAGCGCGTATTCCTCGCCGGTGGTCGGGTGGATGAAGACGGGGAAGTCGCGCCCCACCATTCGGTAGCCAGCGGCCAGCAGCTCATCGGGTGAGCCACCCACCACGGTCCAGTCGCGGTCGCTGACCGGCAGGCCGAGCAGCCGGTCGCGCACTGCGCCGCCGACCAGGTAGGTTTTCATCCGGGCGGCGTGGGCGAGCTGCGGTACGGCTCCTCGAAGGCGAGGAAGTCCTTCTCTGCCAGCGCCGCCGTCACCCAGGCCTGCACGCCGGGCAGGGCTTTGACCCGGGCCATGTAGTCGGCAATCACCGGCGGCACCGGCAGACCGTAGGTGGTGATCCGCATGACCACCGGTGCAAAGTACGCGTCGGCAATGCTGAAGGCGCCGAACAGCAGCGGCCCGCCGTGCGCGGCCAGCAGTTCGGTCCACATCTGCACCAGGCGCGCCAGGTCGTCGCGCACGCCAGCCTGCTCGCGCAGCACACGTTGACCAACCTCGGGCAACGAGGCTTCGATGTTCATCGGGCAGTGGCTGCGCAGCGCGCCGAAGCCGCTGTGCATCTCGGCGCAGACGCTGCGGGCGCGCGTACGCGCCTTCGTGTCGGCGGGCCACAACTGATTGGTGGGGAAGCGCTCGGCCAGGTACTCGGCAATCGCCAGCGTGTCCCACACCACCAGGCCGTCGTCCACCAGCACCGGAACGCGGCCGGTCGGCGACAGGCGCGCCAGCTCGCTCTTGAACTTCGAGTCGGGCGCAAAGGAATCGAAGCGGATCGTGATGTCGTCGAAGGGCAGGCCGGCTTGCTTCATCAGCACCCAGGGGCGCATGGACCAGGACGAGTAGTTCTTGTTGCCGGTGAAGAGCTGCATGGGGATCCTTCGGGTGGGCCGTCGATCGATACGGGCCTCATGCTAGCGGCCGCCCCGTGCGGTGAGGCTGACAAATCCGCATCACGCCGATGCGCGCCGCGAATGACGCGCGCGCTGCCAGCGACGTCAGCGCCGCCCCGCCTTGGCGCGCCACGGGTCGAGCCGGGCCAGCCCCTGGCCGGCGCTCAGGTACTTCGGCGCAATCGCATCGAGCGCGGCGGGCGTGATGCCCAACGCCGCGAGGCCGGGCCACTGGTTCGTCGCCACGTTGGGCACCTGCATCGAGTCGATGTTGTCGCGCGACATCAGGGTCGGGCCCGGCAGGCATTCCATCGCCAGCGCTTGCAGGCGGGCCAGCCCGTTCGGCAGCGCCAGCACCGGCCGTTCATGGCCCGACAGGCGGCCCGCCAGCTCCACCAGTTGCTTCAGCGTGTAGACGCGCGGGCCGGCGCATTCGTAGGTCTGCCCGATCGTCGCTGGGTCTTGCAGGCAGCGCAGGATGGCCGCGGCCACGTCTTCCACCCACACCGGCTGGAACTGCGCGCCCGCACCGCCCAGCGGCATGACCGGGAACACCACCTGCAAGGTAGCAAACAGGTTCAGCAGGCTGTCGTGCTCGCCGAAGATCACCGACGGCCGCAGGAGGCTCAGGTCGAGCCGCGCCGACTTCAGCATCAGCTCGCCGCCGGCCTTGCTGCGCAGGTAGTGGCTGGGCGCGCGGTCCGACACGCCCAGCGCGCTCACGTGCACCACGCGCTTCACGTTGGCGGCCAGGCACACGCGCGCCAGTTTGGCCGGCAGGTCCACATGCACACGCTGGAACTCGGCCTGGCTGCCGTGCAGGATGGCCACCAGGTTGACCACCGCATCACCCCCGGCCACGAGCCTGGCCAGGCTCGCTTCGTCGTGCACGTCGGCCTCGACGAGCTGCACGGTGGGCAGGAACTGGATGTGCTTGGCCCGCACCAGCCGGCGCGTGGGCACCACGACGGCGCCACCGGCTCCGCCCGAGCGCTCCTCCAGCCGGGCGCACACGCTGCGCCCCACGAAACCGGTACCGCCGAGAACAAGGATCTTGGACATCTGAGCCTTCAGAGGAGAACGCCGACTGCGGCCCAGAGCAGGCCAGCACGGATTGTCCGGGATTCCAGGGCGCGCGCCCAAGCCGGTTCGGCGGGCCTTATGGAAGCGTCTTGTCCGGCGCCGGCGCGCTGCCCTCGCGCGGGCCGATGGGCCGGCCCAGGCGGGATTTCAGCGACGGCACCTGGCCGTTCATCAGCGCTGCGTAGTAGGCGCTGTTGCTCAACACCTTCTTGACGTAGTCGCGCGTTTCACTCAACGGAATGTTCTCGGCCCACACCGCCGGTTCCAGCAGCGGCCCCTCGCGCCACCGGCGCGGCCGGCCCGGGCCGGCGTTGTAGGCCGCCGCGGCCATGGCCTGCGAGCCGGCAAAGTCGTCGAGCACGAGCTTCAGGTAGGTGGTGCCGAGCTTGAGGTTGGTGTCGCGGTCGTTGATCAGGTCGGCGCGGTAATCCAGCCCGATCTTCTTTGCCGTCCAGCGTGCCGTGGCGGGCATCAGCTGCATCAGGCCCGAGGCGCCCACCGTGGAGCGGGCGTCCATGATGAAACGCGACTCCTGGCGGATCAGCCCGTACACATACGCCGGGTCCAGGCCCAGCTCACGCGCGGCGGCCTGCACTTCCTTGCGGAACGGCATCGGGAAACGCTGCGCCATGTCGACCTCGGCGCGGGTGCGGTCGCTGGTGTTGATGCAGCGGTCCCACACCTCGCGGTCGCAGGCCAGTTGGGCGGCGGCCAGCAGTTCGCGGTCGGCCATGCCGCGCAGCGAGTAGTTCCATTCACGCACGCCCTCGCTGCGCAGGCCCAGCGTGATCAGTTGCAGCGCGCGGGTGAGGCCGGGGTGGTTGGCCACCGCATCGCGCTCCTCGGGCGTGGGCGGCAGCGGGCGCGCCGGCAAGGTCACCACCCGGCCCAGGTTGTCGGCCGCCAGCTTGGCGTAGAAGTGGTACTGGTCGGCAATGCCGGCAAGCAGCTCTTGCGCCAGTGCGCGCATCGAGTCGCCGTCCTGAGAGTCCTTGGCCAGAGCCTGCAGTGCGCGCGCCTTCCAGTACACCCAGGCCGGGTCGCGCTGCTCCGTCAGGCTCATCGCGTTGACGCCCTGCATCACCTGCTGCCAGCGGGCGCGGCCGTTGTCGGCCCGCAGCGCGGCGCGCACCTTCCAGGCCAGGGTGTCGTCGGGAAGGTCGAGCTGGGGGGCGCTGTTTGTGCCGTCTTTGGCCCCGCCGTCCTTGGCGACACGCAGGGCGGCACGCTGAAAGTGGTCGGGCGCCTCGGGCAGCAGGCGCAGCGCCGCCTGTTTGCCGAGCGCCGCCCAGGACCAGGCGGCCAGGTCGGCCGGCAGCGCGCGGTCCCAGCGCTCGTTCAACTGCGCGAGTGCGAGTTCGGGCTCGGTGGCGGCCAGACGGGCCAGCGCCAGGGTGGCCAGTTCGGCGTCGCTGCGGTGGCTCAGCACCGGGCGGGTGGCCAGGTAGCGGGCCGGGTTCTCCATCAGCTCGGCAGCGCTGCCGGCGGCCGTCAGGCTCAGCAGCATCACCGCCTGGCGAACGGCGCGCGGGCGGTTCGCTTCGGTCGCGGCGCGGGCCTTGCGCCACACATCGGCGGTGGTGAATACCTTGGCATCGACCAGCTGGGCCGCCAGCAGCGCACAGCCGTCGTCGGCTTCACGCTGGGCCAGCCAGGCGGCCAGCGCGGCGTCGCGAACGTCCTTGCCAGCCTGCTGGTCGAGCAGCAGGCTGTAGCAGGCGACCTCGCGGTCGTCGTTCATGCGGAAGCGCGGCGCTTCGAGTGCGAAGTTGGCCCAGTCGCGCCGCTTGCCCAGTTCGAGCAGCCAGTCGTTGCGCAGCCTGTCTTCCACATAGGTGCCGCTCCAGCGCGTGAAGAAGGCGGTCAGCTCGTCTTGCTGGGCATCGACCAGGCGGTTGCTCAGGTCGAAGTAGTCGGTCCACATCGCCAGCGGGTGGCGTTCGGCCAGCGCGGCGGCGCGAGCGGCGGCCAGGCGTGGGCGGTCTTTCTTGCGCAGCGCTTCGCGGGCTTCGATGATGGCGTTGTCGCCCCCCTGCGCCTGCACCTTCGGTCCGAAGGCCAGCAGGCTCGCGGCCAGCGCCAGCAGCAACGCCGCGGCGGCGCGCTCATATACTGGTTTTGCCCTGGCCTTGCGAATCTTCTTCATGGAGTTCCCGTTTGTCTTCTGCCCCTGAACCCGGCCCGTTGCGAGCGCCGCTGCGGCGCCGTCTGCTTGCCGAGCGGACCGCATTCGCTGCCCGGCCCGACGCGCCCGATGCACAAGCCCGATTGGCGCGCCACCTGCAGGCTCTGATGGTGCAACTGGAGCCCGAGTGCCTGGGCGTTTACTGGCCGGTTCGATCCGAATTTAACGCACCGGTTGCACTGGCGCAGCACGCGGCGTGCGCTGGCTTGTCGCTGGCACTGCCATTCGTGCAAAAGCAGCCCCCTCAAATGCACTACCGCGCGTGGGACGGCCGAGCGCCCGCGTCGATCGACGAAGCGCGCATCCCGGCGTCCGACGGTGCGCCCGTCACGCCCGACGTGGTGCTTGTGCCTTGCGTGGGTTTCACGGCCGCGGGCTATCGGCTCGGCTACGGCGGCGGTTACTTCGACCGCTGGATGGCGGCACATCCGCAGGTCACCGCCGTGGGCATGGCGTGGGCCTTCAGCGAGCTGCAGGCGGCCGACTTCGAACCGCAGCCGCACGACCAGCTGTTGAGCCTGGTGTTGACCGAACACGGGGTCGTCGGGGAGGGCTAGACCCGCATCAGGCCGCCGCTTCGCCCACCGCCGCCCGCGTCAACGCCGCCTGCTGTTCGACCCAGGCACAGAACTGGCGCACCTCGGGCCGCGCCTGGCTGGCCGGCGCCACGATCAGCCAGTACGCATACGGGCTCGAGATGCGCCCGCCCATGCCGAACGGCTCGACCAGTTCACCCCGTTCGAGCGCCTCGAACACCAGCGCCACCCGCGCCAGCGCCACGCCCTGGCCGGCCAGCGCGGCCTGCACCTGCTGGTAGGTGAAGTTCAGGTACAGCCAGCGGCGCGGTTGCAGGGCGGGCTCGTTGCGTTGCGCCAACCAGTGGCGCCAGGTCAGGTATTCGGTGCTGGCCTTGTTGTCGTCTTCTTCGGCCAAGGTGTGTTCGGCAAGATCGACGGGGCGGGAAAGTGGCGGCGCCTCGCCGCGTTCGATCTGCGCCATCAACTGGCGGCTCACCACCGGCGTGAGGATCTCGCCGAACAGCCGCAGCGCACCTTCAGGCGCCTGCGCCGGGCTGCAGTAGCGCAGCGCCATGTCGAGCTCGGGGTCGTCGAGTTCTTCGACACGGTCTTGCGCCGAGACGCGCAGGTCGATGTCGGGGTGCTGCTTCTGGAACGCTTCCATGCGCGGCAGCAGCCACAGAGACGCGAACGATGCAAACGTGGTGACGCTGACCCGCTGCCGGCCACGCTTGGTGCGGATCTGGCGCACGCCGGCATCGAGCTGCGCCAGCCACGGCTGCACCACGCGCAGCAAGGTCTGCCCATCGGGCGTGATGTGCACATGGCGCGTGCCGCGCACGAACAGCGGCGCGCCAAGTTCGTTTTCCAGGGTCTTGATCTGGCGGCTGATGGCCGACTGCGTGACGTGCAGTTCGTCGGCCACCTCGCTGAAGCTGAGCCGCCGGGCAACCGCCTCGAAGGCCCGCAAGTTGCCGAGCGACAAGGCCCGGTGGCGAACGGTATTCATATCAAATCCGCATTAAACGAGGTCATCGGTTTCATTGGAATGCCAGAGAGAAATGATAGATCATTGCTTCACCAACCCCAGGAGATTGATGATGGAATCGCAAACCACCCTGAGCCGTGAACTGACCCCCGGCACGCGCGAATTCGTGATCAGCGGCCAGGCCTTGACGGTCAGCCCCTGGCCGGGCGAGTTGACTGTGGTCGATGGCCGCGTCTGGGTGACGCGCAGCGACGACCTCGGCGACCATGTGCTCGAAGCCGGCCGCACCATCCGCCACGGCGCCGGCGCCGGGTTGGTGGTCGAACCGTGGGGCGGCACTGCCACCGTGCAATGGCGCCGCCAGGCTCAGCCGGTGCGCCCGCCTGCTTTCCTGGTCGCTGGTTTGGCGGCCGCCTTGCGGGGCCTGGCCGGCTTGGCCGGTGGCACCGCCAGCGCCTTGCGCGGCGCCGAAGGTGGTTTGGCCGCTCTGGCGCGCAAGGCCGCTTCCAGCGCCAGGCGAGCCCAGTTCTGCATCAGCGGCGCTGACTCCATGGCGTCTTCGGGCGCGCTGAAGTAGCCCATCGTCGTCGACTTGCCGGCCGAGTCGTAGACGAACGGCTGGCAACCGGCGGCTTCAAAGCGCGGGCGCGTCAGCGCATCGACCTTCAGGTACAGGCGCTCGTAGGCGATCAGCGCGATGAACACCTCATCGACGTAGAAGCCGACGCCGCCGAACATGCGCTTGGTGCGCACCGGCCCCAGCGGTGCGAGCAGGTCGACGCAGTGGCTCGTGAACTCGTCGCGGATGTTGGCCATGCGGCACAGTCTTGCACACCTCTTGCACAATGGGCGCCGAGTGTTCAACTGGAGCCCGCATGGAGTCCAACGCCAGCCCCGATCGTGCCGCCGCCAACGACGCGCTGCGCAAGAAGCTGGTCGCCGCGCGCCAGGCGCTGCCGGACCGGCTTGAGCGCGCCGTCGAGTTGCAGCAGGTGCTGCGCGTGTGGCTGGTGGGGCGGCGCGAGGTGTCGATCGGCGCTTACTGGCCGATCAAGGGTGAGTTCGACCCGCTGCCGGCGCTGTACCGCTGGACCGAAGGTGCGCCCGACGGTGTGATCCGCCGCATCGGCCTGCCGGTGGCGCACCGTGAATCGGGCTCGTTGCGCTTTCACGTGTGGTACCCCGGCTGCGAAACCGAGCTCGACGCCTACGACATCCCGAAGCCCAAGGGCACTGAAGAGTTCGCACCCGAGATGCTGATCGTGCCCTGCCTCGGCTTTGGCCCCGGCGGTGTGCGGCTCGGTTATGGCGGCGGCTTCTTCGAGCGCACCTTGTCGTCGGTCACGCCCCGGCCGGTGACGGTGGGCGTGAGCTACACGCACGGTTTTTTGCCGCTGCTGCGCGCCGGCCCGAAAGACTTTCCGCTCGACGCGATGCTGACCGAGGACGGCGTGATGTGGGAGCAGGGCTGAGAGCGCGGGAGCGAAGGGCGAGGGGCCCCGCTGGCCGGAAACGGCCCCTTCGTGGCCCTCGGGGATCGGCCAGCGAAGCGATCGGCGAAGGAGCGGGCTCGATGCCCGCGACTGAGTGCCAGCTCAGCCGACCCCCAGCCGCTTGCAGATCTCCAGCGTCACACCGGCCTGGTTCATCGTGTAGAAGTGGATGCCGGGCGCGCCGCCCTGGATCAGCCGCTCGCACAACTTCGTCACCACCTCGATGCCGAAGGCGCGGATCGACGCCGAGTCGTCCATGAAGCCTTCCATCTTCATCGCCACCCAGCGCGGGATCTCGATCCCGTCGCGCGCCGCGAACTGGGCGATGCGGCCGTAGTTGTGGAACGGCATGATGCCGGGCACCACCGGCACGGTGGCGCCGAGCTTGCGGGTCTCGTCGACGAAGTGAAAGTACGCGTCGGGGTTGAAGAAGAACTGCGTGATCGCCGAGCTGGCGCCGGCGTTGACCTTGTCGACGTAGTGCTTCAGGTCGCGCGCGGCATAGCGCTGCTGCGGGTGGTATTCGGGATAGGCCGCGACTTCGATGTGCCAGTCGGCGCCTTGCGTTTCGCGCACGAACTGCACCAGGTCGGCGGCGTAGCGGAAGTCGCCGGCGGTGGCGGTGCCGCTGGGCAGGTCGCCGCGCAGCGCCACCAGGCGGTGGATGTTCTGGGCCCGGTAGGTGGCCAGAATTTCGGTCAGGTTCTCGCGCGTGGAGCCCACGCACGACAGGTGCGGCGCGGCCTCGAAGCCGGCCGCAGCAATGGCGCGCACGGTGTTCAGCGTTTTCTCGCGCGTGGAGCCACCGGCGCCGTAGGTCACGCTGAAGAACTCTGGCTTGCAGGCGCCGAGTTGCTGCACCACGTCTTTCAGCTTTTCATCGCCCACCGGGGTGTTGGGGGGGAAGAATTCGAAGCTGATCGGGATGGACTGGTTGACTGTCATTTCATGTCTCCCGGGTGGGAAGCCCAGACGAAGAATTCGCGGTTGCCGTCGCCGCCGGTGACTTTGCTTTCGAAGTAGGCATGCACCTTGAAGCCGAGCCCCTTGCAGGCCTGCCAGAGGCGCGTCTCGACGATCGCGTGCGAGGCCGCGTCCTTCACGATGCCGCCCTTGCCGATCTGCTGCGGCTGCAACTCGAACTGCGGCTTGACCAGCAGCAGGCACTGTCCGCCGGGCGCGAGTTGATGCACCAAGGTCGGCAGCACATGGGTCATCGAAATGAACGACACGTCGCCGACGATCAGCTCGAAGCAGTGTTCACCGAGTTCGGCCGTGAAGGCCGAGCCGCTGAGGTCGCGCGCGTTCTGGCCTTCAAAGCATTGCACACGCGGATCGGCGCGCAGCTTCGCATGCAACTGGCTGTGCCCGACCTCGATGCCGACCACGCGCGCCGCGCCACGCTGCAGCAGCGCGTCGGTGAAACCACCGGTGCCCTGGCCGACGTCGAGGCAGGTCTTGCCCGTCACGTCGATCTTGCAGCGCTCCAGCGCGCCTTCGAGCTTGAGCCCGCCGCGCGACACGTAGCGCAGTTCGGCGTCGTCGGTCACCTCGATCTCGCAGTCGTCCGGCAGGTCTTCGCCCGCCTTGCGCGGCAGCGCCCACGCTCCCGCTGTTCCCGACACGCGCCAGCGCACCGCGCCGGATTCGATCAGGCGCTGGGCGGCCGAGCGCGTGGGCGCCAGGCCCTTCAGAAGGACCAGCTGGTCGGCACGCATTCGAGCGGCGGTGGCGGTTTCAGTACCGGTACGTGTCGGGCTTGTACGGGCCGGCCTTGCTCACGCCGATGTAGGCGGCCTGCTCGTCGGTCAGCTCGGTCAACATCGCGCCGACCTTCTTCAGGTGCAGGCGCGCGACCTTCTCGTCCAGGTGCTTGGGCAGCACGTAGACCTGGCCGACCTGGTAGTTCTCGCTGTGCGTGAACAGCTCGATCTGCGCGATCGTCTGGTTCGCGAACGAACTCGACATCACGAAGCTCGGGTGCCCCGTGCCGCAGCCCAGGTTCACCAGCCGGCCCTTGGCGAGCACGATGATCTTCTTGCCGTCCGGGAAGGTGATGTGATCGACCTGCGGCTTGATTTCATCCCACTCGTACTTCTCGAGCGAGGCGATGTCGATCTCGTTGTCGAAGTGGCCGATGTTGCAGACGATCGCCTGGTCCTTCATCGCCACCATGTGGGCGTGCGTGATGATGGACTTGTTGCCGGTGGTGGTGACGAAGATGTCGGCCTTGTCGGCGGCATATTCCATCGTCACGACCTTGTAGCCTTCCATCGCGGCCTGCAGCGCGTTGATCGGGTCGATCTCGGTGACCCACACCTGGGCGCTCAAGGCGCGCAGCGCTTGGGCCGAGCCCTTGCCCACGTCGCCGTAACCGGCCACCACGGCCACCTTGCCGGCGATCATCACGTCGGTCGCGCGCTTGATGCCGTCGACCAGGCTTTCGCGGCAACCATACAGGTTGTCGAACTTGCTCTTGGTCACGCTGTCGTTCACGTTGATGGCGCGGAACGGCAAGGTGCCTTTCGCGCTCATTTCCTTCAGGCGGTGCACGCCGGTCGTGGTCTCTTCGGTCACGCCGATGATCTGCGCGGCCTTGCGCGTGTACCAGGTCGGGTCGACCGCGAGCTTGGCCTTGATGGCGGCGTACAGGCAGGTCTCTTCTTCGCTGGTGGGATGGCTGATGACCGAGGCATCCTTTTCGGCGCGCTGGCCCAGGATCATCAGCAAGGTGGCGTCGCCGCCGTCGTCGAGGATCATGTTCGGGCCTTCGCCGTCAGCGCCCTTGGCGCCGAATTCGAAAATGCGGTGCGTGAAGTCCCAGTACTCGGTCAGCGTTTCGCCCTTGTGCGCGAACACCGGCGTACCCGCCGCCACCAGTGCGGCGGCGGCATGGTCTTGAGTCGAGAAGATGTTGCACGAGGCCCAGCGCACCTGGGCGCCCAGGGCCTGCAGCGTCTCGACCAGCACGGCGGTCTGGATCGTCATGTGGATGCTGCCGGTGATGCGCGCGCCTTTCAGCGGCTGCTTCTTGGCGAACTCTTCGCGGATCGCCATCAGGCCGGGCATTTCGGTCTCGGCGATGCGGATTTCCTTGCGGCCCCACACGGCCAGCGAAGGGTCGGCAATCGAAAAATCGGCGCTCGCGCGCTGGGCGGCGGTTTGGGGGGCGCTTTTGGGTGCGCTTTTTGGGGTATTGAGAACGGCGTTCATGTCAGGCTCCTGTTGTCAGAGGGCCCGCACGCCGAATTCGAAGGAAAGCACGAAGGAGAGTTCGGACTCACCCACGAGGTCGAATCGTGCGGGTGAGCGCAGTTGCAATGATCGCGCTTGCAATCATGTTCCCGAGCCTGGGGACACACGCCGTGATCGGCGGTGGACCTTGCAACGCTCCTCGGAAAGAGCAGGGATTGTAGCCACGCGCGCCGGCCCGTGCCAAGCGGCTGTGCAAGACTTGGCGCATGAGTGTGAGTTTCCCCCGCCCCTGGGCAGAATTCGGCGCTGCCGACGCGCGCGGCGTCGTCGGCGTGCTGACCGACATCGACGACACCCTGACCACGCAGGGCCGCATCACGCCCGACGCACTGCAGGCGCTGGCCGATCTGAAGGCCGCCGGCCTGCCCGTGGTGGCCATCACCGGCCGACCGATGGGCTGGAGCGAACCGTTCGCGCGTGCCTGGCCGATCGACGCGATCGTGGCCGAGAACGGTGCGGTGGCGCTGTTTCGGGAGCGCGGCGCGGCGCTCGCTGAATTGAGGGTCGAATACGCGCAGGACGAAGCCACCCGCGCGCACAACGCCACGCGCCTGCGCGAAGTCGCCGCCCGCGTGCTGCGCGAGGTGCCCGGCGCGACGCTCGCGCAAGACAGCGCCGGCCGCGTGACCGACATCGCGATCGACCACAGCGAATTTGCGCACCTGAGCCCGGCGAATATCGACGCGGTGGTGGCCATCATGCAAAACGAGGGCATGAGTGCCACGGTCAGTTCGATCCACGTCAACGGCTGGTTCGGCAGCCACACCAAGCTGAGCGGCGCCGAGTGGATCGTGCCGCGGCTGTTCGGCCGGCCGCTGGAGGCGACTGCCTGGGTCTACGTGGGCGACTCGACCAACGACCAGTTGATGTTCGGCCACTTTCCGCACAGCGTGGGCGTGGCCAACCTGCTCGACTTTGCGAATGCCTTGAGCGTGTGGCCGCGCTACCTCACCGATGGGCCGCGCGGCGCCGGTTTCGCCGAGGTGGCGCAACGGTTGCTCGCTGCGCGTTGAACTCGGCCGGCACACCCGCTGCCGGTTGCCCTTCCCTTCAGCCGACGCGTGCGATCAGCGGGCTCATCGCCGTCATCGTCGCCGGGCCGAAGATCGTCGCGAAGGCCACGTCCTTCGCGTCGCGGCCGACGGCGATGCGGATCAGCTCGTCGATCGGCGACATGCGGGTCGCGTCGAACGTCACCCAGCGCCCGCCGAGGTAGGCCTCGAACACGGCGTGAAAGTCGGGCGGCGGTTCGTCGAAGCTGGCGTAGCCGACGACCAGCCGCGCCGGGATGTTCAGCGCGCGGCACAGCGTGACGCCCAGGTGCGCGAAGTCGCGGCACACGCCGGCGCGGTTGACGAACACATCGCGCGCCGTGGTGGTCGCGTCCGACGAGCCGATCTGGTAGGCGACGTTCTTGTGGATCCAGTCGACGATCGCCTGCACCCGCGCGAAGCCGTGCGGCGCGTCGGCGAAGATCCTCTGCGCCGCGCGGCCGAGGTGGTCGGACTCGCAGTAGCGCGTCGGGTTCAGGTTGTGCAGCAGGTTGTCGGGCAGCTCGGCGATCGGCACCTCGAGCGCGTTCAGGTCGACCGGCTGCACGGTGCGCTGCACACGCGCCTGGTAGCGCAACTGGAGCAGCCCGGCGTCGGCGTGCAGGCGCAGGAAGCGGTGGCCGATGGTCGGGTCGGCATAGATGTGTCGCGGCAGCTCCGGCGTGATCACCAGCGACTCGCTCTGCACCTGCTGGTCCATGCCGTTCAAGGCGTGGATCTGGAACAGGAAGTCCGTCGGCCCCTTGACCTCGTAGGTCAG
>JANOQS010000146.1:0-7280 GCA_031414975.1 Methylibium sp. | reverse complement strand
TCAGGTCGAAGTCCGCCTCCTCCCCGTCGGCGGCATGGAGCGTCGTGTCAGCTTGCAGAGAGGAATGTGACATCGGGCACCACCGAAAGAAGGGCTTTCGCCGAAGAGAGCACGCCGGGAACGCCGGCACCGGGGTGCGTGCTCGCACCCACCATGAACAGGTTGTCGATGTCTTCACTGCGGTTGTGCGGCCGGAACCAGGCGCTTTGCAGCAGCACCGGCTCCAGGCCGAACGCCGCGCCCTTGAGCGACAGCAGCCGGTCGTGAAAGTCTTGGGGCGTGGTCACGCGCGAGGTGGCGATGTGCGCCTCGAAGCCGGGCAGCACGTCCTTGTCCAGCAATGCGGCAATGCGTTGCCGGTACGGCTCGGCCTGGGTGGCCCAGTCGGTACCGCTGTCCAGGTGCGGCACCGGCGCGAGCACGTAGAAGGCGTCGCAGCCGGGCGGCGCCATAGCCGGGTCGCTGGCGGTCGGGCGGTGCAGGTAGAGGCTGAAGTCGTCGGCCAGCGTGTGGTGCTTGAAGATGTCGTCCAGCAACTCGCGGTAGCGCGGTCCGAGCACCATCATGTGGTGCGGCACGTCGGGGTACTGGCGCGTGGTGCCGAAGTACCAGACGAACAGGCTCATCGAATAGCGGCCCGTGTCGATCTTGCGGTCGGTCCAGTGGCGGCGGAACTCTGGCTTGATCAGATGCCGGTAGGTCCACGCCGTGTCGGCGTTGGAGACCACGATGTCGGCCGCCAGCCGCTCGCCGCTGGCCAGCACCACGCCGTTGGCGCGCGGTTTGCCGCCGCGCCGCGCGGGTGGCGCGCAAGTGATCTCGCGCACCTCGGCGTTGCAGCGCAGGCGCGCGCCGCTGCCTTCGAGCAGGCCCACCAGCCCGCGCACGAGCGTGCCGGTGCCGCCCATCGCCCAGTGCACGCCGAAGCGGCGTTCGAGCGAGGTGATCAGGCTGTAGACGCAGGTCACCGCGAACGGGTTGCCGCCGATCAGCAGCGGGTGAAAGCTCATCACGATGCGCAGCTTCGGGTCCGTCAGGTGGCTCGCGGCCATGCGGTACAGGCTGCGCCAGGCGCGCATCTTCAGCATCGACGGCACGGCGGCGAGCAGGTCGCCGACGGTGTCGAAGGCCACGTCGCCCAGCTCCTCGAAGCCGAGCTGGTAACAGCGGTCGGACTCCTTCACGAAAGCGTCGAAGCCGGCCACGTCGGCCGGGCAGAAGCGCGCCACTTCGGCACGCATCGCCGCCGCGTCGCCGCTGTAGTCGAAGTGCGTGCCGTCGGCGAAGCGGATGCGGTAGTACGGGTCCATCGGCCGCAGGTCCACGTCGTCGCTCATCGTGCGGCCGCACAGCGCCCACAGCTCTTCGAGCATGAAGGGCGCGGTGATGATGGTCGGGCCGGCGTCGAAGGTGTAGCCGTCCTGCCGGTGCACGTAGGCCCGGCCGCCGGGGGCGTCGAGCTTTTCGAGCACGGTCACGCGGTAGCCGGCGGCCTGCAGCCGGATCGCGGCGGCCAGCCCGCCGAAGCCGCTGCCGATGACGATGGCTGTGGGGCCTGATAGCCGAGATGACGAATCTGCCGCTGCCAGCAGGTCTCGTTCGAGCGGGGATCCGGGTTTCATTGTCTGGGCAGGAGTTCTTGGGGAGGCGTTCTTGGGCGGGCGTGGTGTAAGTTTAAGTTGACACAAGCGTATGTCAATACCAGAATTGCCCTCATGAACCGCCTCGCCCTGACGCCCGCGCCCGCCCTGCCGGTGGTGGCGGAGCTGCTCAAGCCCATCACCTGGTTCCCGCCGATGTGGGCCTTTGGGTGTGGCGTGATCGCCTCGGGCGTGAGCGCGCAAGGCCGCTGGCCGCTGATCGCGACCGGCATCGTGCTGGCCGGGCCGATGGTGTGTGCCTGCAGCCAGGCGTCGAACGACTGGTTCGACCGCCACGTGGACGCGATCAACGAGCCGAACCGGCCGATCCCGTCCGGCCGCATGCCCGGTTACTGGGGCCTGTACATCGCGATCCTGTGGACCTTTCTGTCGCTGCTGGTCGCCACCGCCCTCGGCCCCTGGGGTTTCGGCGCCGCGGTGCTGGGCCTGGTGCTGGCCTGGGCCTACAGCATGCCGCCGGTGCGGTTGAAGATGAACGGCTGGTGGGGCAACGCCGCCTGCGGCCTCTGTTATGAAGGGCTGGCGTGGGTGACCGGTGCCGCGGTGATGGCCGGCGGCACCATGCCCGACGCGCGCTCGCTGATGCTGGCCGCGCTGTACAGCGCTGGCGCGCACGGCATCATGACCCTGAACGATTTCAAGTCGGTCGAAGGCGACCGCGTGATGGGCGTCGGCTCGCTGCCGGTGCGGCTGGGCGTGCCGCGCGCCGCGCAGACGGCGTGTGCCTTCATGATCATTCCGCAGTTCGTGGTCGTGGGCCTGCTGCTGCAGTGGGGCCAGCCGGTGCATGCCGCCGCAGTGGGCGCGCTGATCGTTGGCCAGGCGCTGATGATGCGGCGCTTTTTGCAGGCACCGGTCGAGCGGGCGATCTGGTACAGCGGGTTCGGGGTGCCGCTGTTCGTGTCGGGAATGATGGTCTCCGCGTTCGCCCTGCGCGGAGTCGTAAACACATGAGCCTCCCCAACCTCGGCTGGGGAGGCATCGTCCGGCTCGGGCTGGTGCAGGCCTGCCTGGGCGCGGTGGTCGTGCTGACGACCTCGACATTGAACCGCGTCATGGTCGTCGAACTCGCGCTGCCGGCGCTGCTGCCGGGGCTGCTGGTGGCGCTGCACTACCTGGTGCAGGTCACGCGCCCGCGCATGGGCTTCGGCTCCGACGTGGGCGGGCGCCGCACGCCGTGGATCGCAGGCGGCATGGCGGTCCTGGGCACCGGCGGTGTGCTGGCCGCGCTGGGCACGGCGTGGATGGGCACGAACCGCAGCGCCGGCATCACGCTGGCGGTGTTCGCTTTCATGCTGATCGGCCTGGGCGTCAGCGCGGCCGGCACCTCGCTGCTGGTGCTGCTGGCCAAGCGGGTCGAAGCGAAGCGGCGCGCGCCGGCCGCGACCATCGTCTGGATGATGATGATCGCCGGCTTTGCGCTCACTGCGGGCGGGGCCGGCAAGCTGCTCGACCCGTACTCGCCCGAGCGGCTGGTGGCGGTCACCGCAGCGGTGTCGGCGCTGGCGTTCCTGGTCACGCTCATCGCGTTGTTCGGCGTCGAGGGCCGCGGCGCGGCAGCGACCCAGGCCACGCCGGCCGCCGAGCCCAAGCCCGGCTTCATCGAAGCGCTGACCCAGGTGTGGCGCGAACCGGCGGCGCGCCGCTTCACGATCTTCATCTTTGTCTCGATGCTGGCCTACAGCGCACAAGACCTGATCCTCGAGCCGTTTGCCGGCACGGTGTTCGGCTTCACGCCGGGCGGCTCGACGCAGCTGGCCGGCGTGCAGCACGGTGGTGTGCTGGCCGGCATGATCCTGGTCGCCCTTGTGGGCCACCGCTTTGCAGGCAAGGCGCTCGGCTCGCTGCGCGGCTGGACGGTCGGCGGTTGCCTGGCGTCGGCGCTGGCGCTGCTCGGGCTGGTGGTGGCCGGTCTCGTCGGCCCCGGCTGGCCGCTCGAGCTCAACGTGTTCCTGCTTGGTTTTGCCAACGGCGCGTTTTCGATCGCCGCGATCGCCTCGATGATGCGCATGGCCACCGAGGGCCGCCACGCGCGCGAAGGTGTGCGCATGGGCCTGTGGGGCGCGGCGCAGGCGATTGCCTTCGGCTTCGGCGGCCTGGCGGGCGCCGCGGCGAGCGACCTGGCGCGCTGGCTCATCGGCTCACCCGGCGTGGCCTACGCCAGCGTGTTCGCCATCGAAGCCTTGCTGTTCGTGGCCGCGGCGCTGCTGGCAGCGCGCCTGGCGCCCCCTTCGAGCGCGCCCAGCAGCGCGCGCTCCGAGCCCCCTTTGTCGCCACGCTACGGCCATCCTGCCGTGGCCGCAGACTGAACGAGGTGAATGTCATGACGGCACCCCCAACTCAACTCGAAACCTTCGACGTCGTCGTGGTCGGCGGCGGCCCGGCCGGTGCCACCGCGGCGCACGACCTGGCGCGCCAGGGCCGCTCGGTGCTGCTGCTCGACCGGGCCGGCCGCGTCAAGCCCTGCGGCGGCGCGATACCGCCGCGCTTGATCAAGGACTTCGCGATCCCCGACGAGCTGCTGGTGGCCAAGGCGCGCTCGGCGCGAATGATCTCGCCGAAGGACAACCGGGTCGACATCCCGATCGACAACGGCTTCGTCGGCATGGTCGACCGCGACCAGTTCGACGAATGGCTGCGCGAGCGCGCGGCGGCGAGCGGCGCGGTGCGGCGCATCGGCACCTTCGACAAGATCAGCCGCGACGCTGATGGCGTGAGCATCGTGCACTTCGAGCAGCGCGAGTCGGCCGGCAAGGGCGACGGCGCCGCCGTGCAGGTGCGCGCGCGTTGCATCGTCGGCGCCGACGGCGCCAGGTCGAAGGTCGCGAGCCAGCAGGTGAAGGGCGCCGAGCGCACGAAATACGTGTTCGCGTACCACGAGATCGTCAAGGCGCCGGCCGTCAAGCCGGCCGGTTACGACGGCACGCGCTGCGACGTGTACTACCGCGGCCTGCTCTCGCCCGACTTCTACGGCTGGGTGTTCCCGCACGGCGACACCTTGAGCATAGGCACCGGCAGCGCCGACAAGGGCTTCTCGCTGCGCACTGCCGTGGGCAAGCTGCGCCACACCGCCGGGCTGGCGCACACCGAGACCTTGCGCCGCGAAGGCGCGCCGATCCCGATGAAGCCGCTGCCGCGCTGGGACAACGGCCGCGACGTGGTGCTGGCCGGCGACGCCGCCGGCGTGGTGGCGCCGGCCTCGGGCGAAGGCATCTACTACGCGATGTACGGTGGAAGGTTGGCCGCCGAAGCGGCGCAGGCGCTGCTGAGCACCGGCGACGTGCGCTCGCTCAAACTGGCGCGCAAGCGCTTCATGAAGGCGCACGGCACGGTGTTCCGCGTGCTGTCCATCATGCAGTGGTTCTGGTACTCGACCGAAAAGCGGCGCGAGAGCTTCGTCAAGATCTGCGAGGATCGCGACGTGCAGCAACTCACCTTCGAGTCGTACATGAACAAGGAACTCGCGCGCAAGAAGCCGATGGCCCACGTGCGCATCTTCTTCAAGGACATGGCGCACCTGCTCGGCTTTGCGCGCGCATGACGCTTGATGGCCTTGACCTCAAGGCCATCGGCATTGCGGCCGCTGCGGCCATTGCCGTGGCGGTGGCGGGTGGCCTGCTCACCGACATCGGGCCTTGGTACAAAAGCCTGAAGCAGCCGCGCTGGAAGCCGCCCGACTGGGCCTTCGGGCCGATCTGGACCGTCGTGTTCACCTGTGCCGCCACGGCCGGCGTGATGGCCTGGGGGCGCGCGCCCACCGACGCTGACCGCCACACGATGGTCATTCTCTTTGCCATCAACGGCCTGCTGAACGCGCTGTGGAGCCTGCTCTACTTCCGGCTGCGGCGGCCCGACTGGGCATTGGCCGAACTGGGCTTGCTGTGGCTGTCGATCGTCGCGCTGATCGTGGCCATGGCGCCCTACGCGCCGACCGCCAGCTGGCTGATGGCGCCCTACCTGGTGTGGGTGTCCACCGCGGGTTTGTTGAACCTGGCGACGATCCGGCTGAATGGGCCGTTCGCCGGTCGCTCGGGTGGCTCATCCGGCGGGCCGTTCGGCAAGCGATGAGACGGAGCCGCCGTTGGACGAACTGCTGCTCAGCCGCCGGCTGATCGAGATCGTCATCGCCGTCACCTTGCTCGAAGGCGTGGCGCTGACGCTCTACCACCGCCTGACCGGCAAAGGCGTCGCCCCGCGCGAATTCGCCGCCAACCTGCTGTCCGGCCTGTGCCTGATGCTCGCGCTGCGCGCCGTGCTGGCGGGGAGTGGGTGGGGGTGGACGGCGGGGTGGTTGATGGGGGCGGGCGCGGTTCATGCGGGGGATTTGTGGAGGCGGTGGAGGCGGTAGGCGCTTGCGTCGGCGGGCGACACGGGGGGTGGGTCGTGAAGTCTCACGCCCCTGCGCCGCCCAACAACGACGACGCTTTGCCAACCTCTTCCAGCATGACCTGATAGACGGTCTTGACACGCACGGTGTCGCGTAGATCCAGGTGCATCAGTATCCAGAGCTCGTTCCTGCATTCGTCCAGCGTCCCGGTCACACGCTCGAGCGAGGCTTGGGTGTCGCCCATGAAACACGGCAACACGGCCAGTCCCAGCCCATCCATGCAGGCACCTTGCACACCGACAAAACTGTTGGTGCGCAGGACGGCCCGCTCCAACGGTGAGATCTTGGCCAACCACTTGAGCGAGACCTGTCGGCTCATCGAGTCGTCCAGAGCGATCCAGTCATGTTCGCGCAAGTCTTGAACATGGCGTGTTCGCCGCAGGTAGTGCTTGGCGCCATACACGGCATGGGCAAGGTTGGCAATTCGCTTGCCAATCAGATCCTCGGGCGGCCGCGTTGACGCGCGCAGGGCGATGTCTGCATCGCGTCTGGACAGGCTGTGGATCTCGTTGGCCGTGGTGACGTGCAATGTGATGTCTGGGTAACGCTCGCGGCAGGCACGCGCAATGGGTCCGAGAAACCGAATCCCGATGCTCTCGGTCGTGGTGATGCGCACCACGCCGCTGGGCCGCAAGTCGCGCCCTGCCACCTTGGACAGTGACTCGGCAGCCTCACGTTCGATCGCAGCGCCGGCGCGTGCGAGTTCTTCCCCGGACTCGGTCGCGGCGTAGCGCCCGGCTCGGCGTTCGAACAGGCGCACGCCCAGATTCGCCTCGAGCTTGTCGAGCCGCCGAAACGCGGTCGCATGGTTGACGCCGAGCCGCCGAGCGGCACCGGAAAGCGAGCCCATCTCCGCGATGGCGGCGACGAATCGCAGGTCGTTCAGGTCGTTTGTCGCTTGCATGTGTGCAAATGCCGCTTGCTCGGATTGAGCATTGTCTTGCGTCTTCGCGAACCTTAGGCTTGGTGACTACCCAAGCTTCATCAGGACATGACCATGAAATCGACTCAATCGCAGAATCAGTCACCCCATGCCGCGTGGGCTGCGCTGTGCTTGGCAGGCGGCGTTGTGTGGGGTGTTGTTTGCAGCGCTGCGGCCAACGCTGCCGAACCGATCTGGGACGCCAACAAAGTGCAGATGGTCAGTGAGACCTTGGCGCCTGGCGTCTTTGCGTATTACGCCAGCAACGCCAAGGAACTCAATGCCAAGGGAGGCGCTGCCGCCACCAGCG
>JANOQS010000145.1:0-7037 GCA_031414975.1 Methylibium sp. | reverse complement strand
CCTGTCGGGCTGGAGCCCCAAGTACTTTCCGCCACAGTTGATCCAGTACGCCAACACGCTGCTGAAGGACCGCATGCTGTTCGGCAGCGACTACCCGCTGATCACGCCCGAACGCTGGATGAAGGACTTCGACGAGGCGGGGTTCAAGGACAAGGTCAAGCCCTTGATCCTGAAAGAGAACGCGGTGCGGTTGTTGGGGTTGGGGGCGCCTGCTGTTTGAGGGTGTGCTGTCGCGGCGAGCCAAGGACTACAATGTGTACGAACTTGGGGGAAATACACATCATGCGAACCAACATCGTGATTGACGACAAGCTGATGATCGACGCGCTCCGGACCACTGGGCTGAAAACCAAGCGCGAAGCTGTCGAACTTGGGTTGCGCACTTTGCTGCGCCTCGGGAAACAGGCCGAGATTCGGCGCCTGAGAGGCAAGCTGAACTGGCAAGGTGACCTGGACGCCATGAGGCGCGACGGGTGATTCTTGTTGATTCCAGCGTTTGGATCGACTATTTCCGTGGCAAGCCAAGCCCACACACGGACAAGCTGGACAGCCTGCTCGGCAGCGAGCCGCTGGCGATCGGCGACTTGATTCTGACGGAGGTGCTTCAGGGCTTTGGGAGCGAGCGTGAGTTCAACCAGGCCCAGAAGTTGCTGACGTCACTTGTCGTTGTGGAACTCGGTGGAGACGAAGTCGCGATCCAGGCTGCGAAGAACTTCCGGGCGCTGCGTGGCCTCGGGATCACCGTTCGCAAGACCGTGGACACGGTGATTGCGACTCGATGCATCGTCAGCGGACACATATTGCTGCACAACGATCGGGACTTCGACCCCTTCCAAGAGCACCTGGGTCTTCGCTGCGTTAGTCTTTGAAACTGCCAGGGCTAGTCGGGTTCAGACCAGCTCGCAGCGCACCTCGTCGCCCACCCGCAGGATGCCACCCGCCAGCACCCGCGCCGTCACACCACCATGGCCGCGCATCGCGTTGTAGCCGCCCTGGCCCAGCGCTTCTTCCATGCGCGAGCAGGGTTCACAAGGGCCGGTAATTTCGAGCAGCACATCGGCGCCGATGCGCAGCAGCAGGGGCTGGTCCTTGAACAGCGAGCGCGCGGCCAGCAGGTTCAGGCCGGAGACGACGAGGTTGCGCCGCAGCAGCGCCGGGTCCACGGCGGCGAGGCCGGTGAGCGCGGCGATGACGGGCAGGTGTTCGGCCTGGATCAGCGTGACCTGGCGCTTGCTTCCGAGAGGCCCCGACGCGGTGTGTGCGGCACTGCGGTCGCCGGCCAGGCCGCGCGAGACCAGGGCTTCCGCTCGATCGACCGAATCGACCGTACCGCGTCGCGCGGGTCGCAACAACACCGCGTCGAGCCGGCCCGCGCGGGGGAATCGGCTTGTCAACGCGCGCAGCGTCGGTGCGCCGCCGCTTGCGTCGTCACGCATCGCCGACCAGCGCCTGAATGAACGCCGTCTTCGCCTCGGTGTAGGCCTCGCGGTCGTGGGTGTGGATGGCGGCCAGATCGGCCTTGAGGTTTGCGTATCGCTGTGCCAGCGCCGCATCGCCACGCAGCAGATCGCGGAACTTCAGGCGTTGGCGCCAGTCCGGGCTGTTGTGCACCACAACATGCAGGTGGTGCGTGCGGTGGCCGCTGGCCCAGCGCATGAACCACTGGCGGTCGGTGAGCGTGGCGTTGAACTCGGCTGACGTGGTGTAGCCGGAGCGGCACAGCGGCTCGGCCAGTGCGCGGGCGGCGCCCATCGATTCGACGCCGGCCAAGAGGTCGACGATCGGCTTGGCCGCGAGCCCCGCAACGGCCGTGCTGCCGATGTGCTGGATGTCGATGAAGCGCCCTGGCAGCAGCGAGTGCAATCGCTCGCGCTCCGCCGAAAACACTGCGGGCCACTGCGCGTCGCAGGCGTGCAGCGCCACGTCTTCATGGATGGCCGCGTGGAGCGATTCTTCGTCGGTCATCGCCAGCCACGCGTTCCCGCGCTCAACGAGGCACTATTTTTGCGCCTGTCAGTTGTTCCTGCGCCTCCACCAGCGACGGCACGAACTTCTTGCCGTGGCCGAGGGCGCTGGCGGTGACGAGCGCCTGATGCACCGCCTCGCCGATGATCGACGGCACGGTCAGCGCTTCGGCAAGGTGGGTGTAGTAGCGCAGGTCCTTGCGCGCGTTGTCGAGCTCGAACTTGAGCCCGCCCATGTCGCCCTGCAAGGTCTTGGCCATCATCTGGAACAGGCCCGAGTTGACGGCGCCGACCGACACCAGCGCGACCAGTTGCTTCAGGTCCACGCCGGCACGCTGGCCGACCGCGAACGCTTCGGCCGTGGCAGTGCAGATGGCCTGCGCCATGAAGTTGTTCAGCAGCTTGATGGTGTTGCCCGCGCCTGGCCCGCCGACGTGGAACACGTTCTCGGCAAAGGTCTTGAGCACCGGCTCCAGCTTGGCAAAGGTCTCGGCGCTGGCGCCGACCATCACGTTGAGCTTGCCCAGTTCAGCCTCCACCGGCGTGCGCGCCAGCGGCGCGTCGACGAAGGTCACGCCGGCGGCGGCGCATTGCTCGCGCAGGCGGGCGGTCGAGTCGGCTTCGCTGGTGGAGCAATCGACGATCAGCAGGTTCTTGTTCGCGCCGGCGAGCAGGCCCTCCGGGCCGGTGACCGCGGCTTCGACCTGCGGCGAACCGGTGACGCACAGGAACACGATGTCCACCGCACGAGCCAGCGCCGCGGGCGTGGCCACCTGCGTGGCACCGGCGGCCAGCAGGTCGGCCACGCGCTCGCGGTTGCGGTGCACCGTGATCGAGAGCGGGTGGCCCTTGGCCTGCAGGTTCTTGGCCATGCCGTGGCCCATCAATCCCGAGGCGCCGATGAATCCTACTTTTTGCATTTTCGAGTCTCCGTTGGAAAGGCTGCAAGCATGCCAGAAGGCGCCCTCGGGTGTGCTTTGGGTGTGCTTCGGGTGTGCTTCGGTCGTGCATTGGCGTACCCTCGCAGGCGCCAGTGCCGATGGCCGCTCGCAGGAGACCCGCGATGAAGCTGCTCACCACCTCGTGCCTTGCCGCCTGCCTGGCGGCATTCGCTCACCACGCCGTGTATGCGGTCGAGGAGCGGCGCGGCTCGCCGGGCAACGTCGGCGCCGAGCTCGAGAACTGCATCGGCCGCGACGTCATCCACTTCGGCAAGGACGACCAGAGCGCGGTGCTCGACGAAGGCGACCACCGCAGAGTGCGCGCCGAGATGATCAAACGCTACCCGGTGATCGAGAACGACGGCTTCCCGACCTCGCGCATGATCCTGTGGCAGCGGGCCGCGGGCGCGCTGGTCTACATCGCGGTGATCGACAACCCGAACAAGCCCGGCGAGTCGTGCTTCAGCGCCACCTTTGCGGCCGAGCGTTTCGACCTCACCCTGCTGCTGCGCCGCAAGTACCTGCTCGTGCCGGGCGGTGCAGGCAACTGAAAAGGCCCCCGGGCGGGAGCGGGCGGGCGGCGCGGTGCCGATCCCCCGTGGTGCCGTCGCCTGCCTTGCCCTGGCCGCGTTTGCCAGCGGCCTGTCGCTGCGCGTGAACGACGCGCTGCTGCCGCGGCTGGCGGGCGAGTTCGGGGTGTCGCTCGGCCAGGCGTCGCAGGTGATCGGCGTGTTCGCCGTCGCCTACGGCCTGGCGCAGTTGTTGTTCGGGCCGATGGGCGACCGCTTCGGCAAGTACCGCGTGATCGCCTGGGCCTGCGCGGCCAGCGCCGTCACCACGCTGGCGTGCGCCGCGGCGCCGGGCTTCGACGGCTTGCGTGCGGCCCGCGCGCTGGCCGGCGCGACCGCGGCGGCGGTGATCCCGCTGTCGATGGCGTGGATCGGCGACGTGGTGCCCTACGAGCGGCGCCAGCCGGTGCTGGCGCGCTTCCTGATCGGCCAGATTGGCGGGCTGGCCGGCGGCGTGTGGATGGGTGGCTTTGCCGCCGACCACTTGAGCTGGCGCGCACCTTACCTGCTGATCGCGACGATCTTTGCCGTGGTGAGCGTCGTTCTGTTCGCGCTGAACCGGCGCCTGCCCGCGCAGGCACGGGCGATGAAGCCGGGCGACGGTTCGCCGCTGCAGCGCATCGCGTCCGAGTTCGGCAGCGTGCTGTCGCAGCGCTGGGCGCGCGTGATCCTGGTACTGGTGTTTCTCGAAGGCCTGTTCCTGTACGGGCCGTTCGCGTTCATCGCGTCGCACGTGCACCATGAGTTCGGCCTGTCGCTGTCGGCCTCGGGTGCGCTGGTGATGCTGTACGGCGCTGGCGGCCTGCTGTTTGCCGTGTCGTCGCGCCGGCTCGTGGCGCGCCTGGGCGAGAGCGGGTTGGCCCGCTGGGGCGGGGCGCTGATGTGCGCCTCGTTCCTCGCCATCGCCTATGGGCCGGCATGGCCGTGGTCGCTGGCCGGCTGCTTCGTGCTCGGCCTGGGCTTCTACATGCTGCACAACACGCTGCAGGTCAACGCCACCCAGATGGTGCCCGAGCGCCGCGGCGCCGCGGTGTCGGCGTTTGCGTCGAGCTTCTTCCTCGGCCAGTCGGCGGGCGTCTCGCTCGGCGGTGCGCTGGTGGGCGCCACCGGCACGGCGCCGTTTCTGGCGCTCGGGGCGGTGGGGGTGCTGGGGGTGGCGGGGGCTTTCGTGGTGGTCTTGGGCCGGCGCGCCCAGCGGGCGGCGGTCGAGGCAGCGCACGAGAGCACGGCGACGAAGGGATGAAAATGCCGGCCATGAACTTGACCAAACCAATCTGGATGTTGTTGGCGCTGCTTCTGGCCGCTTGCGGTGGGGGTGGAGGCTCCGCCGGCGGCGGCCTGCTGCCCGCCCTCGACCGCACCTACCGCGCCAGCGGCAAGGCCGCCGCGGGCGAGGTGTTCGTTCACCTGTTCGAGTGGCGCTGGGCCGACATCGCGCGCGAGTGCGAGCAGTTCCTTGGGCCGCGGGGGTATGCGGCGGTGCAGATCTCGCCGCCGTCGGAGCACGCGCTGATTCCGGGGCCGGTGTCCAGTGGCGTGGCCTACCCGTGGTGGCAGCGCTACCAGACGGTGAGCTACAAGCTCGACGCGTCGCGTTCAGGCACGCTGGCCGAGTTGCGCGACATGGTGGGGCGCTGCGGCGCGGTGGGCGTGAGGATCTATGCCGACGTGGTGATCAACCACATGACAGCCGGCGCCGGCGTGGGCAGCGCCGGCAGCGCGTACAGCAAGAGCAACTACCCGGCCGTGCCGTGGACGTCGGCGTCGTTCCACCTCGGCTGCGGCATCGTCACCTACAACGACGCGGCCAATGTGCAGTTGTGCGAACTGGTGGGCCTGGCCGACCTGCGCACCGAAGACGACGCGGTGCGCAACCGGCTGGCCGACTACCTCGTCGCGCTGCAGGCCGAAGGCGTGGCGGGCTTCCGCGTCGACGCGGCCAAGCACATGCAGCCGCGCGATATCGATGCCATCGTCGCGCGGGTCAATGCGGCTGCGGTGGCGGCCGGGCGCGCGCTGCCGTACTGGTTTCTCGAAGTCATCAACAACGGCGGCGAGGCGGTCACGGCGCCGCAGTACGACGGCGTGGGTTACGCGTCCGGGGGCGCGTCGGACCTGACCGACTTCCAGTACGGCTACCGCCTCACCGATGCGTTCACCGGGCGCAACGCGGCCACGCTGGCCTCGCTGCAGGGTTTGACGAACGGCCTGCTCCCGTCCGACAAGAGTGTGGTCTTCATCGACAACCACGACAACCAGCGCGGCGACAACCTGTCCTACGCGTCTTCGATTTACGAACTCGCGGCGATCTTCATGCTCGCGCACCCGCAGGGCGCGCCAAGCGTGATGTCGAGCTACGGTTTCGATCGGGCGTCGGCGGCTGGGCGCGATGCGGGGCCGCCGTCGGCCGAAGGCGGCGTGACGCTGTCCACGTTCAATGGCGCCGGCACCTCGGTCTGCACCACTGCGCTGGGCAGCCCGCAGGCCGGCAGCTGGATCTGCGAACACCGGCGCGAGGCGATTGCCAACATGGTGGCGTTCCGCAAGGCCACGGTGGGTGCGGCGCTGGTCGGCTTTCAGACGATCAATGGCGACAACAACCGCATCGCGTTCGCGCGCGCGGGCAAGGGTTTCGTTGCCCTCAGCCTCGGCCTGGCGACGAGCTTCGTCGCGGCCACCACGCTGCCCGACGGCAACTACTGCAACGTGGCGCTCTTTCGCTACACCGCCGCGAGTGGCGCCACGCCGGCCGCCTGCACCGGCCCGACCATCGGCGTGGCGGGCGGTGCCGCGACGATCAACCTGCCGGCCGGTGGCGCGGTGGCGTTGCACATTGGCGCGAGGTTCTGATTCGAGGCGCGCGCGCCGACACCGGCAAATCGGTAGCGACGCGTGGGGAGGCAGCCCTCGGGCCGGCCGCTACATCAGCCCCTGGCTGCCGGCGCGGTCAGCCGTGGAGTCGGCTGTGCCGCGGCACGCTGGCGAGCAGGAACTCCATCTGGTCGGCCAGGATGCGCCGGCCGCGCAGGATCATGTCTTCGTGCAGGCTCGGAACATAGGGCAGGTACATCAGCGACAGGTGCGCTTCCTCGGGCAGCCGGTTGCCCTTGTGGCCGTTGCAGGTGCGGCAGGCGGTGATGCAGTTCATCCAGCTGTCGAGCCCGCCGCGCGAGGTGGGCACGATGTGCTCGCGCGTCAGCTCGTCGAAGTGGAAGCGGTGGCCGCAGTAGGCGCACACCTGCCGGTCGCGCGCAAACAGCTTGAGGTTGCTGAGTGCCGGCGTCTGGCGCCAGGCCCGGCTCGGCACCGAGCCTCGCACCGCGATGATCGGGTGCACCTCGATGCGCGACTGCAGCCCGGTGCGGCGCTGCGTGCCGCCGCGCAGCACGAAGAAGGTGTCGCCGAGCGTCCAGGCCACGCCTTCGCAGGCGTAGATCACCGCAGCCTCCCTGGCTGAGATCCACGCCTGAGGGCGTCCGGACACATCGAGCTGAAGAACTTCCATGATCGCGCGCAGTATCGCACCTGTGCATGACGGTCGAGTGGCGTGGCGCGAGAGGGCC